>CAYVBE010000006.1:0-52274 GCA_964448935.1 uncultured candidatus Brocadiaceae bacterium
GGGTCAGACACGAGAGGCGGGGCACGCTACGAACCTTCTCGGTTGACCACGCTAAACGCCTACGAAATACGTGGGCGCGCTTTGACACGGTGCCGCGGGGCGGATAGGCTCAGATGCAAGGCGCGGTGAGGAGGCGACCCAGTCGGGTGGCGACCTTCACGGATCGGCCGACGAAGCGCAACGCCGCAGATGGCGTGCCGCCGCCCGGCCCTTCGGGCGCCATGCTGGCGGGCCACTTCTGCGTTGCGGCTCCGCAGGGACCATAAAGGTCGGCTTTGTCGCCGCGCCTTGAATTGACCCCACCAGCATGGCTCTGAACCCGGAAACTCAAGTGTTATGGACCACTGGCGCCTGTAACCCATAGACTGAGGAGACCGGACGTGGCAAAGATCGTCATCATCGGCGCAGGGAGCGGATTCGGCAGTCGGCTCTCGATAGACATACTGGCCCACGAGACGCTGCAGGACGCGACCATCTGCCTGTGCGACATCCACGAGGAGCGCCTCAGCGGAGTCACCCAATACGTCCGCCGCGCCGTCGAGGGACACGGCCTGCCGGGAAAGGTCGAGAGCAGCACGGAAAGGGCGGACCTGCTGCCGGATGCCGACGTGGTCATCACGTCCGTCTCGGTCGGCGGCGCTGCCTACTGGGGTGAACCGTACGCGTCCGAGATGCTGATCCCGCGCAAATACGGTGTGGACCAGCGCGTGGGCGACACCCTGGGGCCGGGCGGCGTCTTCCGGTTCCTGCGCACGGGGCCGGTGCAACTGGGGTTCTGTAAGGACGTGGAGCGGTTCTGCCCCGACGCGCTGCTGCTCAACTACACCAACCCCATGGCCATGCTCACCTGGCTGCACAGCCAGGGGTCGTCCGTGCGGAACGTCGGCCTGTGCCACAGCGTGCAGGGCACCACGCGAAAGCTGGCCGGATGGATCGAGGCGCCCTACGAGGAGGTGAGCTACCTGGTGGCGGGCATCAACCACCAGAGCTGGATCCTGCGCTTCCGGCACAACGGTGAGGACGCCTACCCGCGCCTGTGGGAAGCCATCAAGGACCCGGAGGTCTATTCCTCCGATCCGATCCGCTGCGAGATGATGAAGCACTTCGGCTATTTCGTGACCGAGAGCAGCGGGCATAACTCCGAGTACGTTCCCTACTTCCGGCGGACGCCCGAGTTGCGGGAGCGGTTCGGCCTGGAGGCGCGAGAAGTGAGAATGGAGCCTTACCGCAAGCGTGCCTGGATGGTGGACACCGGGGCAAGCCTGGACACGGAGTCCGAGGTGCCCGACCTGAAGCGCTCCCATGAATACGCCAGCGACATCATCGAGTCCTACGTCCTGAACCGGCCGTTCCGCTTCAACGGAAACGTCATGAATCACGGCCTGATCGGCAATCTGCCGGACGGCTGCTGCGTCGAGGTGCCGTGCATGGTGGACGCTGAGGGCGTTCATGCCTGCCACGTGGACGACCTGCCGCCGCAGTGCGCCGCCATCAACCGCAGCAATATAGCGGTGCAGGAACTGGCCGTCCGGGCGGTGCTCGATCGCGACCGGGAGGCGGCGTTCCACGCCGTGGCGCTGGACCCGCTGACCGCCTCCGTGCTGGCGCTGGACGAGATCCGCGCCATGTTCGAGGAGATGTGGGAGGCGGAGGAGCACCTGCTCACCCACTTCGAGTAGGGTCGGCTCTCTGGAGGGCCGAGACGTGCAGCGGATATTTCAATACATCTTCGTCGCCTGCGTGGCCGGTGCAACGGTCGTCCGCTGCCATTACACGTCCGGCTACCGGCGGGAGGAGTGGGAGCCCGCGCCGCGCGCCGGCCTCACGCCGGTGGAAGGCGTGCTGATGGGCCTTTGGGGTATCTGCCAGATCTGCGCCTTCGTCTACATATTCTCCCCCTGGTTGAGCTTTGCCGACCACAGCCTGCCGACCTGGACGGGCTGGCCGGGCACGGTTGCATTCGCCGCCGCGCTCTTGTTGCTGTGGCGTTCCCACGCCGACCTGGGTCCCCACTGGTCCCCCCGCGTCCAGGTGCGGCCCGACCACAGGCTTGTCACGGAGGGTATCTATACCCACATCCGCCACCCCATGTACGCCGCCCACTTGCTGTGGGCCGTCGCTCAGCCGCTGCTGCTGCACAACTGGCTGGCCGGCCCGGGCGCACTGGTCTTCTTCGTCCCGTTCTTGCTCATCCGGATAAGCCGAGAAGAGCGGACGATGTTGGACGCGTTCGGCCAGGAATACCGCGCCTATATGAACCGCACAGGCCGCCTGATTCCTCCCCTGCAGGGCCGGCAGGAGCCGTAAGCTTTCTTTCCAGCGCCTGTTGCCGTAGTATAAGTGCGGTAGGGGCCGCGACAAAACGATGCCGAACGGTACGCCCGTAGCTCAGCAGGATAGAGCGGCGGTTTCCTAAACCGCAGGTCGGGAGTTCGAGTCTCCCCGGGCGTACCACTTAGACGTCGGTGCTGGGAAGGGGTGTGACGGAGGGCTGCCTGGCCGTTGGTCTCTTGATGCCGCGAGAGAATACGGGGGACGGGTATCCGGTAGAACGAGGCGGATGAGGTGTTCAAAGCGGCCGAGGGCTGCCGCCTGATGCGATCGTGTCGCGTCGCGGACGCCGTCAGCTATTCTTGACCTTGATGATCTCGGCGGCGATGCTGATGGCGATCTCGGCAGGCGTGTGGCTGTTGATGGGCAGTCCGACGGGGGACCGTACGCGCCCCAACACCTCATCGCTGAAACCGGCGGCATGCATGTGAGTCTTGATCTGGGTGACCTTTCTCGTGCTGGCCAGCATGCCCAGGTAGCGTAAGGGCTTGCGGATGAGCTGGCGCAACACGCATTCGTCCGCGCTATGCCGTGGGGTGGAAATGACCACGTACGTGCCGTCTCCCTCGGGTATGTGCTCGCCGACCTCGTCGAAGGGGATAACCTGTTTCTGCTGCGCCCACCGGTTCTCCCGCAACGTCTCCAGTTCCCGCCGTTCGTCCATGACGACCACGCGCAGGTCCAGGGGCGCCAGCGCCCGGGAAAGCGCCATTCCCACGTGTCCGCCTCCCACGATGTAAACGCTGTCCACAAGGCCCAACGTCTCCTCGTAGCGCCATCTGTCGTCCCCGGAGCGGGTGAAGCGATGTCGGTCTCCTCTTGGCTCCCCTTCGGGGACCGACAGGCCTTCCGGCGTCAGGCGCAGGCGGACAGCTTTCCCCTCTTTCAGGCAGCGGAGGATTCGTTTCACAGCGGCGTTGTCCGATGCACGCAGAGGACAAAGGGCCACAGTTTGCGTCCCTCCGCAGATCATGTCCAGGGGCTCGTCCTGTTCGTTGTCGGCAAGTTGGAGGCGGAACAACTGAGCATCCACGTCCCTGGCGTCCAGCATTTGGTGTGCCTGCCGGACGAGTTGGTGCTCCAGCGCTCCTCCGCCCACCGTGCCCCGGCGCGAGCCGTCCGGCGCAACCGCCATCTTGAACCCCGGCTTGCCCGGAGTGTTGTCCTCGGCGTTCACGACGACCATCAGAACCATCGGGACATCCGCGGCAAGCTGTTGCCGGGCAAACTCCCAGACCTCTTCCTCGTGCATCGTTTCAGACCACCTGCTTGAGTGCGTTACAGAATGCCATGATAACCGGCGAGGGCGCAGTCGCAAGGCACCTCACAGACTTGCGCGGCTGCACGGGCAGGATTATGATGTCGGGCCTGGTAATAATCTGCGCAGGAGGCCCCCATGCAATCGGAAGAACCGCGTCGGACGCTTTACTTGCGTTTCGTTGTCATCGTTGGATTGGTATGGGCGTTTACCGAAGTGGCTTTCGGGTCACTCGTGAGCGCCAGTTGCCCCAGGGGCATGACCGGATCGGTCCTGACGGGCACCGCCCTGCTGTTCCTCTCCACGGCCTACTATGCCGGCAAGACGTGCTGGATGCTTTTTCTGCCTCTCTTGCTGGCCATGGGTGCCAAGACCGCCGGGGCGGTGGCGCTGGGTCGGCCGGTCCTCAGCGGCGCGGTCGCCAACCCCTGCTATGCCTACGTGATGGAGCTTGTGGCGCTGTTTGCGCTGCTGACCCTGGCCAATCCCCGGAAGATGAGCCGCCTGCCCTACGCCGCCCTCGTGGGAGGGGTGGCCGGGTTGCTCGCAACCAACCTGTTCGTGCCGGTCGGGTTTGTCACGGGAATTCCCGCCTGCATACACGAGCCCACCGGCATGCCCCTGGCCATCCATTACGCTCCTGTCGCCGTCATGCTCTCCGCGGTCACCGTGCCGTTGGGCAGAGCACTCGGCCTGAGAGCCCGGGTGTGGATGACGCAGGAAGCTCCGAAGATGGCCGCCCCCGGCAGGCTCCTGGACGCAGCGACGGCCCTTGCCCTGGTCGCGCTCATCTGTGCCCAGGTGACTTTTCTGTGAACGTTATCGTTACCGGTGCCATAGGATCGGGCAAGACCACGGCCGTCACGAGGGCAATCTGCGCACTGCGGCCCCGGCACGTCGCAGGCATTCGCACCCGTGCAATTGTCCGGCGTGGTCGGAAAGTGGCGCTTGTGCTGGGCACATGGGACGGAGAGGAGGAGCGTGTCTTCGCCCGGGCGAGCGAGGGTGCGGAGAGCTGGGGAGACTTCGAAGTGGACCTGACCGTATTCAATACGTTCGGGGTGAGCGTGCTGCGTCGGGCGGCGGACGCTCCGTTGGTCGTCCTCGACGAACTGGGGGTTCTGGAGCAACGGGCCACAGCCTACATGGAGGCAGCAAAGGCGCTGTGGCGGCAGCATGGGGAAGTCATAGCCGTGATCCAGGCAAGGGCGCTGCAATTCTGGCTGGCCCGTCTCGGCCCGGAGTCGCCTCACGCGTTATTTGACCTGAACGCATCCGAGCGGGACGACCTGCCGTCCGCGATCTGCGCGAGGATGGCCTGAGCGCGACGGTAATCATCCCGGGTGTCTATGTCGAAGCGAACGCCGGGGTCGTCGCACTCCACGTGCCGTGCGGCATCGTCGTAGTCAGCCAGCAGTGCTCGCAGGCCGCCCGGCCTGTCGAAGCTCTTCACCCGGGGTATCAGCGACGCCGACAGGAGGGGCGGGTGGCCCCGGCGCTCTTCGTAGGAAGGGTGCACAACCGGCACACCGTCGTCAAGCTCACTCCGCAGTGCCCGCAGGGTCTCGGGGGTCACGAAAGGCATATCCACCAGGTGGATAAAGAAGGCATCCAACCCCGGCGGCAGGGCGGCCACCCCTACCCGAACCGAAGAGAACATGTCCCGCTGCGGGTCCGGATTGTGCACAACGGCTACTTCGAGCTCTTCCAGCACGGCGTCCAGGCGGTGGGCCTTCGGGTCGGTAACCACGAGCGGCTCCGGCACGCCGCCTGCACGGAACATCCGCACCACGCGCTCGACGATCCGCTCTCCCCCCAGCTTCAGCAGGGCCTTGCTGGTTCCCATACGTGAAGATGCCCCTGCTGCCAGGATGACCGCTCCTATCTGCCGGGTCACGCTCGGTGGGCCCTCCTCCGTTGTCTTGTCGGCTCAAGACGCTTATGCTACCATTCTTAGGTAACCTGTAAAAGATTCCGCACCCCGCACGCTCGTCCCAACGGTAGCCCTATGCAGCCCTTTGAGTACGCCCGGCCCCACTCGCTCCAGGAAGCGGCTGAATTGCTGCACTCCTGCACGGATGATGCGGCTGTGCTCTCCGGAGGGACAGACCTGATAGTGCAGATGCAGAAGGGCGTCCGCACGCCCGCGGTTGTCATCGACCTGAAGCACGTGGTGGAACTGGACGCAGACATCGAGCTTGACGATGGGCGATTACGCGTGGGAGCGATGGCCTGCCTTGCAGACATCGAGAGCCACCCCGAAGTGGAGAAGCGTTTTCCCGCGCTTGCGGAGGCCGCCGCCGTCATCGGATCGGTGCAGATCAGGAACCGGGCCACACTTGTGGGCAACATCTGCAACGCCTCCCCGGCGGGGGACACCGCTCCGCCCCTGCTGGTGTATGAGGCCCGTGTGAATGTCTTCGGCCCGGAGGGCCGTCACAGCGTGCCGATGGACGGTTTTTTCGCCGGCCCCGGCCGAACGGTTCTCGGGAATGGCGAACTGGTAGAGTCGGTGGACCTGCCGCTGCCGAACGAAGCGAACGGCTCTGCCTTCCATCGGCTGGCCCGCCGGCGTGGAATGGACCTGGCCTCGGTCAGCGTCGCGTGCTGCCTGAACCCCTCCGGTCATCTGCGGCTTGCCTTCGGGGCTGCGGGTCCGACGCCCATACTGGTCACGGACCAGGCCAAAGTTTTCCTGGAGGAAGGACCTTGTCGGGCGGCCGAGCAGCGGCTGGACGAGCTGGCGGGCAACGCCCGGCCTATCAGCGACGTGCGAGCGGGCGAAGACTACCGACGGGCGATGGTCTGCGTGCTGAGCCACAGGTGTCTGCGGACCGCCCGACGGCGAATGTGGGAGAGCGAGTAGGCCATGGACTCGGCGATCCCCATCTGCGTCATTGTCAACGGCCGGGACCGGCACCTGGACGTAGCACCCAATGAAACCCTGCTGGACCTGCTGCGCGAGCGCCTGGCGCTGACGGGGACCAAGAAAAGCTGCGGCGAGGGCGAATGCGGCGCCTGCACGGTTCTGATGGACGGTCGCGCCGTGAATTCGTGCCTGGTGCTGGCCGTAGAGGCCGACGGATGCGAGGTGCTGACCATCGAAGGGCTCGCCGAGGGTGACGAACTGCATCCCCTGCAGGAGGCATTCCTGTCCGCCGGAGCCGTGCAGTGCGGTTTCTGCACTCCCGGCATGGTTATGTCCGCCCTGGGCCTTCTGATGGAGAATCCCGACCCGACGCCCGATGACGTGAAGCAAGCGTTGTGCGGCAATCTGTGCCGCTGCACCGGATATGTCCCCATCATTGCTGCCGTACAAGACGCGGCCGCCAGGATGCGGAAAAGGCAAGAGTACGCAGAAGGCCCGGAGACCGAGGAGGCAAGCGATGTCCACCGTAATTGACCTGAGCCTGCCGCATCAGAACTACTGTAGCGAACCTTATCCTCCCACACTGACCCACAGTGACCATCGCGAAGGTGCGCGGCGGCTGGCCAGGCTGGCCGGAGTGTCGCCGGCCGATTTCAAGGACGGCATGGCCCTGGCCACCGATCAGATCAGTGGCTCGGCCCATTCCGGAACCCACGTGGACGCCCCCTGGCACTACGGCCCCATGTGCGAGGGTCGGCCCGCCCGGACTGTGGACCGGGTGCCGTTGGAATGGTGTTACGGCCCCGGCGTGGTCGTGGACGTGCGCTACAAGCAACCCGGCGCAGAGGTCACGACCGAGGACGTGCAGGAGGCGCTCGGCGACATAGACTATACGCTGCAGCCAGGTGACATCGTGCTCATCCAGACGGGGACGGACAAGTACTGGAACACCCCCGAGTACCTGTCTCGCCAACCGGGACTGGGGGCCGGCGCCACTGCCTGGATACTGGAGCAGGGCGTGCGCGTTATCGGCATCGACGCCTGGGGGCTGGACCGGCCGGCAAAAAAGATGGCCGAGGCCTACCGCCAGGGCGACGAGGACGCGTTGTGGCCCGCCCACTTCTACGGGAGAGAGAAGGAATACCTGCAGATCGAGAAGATGGCCAACCTCGACAAATTGCCGGCGCCCTGCGGGTTCACGGTCTGCGCCTTCCCCGTCAAGTTCGAGAACGCCTCAGCCGGCTGGACACGGGCCGTGGCCATCATCGAGGACTGACGGCAGCCTCTACGACCGGGGCGAACGGCGACGGGGAAGTCATTCGTCCAGATGGATTGCTGATTGGCTCACCGCCCACAGCCTGGCGCGGGGATAAGAAGAGGCACAGGTTAGAGTCACGATGACAGGAGGGACGCAACCCATGGATGAGTCCGCATGGCACAACGATGACTACTGGGTGAGTTCGTTCAACTACGCCCCCGAGGTGCGGGAGAAACTGGATCTTCCGGGCAAACTCACCTTTCACGATGTTACCCTGAGAGATGGCGAGCAGACGCCCGGTCTGGTTTTTCGCACCGAGGAAAAGGTGCGGATCGCCAGGATGCTCGACGAGGTCGGTGTTGATCGCATCGAAGTTGCGATGCCCGCCGTCTCGGAGGAGGACGCCCGGGCCGTGAAGGCCGTTGTCGAGATGGGACCCGATGCCGACGTCTACGTCTTCTCCCGTGCCCGACAGGACGACATTGATCTGGCCCTTGAGTGCGGCGTTGACGGTATCATCCTGGAGTTCCCATGCGGCGTACCCCGCATGAAACACCAGTTCGCGAAATGGAGCGAGAACGATATCATCGAACTGACCACCGACTCGGCGAAGTACGCCAGGGACCACGGCCTGAAGGTAGTCATGTTCCCTCTGGACAGCACGCGGGCGCGGCCCGATTTTCTGTTCCGTTTGATGGAGGAAGTGGGTGTGCTGCCGGAGATTGATAGCATCGGGCTGGTGGACACCACGGGCAGCCTGTCCCCGCATGCCGCCGGCTTCCTGATCCGCCGGATGAAAGAGATCACGGGCAAGCCTCTGGAGATACACACCCACAATGACTTCGGCATGGGCGTGGCAGTTCCCATGGCCGCCGTCGCCGCCGGCGCTGAGGTAGTCCATGCCAGCGCCTGTGGTCTGGGCGAACGCTCCGGCAATACGCCGCTTGAGGAAGTCGCCGTCACCGCCAAAGCCCTCTACGGGATCGAGGGCAACATCAAGTTCGATAAACTGGCGGAACTCGCCGAAGTCGTCCGGGAGATAAGTGGCTTTCCGCTGGCACCCAATAAGCCCGTGGTGGGCGACCGCTCCTTCACCCGCGAGTCGGGAATGGGCGTCAACCTGGTCAAGGACCATCCCATGGTCCTTTTCGGGATGAACCCGAACTTCGTGGGCCGGCAGCCGGAATACGTCCTGGGCAAGAAAAGCGGCATGGCCTCGGTGAGCATGAAGCTGGAAGACCTGGGCCTGCCGCCCGTGTCAGAGGACCAACAGGCGGCCATCCTGAAAGCCGTGAAAGAACTGGGCATCAGTAAGAAAGCTCTCGTCACCGACGAGGAATTCAAAGCTATTGTCGCCCGGGTTACCGCGTAGCGGGGAGACCATCGTGCCGGAATACGTGGGGCAATCCGTCAAGAAAAGCGGCGGCAGGAAGCGTGTCACGGGCAAATTGCAGTACGCTGATGACCTGCAACTGCGCGGGCTGCTCCATGCCGAGCTCGTCACGCTGGACTGCGCTCACGCCTGCATCCTGAACGTCGAGAAGACCGACGCGGAAGCATTGGAAGGCGTCCACTACGTCATGACGGCGGACGATCTGCCCCATCCGATACCACGCTACGGCCCCGTGGAAGACGACCGCCCCATACTGGCTGACGGGGAGACGAAGTACTATGGCGAACCGGTGGCGGTTGTGGCGGCCGAGACCAAGGAGACCGCACGGGCGGCCGCCAGGCTTGTGCATGTGGAGCACGAGGAACGGCCCGGTGTCTTTACCGTGGGAGACGCCCTGGCCCCCGACGCCCCCCTCGTGCAGGACCCTGCGCTCCGCCCTGACAGCCCGCACCGTGCCACCAATGTCTACGACGAGTGGCACTACGAATGGGGGGAGATTGACGAGCAGGACGCCGAGGTGATCATCGAGAAGACTTATCGCTTTCCCATGCAGGTGCATTTTGCCCTCGAACCGCACGTGTTCATGGCGGCACCGGATGAACCGGACGGCGTCGTCGTCTGGAGCACGGTGCAGCATCCGTTTCCGCTGCGCCGGGCCGTGGCTGAAGCCGTCGGGCTGCCCGCTGCCAAAGTGCGCGCTATAGCCACCGAGATGGGCGGCGCCTTCGGGGGAAAGGGTTATCCCAAGTTCGAACCCCTGATGGCGTTTCTGGCTCTCCGGACGGATCGGCCCGTGCGGCTGACGCTCACGCTGGCCGAGTCCTTTCTGGCCGGTCGCCGGGCCGGCGCCGTGGTCACAATGCGCACCGGCTTCACCGCAGACGGCCGCTTCGTGTTCAATCGCACGCGCGCGGATTTCCTGATCGGGGCCTACGCCGACATAACGGCCCGAATCGTCAGCAAAGCCTGCTATGTTGGCTCCGGGGCCTACCACATACCGAATCTTGACGTGACCGGGCGCGCCGTCTTCTCCCATACCGCCCCCGCCACCGCGTACCGCGGCTTTGGCGCTCCGCAATACCTCTGGGCACTGGAATCTCAGATGGATGCCGGGGCACGGCAATTGGGCGTGGACCGCCTGGAGATACGGCTGCGCAACCTGCCTCAGAAAGGCGAAGAGCTCGTGCCCGGGGACACACCGGTGGACGGCGACTGGGCCCAGGGGCTCAGCATGGCCGCAGAGGCGCTCGGGTGGGACCAACCTCTTCCGGAGCACCACGGCCGGGGACTCGCTATCGGCATTAAGAGCCCTCGTCCCGGCGCCGCTTCCCAGGCAGTGGTGCGGCTTCACCACGACGGCAGCGCCACCGTGATGGTCGGCACGACGGAGATGGGGCAGGGCTCCAAAACCGCCCTGGGCCAGATCGCCGCCCAGGGGCTGGGCATCCCCTTCGACGGGATAAAGGTCGTCAGTGGAGACACCGGGCGCGTGCCTTTCGACGCCATCACCGCCTCCAGCCGCTCAACCGTCTGCATGGGCAATGCGGTGCTGGCCGCCTGTGACGACGTGAAGCGCAAGACGGCCGCGCTGGCCGCCGACGTGCACGAAGTCCCACCTGACCGGATACAGGTCTCAGACGGCCGGGTCCGACTGTCTGATGGTTCCCGTAGCTACGCGGACGTCATCTGTGCCTCCTATGGTCCCGGCGAGGGGGAAGTCGTAGGCCTGGGGGAATTCCGTCTGCCCCGCGATCCCGAGCATCCGCTGGGGGGCAAAGCCCCCTTCTGGGAGATCATATTTTTCGCGGCGGAGGTGGAGGTGGACGAGGAAACCGGTCAATACCGGGTCACCAAACTGATAGCCGTCTCCGACATCGGCAAGGCCATCAACCCCGCAGCCGTCAGGGGCCAGGACGAAGGCGGCTCGTTGATGAGCATCGGACAGGTCATGATGGAGCAGTTGATCTTGGACGAAAGCGGCCGCCCGGTCAACCTGGGCGCCCTGGACTACCGCATACCGACCATCCAGGACATACCGGGGGAGACGGAAGCGCTGCTTGTGGAGAATGCCGACGGGCCCGGGCCTTTCGGCGCCAAAGGCGTCGGCGAAAGCGGAGCCATAGCCGTAGCTCCGGCCGTTGCCTCCGCCGTAGCGCAAGCCACGGGCGTTTCGTTCACCGACCTGCCGGTGACTGCAGAACGTGTCTGGCAGCGCATCCAGGAGCGAAACCAGACGGAAAACGAGCCCCGCGATAGTGTGCCGGATTGACGTTGTGGAGGCCGATAATTTGCGATCCGAGGGTAACCGCATGAGACATTTGTGGTATGGAGCGATGAAGGTGTGGAATGCTCCGTTTCTGGCGTTCGTTGCCGTTGTGGCGCTTGCCGGCGCGGCTTCGGCCGGGGAGTCGGACTACCGTCCGCTCGATCTGCGTCCTGTGGTGAACATGGGGTGGAGAGACGAGGCGGGCGGGGACGGCAAGGGGGGGTGGACGGACCAGGGGCGTAACGATATGCGATACGTGAACCTGGATCAGGAGGAGTTTGCCGGGATCCCCTTCGACCTGATAGAGCCGGAGAAGAACGATGGGAAGGCTATCCTGGTTCTGAAGTCGGAGAACTCACCTTTCGGCGCGGCGACCGCCTCAGTGCCGGTTGGCGAGAGCGCCGGCAGCATCTACTTCCTGCACTGCGCTGCGTGGAGCAGCGGGCATATGGCCACCTACGTGGTGCACTACGCCGACGGGACGGAGGCGGCGATACCCGTCCGCGACGGCAAGGAGCTGGAGAACTGGTGGAGCCCGGAGCACAGCGACCGCTATCGGGTGGGCTTTTACGCGCGGAACGAGCGGACCGGCAGCGTCGGCATGCTCGTCTATGTCTGGGACAACCCGCATCCGGACAAGACCATCGAATCCCTGGAATTCCGCAGCGAGAACACGGCCGGGGTCGTGATTCTGGCCGGCGTCACGCTCTCGTCGAAGGGGGCGGCGTTGCCGCCCAAATGGGAGTGCGCCCGGCCGCGCTCGCCGGAGACCATCAGCCGGCAGTACGGCGTGCTGCTGAAGTCGCAGGGGCCCGCGAAGGCCGCCCAGGAGCTTCTGGAGGGCTACGTGACCGAACGCGCGGACCTGGAGCTGAGCGGGCTGACGAAGAATGTCTCCGATTCCCCCGAGACCGCTATTGCGGTGCTGGACGAGCTGGCGAAGGAGAAGTCTGCGCTGCGCGACGGCCTGCGCGCGGAGTTACTGTGGCACTACGCCCGCCGCATGAAACTTGAGGGCGAACTGGCACGCCGCGCCGGCGCACTGCTGGCCCACGAGGACCCCTTCGTGCGCGGGCTGGCCGAGTGGGCCATCTCGGTGCGCATAAACCGGGACAATCTGGGTCGCACCTACGAGTGGCCGAAACAGGACGGACCGGACTGGTATGAGAAGTGGCGCTCCCTGTCCGAGGAAGCCCTGCTCGCGGTGGACTACATCCGCCAGGGTGTGGACCGGGACGTGCATCGCTCGACGAAGGCGTTGGTGAAATCTGCCCGGGCGACGGTGGAGCGGGCGAACGGGCTGGCCGCCTACGCCCGTGAGAGCGGCACCGACCGGCGCATCGCGCACCTGGAGTCCCGCATCGAGGGCATGGAGGCGGCGCTGGATGAATTGACCCGATACGCCGAGTCCGATCCGGATGACCTGACCGGCCAGCGCAGCCGATGGCTGAAGCTCCGCCTGGCCGCCCGCGAGGTTGTCCTCAGCAGCCCCGACCTGGATTTCGATGAGGTCCTGTTCGCCACCCGCTCGGATGTCGGCAACAACGGCAATATCACGCGCGGGTTCTACATGCAGTTCTGGCAGCCGCGCAGCGAGCTGTATCGGAAATCCGGCTTCCACCCGGCCGACCGCACCCAGGCGCTGCTGAGAGGGCGCCTGGGCCCGGGCCACATGCGGGGGATGGACCTGTGGTGGGACGCCGGGCGGCTCGTCTTCTCCTGGTGCAAGCAGCCGGACTATTACAAAGGGGACCAGCCGGGCAAGTCCCGGCCCGCCCACCTCCACGAGGTGAACGTGGACGGCAGCGGCCTGCGGCAGATCACCGACCATCCCTGCAACTCCGACACCGAGCCCACCTACTTGCCGGACGGTGCGGTGGCCTTCGTCTCCGATCGGTCCAACTACGGCAGCCAGTGCGCGGGCAGCTTCTGGCAGGACCGCAAGATCATGAACCTCTACCGCGCCTCCGCCGAAGGACGCGACATCCGGCCGCTGACCAACAATAAGGACTTCGACCGCTACCCCCACTCGATGGACAACGGTCAGATCCTGTTCCTCCACTGGGAATATCAGGAGCGCCACCTCTGGCAGCCGCACACGCTCTGGACCTGCCGACCGGACGGCACCCAGCAGGACGCCGTCTACAAGCAGCACATCCGGAACGGCCCCATGTCCCTGCGCGACACGCGGCAGGTATGGGGCAGCGACATGCTGGTTGGCGTGGCCTGCGGGCACCACAACTGGGCCATGGGCGCCCTGATGATGGTCAACCACCAGAAGGGCATCAACGATTCCTCGGGCATGTTCCTGCTGACCCCCGACATCTCCGGCACGGAGGGCGGTCTGGGCGGCCGCCCGCCCGTTCCCGAGGGCGGCGTGCCCGACGGCGGCGGCTACTACGTGCAGCCCTGGCCCTTGTCCGAGAAGAGCGTCCTGGCGGGCTACTCCTACGACTACCCGCGCGGCGGGGGCGGGGAGAACTACGCCATCTACTACGTGGACGTCTGGGGCAACAAGGAGATGATCCACCGCGAACGCTACATCTCCTGCGTCTATCCCGTGGCGTTGCAAGAGCGCAAAGCCCCGCCGGTGCTGCCGGACGCCGTAGACCCCAGCAAGAATTACGCGACCACCTACGTCACGGACGTCTATCGCGACCTGCCGGGCGTCGAGCGGGGCGAGGCGAAATATATCCGCATCTCCCAGCACATGCCCTGGCCGGCGGTGCAATTGAGCGACGAATACGGCGACTTCAATGACCTCCACTGGTCGGCCAGCGGCACGTGGGCGCGCAACCTGGGCATCTGGTCGTGGTCGCCCGCGCGTGTTATCGGGACGGTGCCGGTCGAGGAAGACGGGTCCGCACACTTCAAGGTGCCCGTGGAGCAGCCGGTGTACTTCCAGCTTCTGGACGAGAACTACATGGAGCTGCGGCGGATGCGCAGTTTCGTTACTTACCAGCCGGGCGAGAACCGCGGATGCTGGGGCTGCCACGAGAGCCGCAACATCCCGCCGCCGCGCGTTGAAGATACTATGCCTCGGGCCGTCAGGCGCCCGGCGGACATGCCCGAACCGCCCGTCTGGGGGCACTACCAGGTCCTCGACTACGAGGGAGACGTGCAGCCCATCTTGAACCGCCACTGCGTGCGCTGCCACGGTGTGGACGAACCGGCGGGGGGGCTGGAGTTCACCGATCGCCGCGTCGGCAACCACTTCCAGTCCTACCGCACCATGTTCGGCGTCACGGGAGAGAAATCCGAGCGCGGCCGCTACGTGAACGACTGGACCAAAGGAGGCGGCGGCATATCGGCTGAGTGCAATACCGCCCTGCGCAACATGGAGAAGAACGCGCACCCCGGCCAGCTCGTCTCCATCGCCAATCGCATGGGCGGCTCGCACGAGGTCACGCAGCCGAAGCAGTTCGGCTCCCACAAGAGCAAACTGATCACCCACCTGCTCAACGACGCGGGGCACCGGAGGAACGTCAATTTCAGCGAGACCGAATGGCGCAAGCTCGTCTGCTGGGTGGACCTCAACGCGCCGTATTTCAGCTCCTACATGGACCACCACGCCGACCCGCCGCGGTGGGTGGACGTGATATTCAGCAACCCGTGGGAAGACTGGCCCGGCGGCGAATGGAACGTGCCGGCCCTGAGCACCGCAAAAATAGCCGCCGAAGCCGAGGCAGACTGAGGGAGTCGGCCGCTACTGCTGCGGGTGGTGCTCTCCGACCTTTGCGGTGCGCTTGAGGGGGGAGAGGGCGGTGGCCCGGAGGTCGGTGAAGGATGCCCGGCCGCGCTCTGCGTAGAGGAGGATGTCTCCGCTGAGCGGGGCTCCGGGAATGGGGGTTGTGAATAGCCAGCGGTCGTCGAGGTAGAGCTCGAAGTGTTCGTCGCGCGGCTCGCTATCGGGGACCAACCCGCCCCGGCAGTCGCCCCAGCCGGCGGTTCTCCTCCTCAAGCTTTCTGAGCTTCTTGAGTTCTTCACTTTTCACGCCGCCGTACTGCGCTCGCCACCGGTAGTAGGTCGCTTCACTGATCTGGCGCTTGCGGGCAATCTCGGGCACACTCGATCCGGCTCCCGGGTCGGCCTCCGCGTCCCTCAGTTCACGGATTACCTGCTGCGGCGTGTGCTTCTTTCGTTTCATGAGAGCCTCCTCCTTTGGCCAAAGTATACCACGGAGACTCTCTCACAGCATCGGGATCGCATTTTTGGGGAGCATTCCACTGCAATCCCGGACAGATTTCTGCACCATGCCCGGATCATTGCCATCACCAGCCGCAGCTACCGGCTGAAAGACCAGGCGCTGGCACAAAGGCCTTGCGAAACGACGGGAAAGAGTGTCTAATGAAGTCCGAAATCACCCATGCTACTGGCCGGTTTTAACCCGCGCGGTGACAACGAGGTAGGAATGATCGGCACACTCCGGGCCTATATGCGCTTCGTCCGCAGATTTCCCGGTTTCCTGCGCCGACGTGTTGACGTGACCGAGGCGCAGAATATCCTGCGCCGCAGAATGTCAAACCGCGACGAGCGCTTTCTGCGCATGCTCCAGAGAGCGGTCTTTGGCCACGCAGCCAGTCCGTACCGCCGGCTCTTTGAACTGGCGGATTGCAGTTTCGGGGACGTTAAGAGCAGCGTCTGCCGGAAGGGGCTTGAGGCCACGCTGCAGGATCTGTGCGACGCTGGCATTTACGTGACTTTCGAGGAGTTCAAGGGCCGCCGACCGATCGTTCGTCACGGAACGGAGATAGCAACGGCCCCCGGGGATTTCGATAACCCTTTTCTCACCGCATACTGGCCGGGCAGTAGCAGCGGCACCACCGGGGCCGCAACCCGCACAGCGATTGACCTGGAGCATGTTTTGGAAACGGCACCGTTCATGATCGCGGCGTATGCTGCCCACGATGTTCTCGACGTGCCCACCGCTTATTGGCGGGGCACACTGCCCGGAGTTGCAGGTCTGCGGGGTGTGCTACGGTCGGTAGTCGTGGGCAACCCGCCCCGTCGTTGGTTCAGCCCTGTGCGTGACCGGGACGTTTGCCTGCCTCTGACGCCCCGCATAGCGACTGTGGGTATGATCGCAGCTGCCAAGGCTCTCCGCCGATCGCTGCCCATGCCGGAGCTCTTGCCCCTGAACCGTCCCGAGCCTCTTGTCCACTGGATACGGCGAACTCTTGATGATGAAGGACGGTGTATGGCTTATGCCACGGTCAGCTCGGCGGCTCGGCTGGCGCTGACCGCCCGGAAGGAAGGAGTCGAACTCCGAGGATGTACCATCAAGGCTGGCGGGGAACCCATTACGCCCGCCAAAGTCCGGTGTATCAAAGCTACCGGGGCGTCATGGTTCCCCATTTATGGCATGTCGGAAGCCGGGTTTGTTGGCATGGGTTGCGCAGACACCTCCGCTGCGGACGACGATCTGCACGTGGCCATGGACGGACTTGCCCTGATACAGCGGCCGCTGCAGGTTGATGGATGGCCTTTCGCGCCGGACGCGTTCTTCCTCACCTCGCTGATGGCCACCACGCCCAAGATACTGCTCAACCTGGAGACGGATGACTGCGGCGTGCTGGAAGAACATTCGTGCGGCTGCTTTATCGGTCACTGCGGTCTCACGCAGCATGTGCGCGGGGTGCGTAGCTATCGCAAAGTTACGGGAGAAGGCATCACCCTGGTGGACACGGACATGGTGAAGATTCTGGAGGAGGTCTTGCCGGCGCGATTTGGCGGCGGGCCATTGGACTACCAGTTCGTGGAAGAGGAAGACGAAAAGGGCCTTACCCGGCTTAGTCTGCTGGTGAGCCCGCGGGTCAAGGTAGCTTGCGAGAACAAGGTAGTGGAGACGATTTTAGAGGCAGTTAGGCGGGCGGGCCTGGCGGGCGCCTTCTCAGCCGCTTTCTGGGAGCAGGGCCAATCCATCCGCGTCCGCCGCCGAGAGCCGCTCTGGAACGCGGGCGGCAAGTTCCTGCCGCTAAAGGCGACGGAAGCACTCCCGGAGAAGCCCGTAGCATCTTCCTCGAAGGGTAGCTGACAATGGAGAGAAGCGGATTGTCTCGACTGCTTCTGGTCGGTGTAATGTTGCTGCTCGGGTTCCTTCTGCTGCCGGCGTGCGAGCGCGGTCAGGAAACGCCTGACAAAGGTGCGAAGGCTGTGGAGCGGTTGAGAGTCAGTACACTGCCCTTCCTGTCTTTTGGCCCTTTATTTATTGCGCAAGAAGAGGGTTACTTTGCCCAGCAGGGGCTGGAAGTGGAGTTTGAAGGCCTTCGCCGTACTCAATACGGCGTGCCGGCACTCATCACGGGCCAGCTTGACGTCCTTGCCGCCGGGATGACTGCCGGCATACTCAATAGCATCGCCCGGGGGGCTGATGTGCGCATGGTCGCCGGAAGAAGCCACGTGGGTTACCCGAACCGCGATAGCACCTGGTTCGGGGTGTTGGCTCGCCGGGAGGTCCTCGCGGAAGACTCGCTTCGACCCGGTGCAGGCCGGCTTCGCATTGCCACTCCCAGGGACGTGATCCACGGTATGGTGCTGGACCATGTTTTGTCTCAGGCCGGACTCACCGAAGGCGATGCGGACATTCGGTTCATCCGGTATCCAGCGTTGCCCGAAGCTTTGGCGTCGGGCGCCACGGACCTGGCAATCGTGGGTGAACCGTGGGTCACCCGCATCCTGGACACAGGCAAGGCGAAGCTATGGAGAGCGGGCGAGGACATCTTGCCCGGGGGGCAAGTTGGCTCAATTTCGTTCGGCCCGAGACTGCTGAGGGAAGAGCCGGACCTTGGGCGACGGTTCATGGTGGCCAATCTCAAGGGCGTGCGTCAGTACAACCGGGGCAAGACGGAACGCAACCTGGATATTCTCGTCCGCCATAGCGGTCTGGAACGCGAGCTTCTAAAACGGCTCGCGTGGCCTGCGCTGAGGAATGACGGGATGTTGAACGTGGACAACGTGATGATGTTCCAGCGCTGGGCGCAAAAGCGCGGCATGCTGGACAGATGCCTTGACCCTGGAGAATTCTGGGACAGATCCTTTGTGCAGTACGCAGCGGCTAAGTCAGGGAAGAAGGACATGGTTCCAGGGCAGGTCCGGTGAGCCGATCGAGTCCGGACGAGGGGTAAGGGCAGGACTTCGCACGGCATTACGGGGATGAAGTCAGCGCATGACCTCTGGACCGGCAGCGTCCCGCTCGGCCGTTGGGCCACGGGGGCGATAGACGGTTAAGCTGCCGACTCGAGCGCGTTTTTCGAACAAGTCCGGATGTGTGCGGATGAGTTCGCGCGAAACCGTTTCATGGTTTTCCTGACCCTTCGTCAGAATCACAAAGTCAAAAGCTCTCTGCACCATGTTCAGCGCATGTTTTCGGGGCAGGGCACGCCATCTTCTGGACTCAAAACGGACCTCAACCTCGGCCAGATAGTGGAGAAGCCGGTGGTTGTGGATGAGCACTCGTTGCGGGGCCTTCGGCAGTTTATCCAGCCATGTGCTGAGGATTACGTGGTCCTTCAATATCCCTCCTTCGTAGCGTGCGTACGAGTTTGGTCGGCGTGCGTGCCAGATAACTTGGGTGACGCGCCCGAGGTTCCAGGATAACAAGAAGCCCAGAGCAAACAGCCCTGCAACGCGGATATGCGTTTTGGTCAGGCCCCCGTAACGCTCAAGGAGCGAGCGACCAATCACGAAGGCGCCGTCCACGAGCCAGAGGATGAGTAGAGGAAGGACGGGCAACAGATAGCGGCGTCCGGGACTCCCGAGGAATACGCCGCCGATATAGATGACCGCGAAGCACAGTGGGATAAACTCCCGGCGCCGCAGCGACCGTGCCATGCCGAGCAAGACTACCGCGAGCATGCACGTGCCACCGAGCGCATCCACATCGATCCCGGCGAGGACGTTGCCTATGCCGTCCAGCATCTCGGGTGCTTTCGCTATGATGCGTAGCAGGAAGCCGGAAGGTTGCGTTCGGGGAAGGAAAACCTCATAGTATGTCGGCGCCTCTGGGGCCCGGACAAGCATACATCTGAAGATCCATGCCGCCGTCCCCAGAACGGTCGGGAAGGCGAGCGCGAATGATTTCCACATCCCGTCCGCCAAGCTTTTTAAGGCCCCTTCTCTCAACCACAGACCTGCGAGTATTGCGATAAGTAATGCAGGGCCGTGCGGCCGGACGAACACTGCCGCACAGCAGATAATCGCTCCCGCAGCCGTCCATTTCCAACTCTGTGGTCCTCTGGATTTCGTCAACCTGACTCCAGAGTAAAGGCCCAGTATGACCAGGAGTGTGAAGGGCACGTCAGTCAGAATTCTCTGGGAATAGTAGAGCAGCATTCCCGAGAAACCGAGTATGAGAACGCATACCCCCGCCCGCAAGTTCGACCGGCCTAAAGCGGAGTAGAGTGAACTTGCCGCTGGTATGCAGCAGATACCGAAAAGTGCCATCACGACGTTGAGAACCAGGAAGTTCTCCCCTACAGCCGAATAGATCAGTGAGAGGAATGCGGGGAAACCGGGCCAGACGTAGACGTGAGGGCGGAAGTTCCAGGCGAACGTGCCCGCGCGGGCCAGTGACCTTGCCAGTGTCAGGTAGAGTGGGCTATCCGGCTGATACCGCCAGTAACTGTTCAGTGAGGCGAAATAGATGCACACGATCGCCGGCAGAAGCCAGAGGAGCACCCGCTTCCGCGACATCCACTTAAGGAGATCGTAAAGAGGGTCGTCGGGACGAAGGGCACATCTCTGAGCCATGGGCGGGATCCATTATCGTTTGGGATGAACGGCGCGCCATTATAGCCGGTATTCCGAAACCGACCAAATGGTTGCCCTTGAAAGCTCTGGCAGGACGTGCGTAGAATGCCCCCGGCACAGGGATAAACGGGGTTTTACCGATGCGCGCGATTTTCGACCTGAAGCATCCGGCCCAGGTCCGGTTCTTTGAACCCGTTGTGCGCGCATTGGAAAAGGAGGGAGCCCAGGTTCTGGTCACCGCGCGTGATAAGGACGAGACCGTTCTCCTCCTGCAAGAGATGGGGCTTGAATATCAGTGCATAAGCCACATGGGAAGCGGTTTCAGCGGTATGGGCGTGGAACTGGTCACTCGAACGGTTCGGATGCTGGCGTTGGCACGCCGGTTCAAGCCGGATGTCCTTGTGGCGAGAACCGGAATCACCATCGGGCTGGTGGGCCGTACGCTCGGGATTCCATGCGTTGTGTTCGATGACACGGAGTTCGCATGGCTGCAGCGGGACCTTTCTGCAGGGCTGGCGACGGTCATCTGCACAGGATCTGGGTACGGACATGAATTCCCGGGCAAACATTTAAGGTTCCGGGCGCCTCCTCACCTGATGTACACGCATCCGAACCGCTTCTGTCCCGATCCCGTCCGTTTGCAGCGGTGCGGTCTGGATGTTGGGGAGCCTTTCGTTGTGTTGCGATTCAAGGCCTGGCGGGCCCTCCATGACCGTGGCGTGCAAGGTCCGACACTCCGCCAGATCGGGAAGCTGTGCGAGAATCTGCGGCCTTTGGCCCGGCCGGTGATAAGCTCCGAACGGCAAATACCCCAGGCTTTGCGGGTTTTCGCCAATCCCCTGCCCCCGGGGGACATGCTGCACCTGCTTGCCCACGCAACGCTCTGCATCGGGGAGGGAAGCTGCACCGTGGCTGAAGCCGCTTGTCTGGGGACTCCGAGCATCTTTGCCAGTCCAGAGTCGCGACGGGGCTACCTCGACGCCCTGTCCAAAGACTACGGGCTGGTCAAGACGGTCCAGAATCTGCAGGAGGCCGCTGAACAGGCTTACGAATGGCTTGCGGATGCGGCGCGGAGCGAGTGGGCAGAAGCGGCCAGAAAGCGACTTCTGCACGATTGCACGGATCCACTGGACTTCGCGGTGCATGTGATCCGCCGGTGGGCGCGTGACGGAGGTGCCCGCCAATGAGCGATGTGATGGGCATTTGCGGGGCAACGCCCCATGATGTTGCTTGCGTACTTGACCGTATGAGAGACCACATGCGTCGCTGGGCCTGTCTGAGGTGCGAAAGCTGGAGCAAGCACGGTTTCGGACTGTTGCAGTTCAGCCCGGACACCAGGCAGGGCCTGCCGAAACCTCTGGCGGAGGAGCATGGGACGGTGGCAGCGATGGCCGGAGAGTTGCTCGGCCGGCGCAGAGTTGCGCGTCAGGGAGAGATTCGGCCACTGGGAGCGGTGGCCGAGAGCGATATCGAGTTTGTGCTCACGCTCTACCGGCAGCAAGGCTGGCGGGCGTTGCGGCATCTAAACGGGGCGTTTGCTCTGGTCTTCCACGAACCAGGTGGACGGCTTGTGCTGGCAACAGATCGTCAGGTCTCCTACCCCCTGTTCTACCGGCGCTTTGAAACCGGTTTCATGTTCAGCACTCGGTTCAATGCGCTGCTCACGGCGGGTGGGGCGCCGTCGGCCGAACTCGACATAGCTGCCGTGATGGAGTTCATGACGTTGCAGGATGTCCAGCTAGACCTGACCTTCGTCCGGCAGGTCAGGGCACTGCCCGCCGGTCGCGTGCTGACGTGGGAGGGTGGCGAACCGCTCATAAGGCGCTACCGGCAGGTAGGCCATGGCCGAGAGGCAGGCAGTCTGGAGGAGTGTGCGGAGGCGCTGGCCGGGGCTCTGCGTCGCGCTGCTTCCCGTCAGAGCAGGGGCTTTGAGCGCGGCGGGGTTTTCCTTAGCGGCGGGCTGGACTCGCGACTGACCGCAGCGGCTCTCGACCGGCCCATGAGGGCTTTCACGGTCGGAGACTGGCGCGGGCCTGAGGTACGCACTGCCCGGCGCGTGGCTCGATCCAGGGGATGGCCACATGTGTTTTTGCAGCGCCAGGGGGACCACTATGCCCGGATACTGGCCAAAGCCGTGGATCTCACAGGGGGGATGCAGCGGTTCGATCATTGCCATTTCCTGGGGCACATGGACCGTGTCCGACACGAATGCCGAGTTGCCTTCGTTGAGGAGCCGATGGACGTTCTGTTCAAGGGGCATTACTGGCATCGCCGGCTCAGCTTCCGCGGTATTAAAATCCCCATCCCGGGTGCGCAACCGCTTAGTGAGAAGGACCTGGTGGCTATGCTGCTGCGGTTAGATGTCAAAAGTACCTTTCCGTCCTCTCCGTGGAAGCTTTTCCGAGAGCCGTGGCGCTCAGGCTACTGGAGCATCATGCGGCACACTCTCGGCCGCCTGATTGCCGATGCGCCAGGGCGCGACTCTCGTGTCGTACTGGAACACGCGGCAGGACGGGGAAGCTACGGTCGCACTTCCAGTTTTGCCAATCTTGCCTGCCTGCGGCCCTACCTGAACGCTCGTGCTCTGTGCCTTGATAACGAGGTGCTGGATGTGAGCCTGAACACACCACCGCGCTACAGGACAGATGATCGGCTGGTCGTACTTGCGCTGCGCCGGCTCGCTCCCGAACTGGCCGCCATGCCGCTGGCGCGGTCCGGACTCCGCCCGGATACTCCGGACTGGCTGGCCTGGCTGGCGCAGATGGGAGCAGAGACCGCCTTCCGAGCCCGCAAAGCATGTGGCGTGGTTCCGGCAGGCTACACCCGGGAGAGCTGGCCGGACCGCGGTGAGTTGCTGCGTGCGGGCCCGTTGCACCACATACTGCTGAGCACGCTGACAGATCAAGAGTCTTTTCCCGATGAGTTGTTCGATCGGAGTTACCTACGGAGGCTGTACGTAGAGCACAAGGCCAGACAAAAGGACCACCGGTGGCTGCTACTGTGTCTCCTGACGTTCGGCACCTGGTTCCGCCGCTACGGTCCAGCATCCCTGGCCGCCCCAGATGTGTCTGCATCTTTTGTGTTCTGAGCCTGGTTGTGCCTCCGGACGCGTTCGAAATACAGCAGGCGCTCTGACGTGTCTATCTGGTGTCTTAGCATGTCTGCCAGAAGAGCCAGCAGGCCGGTGGCGAACCCGAGGATGATGAACAGCGAGCAACCAATGAGAAGGGCCCGAAAGGGAGAGGTCCGACGGGTCAGCAGCCAGTGGACTACCAGGAAGGCTCCCTGGAGGATTCCCAGGGATAGCAGCACGGTGGAGACGGATCCGAAAAAAAAGATGGGACGGGTCCGGCACATGGTCAGCAAAATCCTGCCACCCGTGCGGATGGCGTAGACCAACAGGTTGTTGGCCAGGCGGCTGCGGCCGTACTCGCGCACCCCACGAACCCGGACAGGCACTTCCTCCATGCGCACGTGCTTGTTGGCCAGGTCAATAATCGTTTCTTGCACGTGGGTGAAACTGCCCGAGAGATGGAGCTTCAAGGCCGCGTCCGCACTGAAGGCGCGGAAACCGCAGGAAACGTCGCTCAAGCTTGTAGTTCCGGTGGCGAAGTTTACAATCCGAGACATGCATCTGTTGCCCCAACGCTTTAGCCGGGGCATCTCAGGTACGTAATCTGCCCTTGCGAAACGACTTGCGGTGGCGAAGCCTGCCCGCCCGGCCAGTACAGGTTCTATTACAGCAGGAATGTCTCCGGCGTCGAATTGGCCATCGGCGTCGATGTTGACTATGATGTCCGCCCCGCGCGTGAGTCCTGCTCGCAGACCTGTCTGCACAGCCGCGCCCACCCCGCGCCGTCTGGGATGGTCAATGACCTGTGCTCCGTGGCTGCGTGCAACGTGTTTCGTCCCGTCAGTCGAGCCGTCGTTGACCACAATCAGTTCGGTTTCGCCAATGCCGTCAATTTCCTTTGGAACGCCATCAATGACGCGCCCAATGGTCTTTTCCTCGTTGTGCGCCGGCAAAATCACGACCAGCTTCAGTGGTTTTTCCATAGCCCTGGCATTCCGCTGGGTCCAGAAAGTCAGAAAGGTTGTTGCGCCATTATGACCCCTTCAGGCGATCTGTCAACCGGGCGGCACGGTGGGGACCTTGAGCTTTCGGGTTGGCGGGCTGTATAATCCGTGCCTCTTTTCTTGCTTGGCCGGACCTGGAGCATGGGTGACAGCGCAAGTCGGAAGCGATCGTCGGGTCCCACTTTCCGGATTCTTACGTCCGACAATGATGAAGGCCTTTCGGGACCACTTTCTGAGTTCTGCCACGCGGCCGGCATGCAGAGAAGCCAGGAATACTGGAGCTGGTTATCACGGGCTAATCCGGCCGGGCAAGGAGCCTGGGCGGTGGCACTGCTTGACGGTCGTGTGGTTGGCATGGTTGGGAGCACTTACGTGCGGTTGAACCTTGAGGGCAACCGGGTCTGGGCTTCGCTTGTCGGTGGCTTGGTCACGCTGCCTTCCGCACGGTCGTGGCGCATTTTCACCGGCTTGTTGCGGGTCAGTGGCGAGCGTGCGGTACGGGACGGTATCTCCTTCGGTTATGCCTTCGTGTTGCCCGGGCTCGTCCCCCTGAACCGTCGCCTGGGCAATGCCGTGATCGGTCGCATTCCGGTCTATGCCGGCTTTCTGGACTTCCGGCGTTTTCTACGGGCACGGGGCTGGCCCGCACCCGTAGCTTTCTTTGCCAACGGTGCCATGCCTTTTCTGGGTGCCCGTATTCCCGGGGCGGCGGCCCCGAATGTGGATGTCCGAACGATCGAGCAATTCGACACGGAAGTGGACGTGCTGTGGGAAGAGGCACGCCGATCACGCGAGGTCTGCGCTGTGCGTGACGCGCGATATCTGAACTGGCGCTACATACAGCACCCGGACTTTGACTACAGGTGTGCCGGTGCCTATCAGGGGAAGCACATGCTTGGCGTAGTGGTTTACCGTGTCATTCCTCATAAGGGTGTTGCTTACATCACAGAACTGCTGGCTACTGGCGAGCGGGGTTCCGTTCTAAGGGCGCTGTTACGGCATGCTCTTCTGGATGTGAAGTCGGATGGCATCGGGATGGTCACAGCGAGCTTTCCCGCGCAGTCGCCGGCGGCACGCGTTCTCGTGCGGGCAGGTTTCCAGTCGGCGGCGTCACGCCTGTGGAATCTGTCCCTTTGCGTGATAACGGGCGAGAATGGCGACCTTCCGGAGTTGAATATGAAAAAATGGTACTTCAGCCTGGGCGACTGGTTGACTCAATAGCATGGGTGCGGCCGCTGTCGGGCCGCCTCGAAGGGTTGTGGTTGAACCCGCCCCCTGGAGGTCGATGCGATGAGTGCACGGAAGGTCAGAATGCGTTGGCTTATCGTAGACCCGGTAGCGCACTGCAACCTGCGTTGCCGTGGCTGCAACCATTTCTCGCCCTACGCGCGACCAAACTTTGAGCCGATAGAGAATCTGGCGCGGGATCTGTCTCTGCTCGCACGGTTCGCGCATGCTCGGGAACTTCACGTCTCGGGTGGTGAGCCGCTTCTGCACCCGGAGATCGGAGACCTGTTACGGGCGCTTGACCGCACCGGGGTGGCCGATCGTATCCGAGTGCTGACCAACGGCCTGCTGCTTTCTCGTGCGCCGGCCGCTTTGTGGGACGAAACGGACGTCGTGCAGATAAGCCTGTATCCTGAAGCCAGACGGCGTGTTGATCTCAAAGAGGCCACAGAGCGTGCGCGTCGAACGGACACTGTTTTAGAGGTCGCCCACCGGCCGTTTTTCCGAGAAACGCTCGGAGATGTGCCTTATAAAAACGCTGACATGACCGAACGCGTGTTCGACACCTGTCTGTTCAAGGACCTCTGTCACGTTGTCCAGGGAGGGCACCTGTATCGTTGCGCCCCGGCCGCTTACGGCCACCGCTTTCTCGACAGGGCGGCTCCCGCCAAACATCACGCCTGGGAGGACGGCCTGGCCGTCGAGGACCGGCCGGATATGGCCGACCGTATCCGGGCGTATCTCGCCTCGCCCAATCCGCTTCACACATGCTCCCACTGCCTGGGAGTCGTTGGGCGGGTGATCGAGCACGGACAGTTAACGGACAGTGAACTGAATGAATCTGTCCCCCGAATGTGCGAAGACATGCTCGATCATCTGGAACTGGCCACCAGGCTTCGGGTCGCGAAGCTGAACAGGTGGCTTCGTTTCCTGCCACGTCAGACCCGCCGCCGTCTGGGTCTCACGCCGACCTTTCGACCCATGGCATCCGAAGCGGGTGCGGGCCCCATTTCTGAGCGGCTGTGGCCGCCGCAGTGGGGCGGTCCGACGGCAAAGCAGGCACTCTGAGGCAGCAGGTGGTCCGGGACGTACTGCCGTTTCCTCGATCTTCGGACCGCTCTGCGCAACAGTCGCACCGCGCGCCAGGCTTCCCTTGTGATTCGCAGGCCCAGAAGTGGTCCGACGAGCCGGAGCATACCGTACTCCAGAGGCGGGGGCGGCGCGCCCAGCGTCCGCAAGCGTTCACACCACTTGTCGACCAGTTCTCTTTCCCATCGTCGGGCCCGGATGGCCCGCAAGGTGAGGAAGCACGCGAACGCCGGGCCATATTCGTTCCAGAGTCCGGCCCGTTTCAGTCTCCGTTCCGTCATTTCGACAACCCGTCCGTGCGATTCGACAATCTCTTCGCCTCTACGATGGAGTATCTGGCGTTCGGCGTGGACCCTTCGCAAGGTAATAGCTGCCGAAGAATAGGCGAGTTCTGGCAGCAAAATGGCTGTCCGTAAGGCGTAGTCCAAATCCTGAAACTGCACCAACCCGAGGTCCCACGGCCCCACGGTGACGAGCAGACGCCTGCGGTAGAGGGCAAAACTTGGCAGAGCCACGTTTTCCCCGCGCAGGATGACTTCCAGCGGAGTCAGCCCTGACGGTAGGCCGACGCTGTTCCGTTCGCCCAAATACAGGTATCGCTTGCCACTGCGCGCAAAACGCACTCCTGGACCGCTCGCTATGTCGGCGTCACGACGTTGTAGTGCCCCCACATACAACGCGACGCAACGCGGCGTCAACAAATCGTCGGAGTCCAACCACCGGATAAACTCGCCTCTGGTATTCTGCGCGCCGAAGTTGCGTGCGGCTGGAGCCCCCTGGTGGGCCTGCCTGAGCAGTTTGACCGAGAGGCCATCGCCGGATTTGAGGGAGAGCATCCAGTCTTCTACGGCCTCTGGCGTGCCGTCCGTGCTGCCATCATCCACCACGATCAACTCAATAGGCCGATAGGTCTGAAGTCGTACCGATTCTAGAGTCTTTATCAGCAGCGAACAGCGGTTGTAGACGGGAATGACGACGGATACCAGGCCGGATTCAAACTCCCGGCCGAGCCACGGGTGCTGTCGTGATATCTTCAAGTTCTCTCCCGATGTGTAGCGGCTGCAGCCTATACCCTCTACCGTGCGTTTGTCAACAGCCGGCAGACCCGGTGTGACTTTGCGCTGGTCTGCCGCCGTCGCTACAATAATCGGCTGCGGCCGCAGGTTTGTCCAGAGGAGTTTCCGAAATGGCCGGTGATCCGGACTCAAAAGTATGCATCATAGGGCTGGACGGTGCCACGTTTACGGTTCTGGACCGATGGATGGCCGCGGGTGAAATGCCGAACCTGCGGGAAATGGTCGAGACCGGCGTACGGGGCGAACTGATGTCCACTATACCACCGGTCACCGGGCCGGCCTGGACCTCTATGACAACCGGTGTAAACCCAGGTCAACACGGGATATATGATTTCTTTAGGTGGCCAAAAGATTCCCGGAGGGAACGCGTCGTCCGGTCCACTGATTGCACCGTCCCGCGCATCTGGGATCTGGCCGGAGAGGCCGGCCGACGGGTCGGCGTCTACCATGTACCCATCACCTACCCGGCGCGGCCCGTTAACGGATTCATGGTTACCGGGTTGTTGACCACGAGGCAGGATTCCTCCGCAAGTCATCCGCCCGAACTCTGGGAAGAGTTGTCGCGGCGGGGGCTGGGCAAGCTAAAGGGCGATAATCCCCGTGATGATGTCGAGCTCTACACACGGGAGAAGACTTCGGTTCTCTGCGATTCCCGACGCACGATGGCGTACCTGTTGGAGCGCTTCCAACCGGACCTTTTCATGTGCGTGGTCAGCGAGTTGGACCACATTCAGCACCACGCCTGGGAGCATTGCGTGCGCGGAGACGATGCCGCGAATCCGGAGCTTCGGGAAATCACCGCGCGTTTCTTCCATGAACTGGACGATACCATCGGAACGCTACGCCAGTCCTTCGGCGATGACACGGCCTATTTCGTCGTGTCAGACCATGGTTTCGGCCCTGTGCGCGGAGCCGTCTACATAAACAATTACCTTGTGCAGAAGGGCTTTCTGAGGCTAAAAAAGGTCCCCGCGGCCAGCACCTCTCTGTTGCTGCGAGCCGCGCGCCCCGTGAAGCTGCTATTGAAGCATACCGGACTACTGGGCCTGGCACGCGCGGCTCTGCGCCTGCTCGCACCTGGCAGTAAACTGCGCATGCACAGACGGCGCCGGGGCCATGCTCAGCTCATGGATGCTGTGGACTGGAATCGTACTTTGGCCTGCGCGCTTTCGATGTCGGATTGCGGGATCCGTCTGAACCGGCGCGACCGATGGAGTGACGGGACGGTGGAACCGGGGCCGCAGGCCGAGAAGGTGTTGCAGGACCTGATCGGGGCTCTCCACGAATTGGAGGATCCCGAAACCAGGCGTAAGGTTGTCAGCCATATCAGGCGGCCTACCTCAGTACACACAGGCCCTTGCATGGAGAATGCACCGGACCTCTTCCTGGCGGTTCTTGAAGGGGAACTGGCCGTGTCAACCCGGTTGGGCGGGCCCGTGTTCGGGAGTTACGAAAAGCTTGCCAGCCACCGGATGGAAGGGGTCCTGGTCGCCTCTGGGCCGGGGATCAAGAAAGGGGTGCAGTTGAATGCGGATATCCTGGACGTAGCACCCACAGTGCTCCACGTCCTTGACCAGGACGTTCCCGGCTACATGGAAGGCAGAGTTCTGCAAGATGCGTTCACGGAGAACAGTCGGCGGCCGGTCCGACGCGACGAGGTGACCCTCGATGAACGCCGCCTGAAGATGTCCGAGTTTGCCTCCCTGAAGGGGGATGAGACGGTTGCGAAAAAGCGATTAGCGGACCTGGGATACATCTGAAATCGGGCCCGGCAGGCCCATCAAGGTATGAGGGGAGTGTAATGCAGGCAGGTAGCACTGACGGGTTGATTTTTTGGGCCGCCCAGCCCTACGGCTTTACGGATATCTCTTTGCTGAAGGCTTGTGCGGGGCTGGCGGAGCCCTTTCTTGACCTCCGTTATGGCGGCTATGTTTCCAGTCGGCAGGTGGTTCTGTCGGCCCTGAACCAGGGATTGGGACGGATCACGTGTGCCATCGAGCCTGTCGATGCCGACATGCTGGAGTTCCTTCTGAGAACCCTTCCGGCCGAGTGTCGGGTGGTGCTCTGCGGCGATTTTGAAACCGAGACATTTCTGGCGGAAGCCCTGCGAGACTTGAAGGCCGCGGGTTTACTGGCGGGAGTGGAGGCCGACGGAAGGCGTATGGGCCGGATGGCACTGAGATGCGGGGCGGAATTCGTTCTCGCGTCGGGTTGTGAGGCCGGTGGATTTGTTTCTACCCGGACCACCTCCATACTTGCACAAGAGCTGTGTGCCGAACTGGACCTGCCCGTTGTTGTGCGCGGAAGCGTTGGACCCCTGGGTGCCGCCGCGCTATACGCAGCGGGGTGCGCGGGCTGCGTTCTGGACACGCAGATACTGCTAACGGAAGAGTCTCCGATCGGCGGGGAACTGAGAAGGCGTCTGGAGGGGATTTCGGCGACGGACTGCCGTCTTTTTGGCGATCTGGTGGGGCGAGCGTACCGGGGGCTTCCGGAGGCCGGCTCGGGCCTGTTGTCCGACCTCAGCCAAACAGAGCAACAGGTCTTCTGGCAGAACGAGGACCGCGAAGAGCAGAGCCATCGCTTCCGCAATGCTATCGCCCCGTTCGCCCGCACCGGCGTGGCCGGCGATCTTAAACCGGTCGGGCAGGGCATTGAGTTCGCACAGCGATTCGCCGAACGTGGCCTGAGCGCGCGGGAGACCTTGCTCGCCTACAGGCGCAGCTTAGCCCGAGGAGTCGAACGTATCCGGCGGCATTGGCCATTCAAGGCAGGTTCTCCGCTGGCGCGTCGGCACGGCACGGAACTTCCGGTGGTCCAGGGACCGATGGCCGTAATTACCGACGGCCCTGAGCTTGCTAAGGAAGTGGCAAACCACGGCGGGTTGCCCTTTATGGCTGTCACGGGTGTGGACGGGCCTGATGTTCGAAAGCGAATCGCCACAGCTCGGACTGCGCTGGACGGGGCTCCCTTTGGCGTGGGCCTGCTGGCATTCGCTGACGGAAGTGAGTTAGCAGATGCACTGCTTGAAGATCCGCCCAAAGCTGTTGTCATCGCTGGCGGCAATCCTGCCGACGCCTTGCCCTTCCAGGAAGCCGGGGTCCTCGCCTATCTTCATACTCCTACCCCGAGCCACCTTCGGTCAGCGGTTGAGGCGGGCGTGAGCGGCGTCATACTCGAGGGTCACGAGGCGGGGGGGCACGTCGGCAGCCTCGGTTCTCTGGTACTGTGGGAGCTTGCGGTAGATGAGTTGACGGAGTGTCCTCCGGATGTTCTTAAGAACGTCCGTGTCCTGCTCGCGGGTGGATTGGCAACCGAGCGATCTGCATTGATGGCCGCCGTGTTGGCGGCGCCCCTGGCCGAACAGGGAATGTCTGTGGGGCTTCAGTTGGGCACTGCCTATCTTCTCACCGAGGAAGCCGTCACCTCGGGTGTGATTGCGGAGGGCTATCGGCACAGCCTTCAAATGGCCGCAGAGACGGCGATATCTGGACGCTCACTTAACCTGCCCTCCCGTTGGACGCTCTCACCGAGCTTCAGGCCGCTGGTCGAGCGAGAGATGGAGATCGCCACTTCGGACAGACCGCTGTCCGAAAAAAAGCGGGAGTACGAACGCATCGTTCGGGAATTGCTGGAAGCGTCCATTGGGCAGGGAGGGCTGGACGAGTCGCCACCTCATATGTGCGGACAGGTGATCGGTTGTGCCCGTGATCTACTGTCCATGGCGCAGCTCCACGCCGACCTGACCGCCGGCGGAGAGCTGCTTGCTGCGGAGCTTCAGCCCCCGCAGGAGAGCGAGGAGGCATTTGGAGATGCAATAGCCGTGATCGGTATGGGATGCATCTTCCCCGGGGCCCGGGAAACAGAGGAGTTCTGGCAGAACCTTTGCGACAAGGTCAGCGCCATCGGCGAAGTTCCGCCAGACCGTTGGCAAATCGAACTCTACTACGACCAAAGCGGACAGGACCCCGACAAGAGCGCGTCACGCCTGGGTGCGTTTATCCGTGGATTCGAGAAAGACCCCGTGCGGTTCCATATCCCGCCGGTGGCCGCCGATTCCATTGATCGTGGCCAGTTTTTGGCTCTGGAGGTGGCCCGGCAGGCCATGGAGGATGCCGGCTACCTGGAAAGGGATTACCCGCGAGAGCGAACCGGAGTCATGCTCGGCAACAGCATGGGTGGGGAACTGGCTGTAGACTACGGCATGCGTATCCTGCGGCATCGCTTTGCGGCTGTGGTGCGCTCCACTCCGGCCTTCAAGGAATTGCCGGTGGAGGTCCAGCAGGCCCTGGAGGAACAGGCCATGGAGGCCGCGGTGGAAGACGTTCCCGAGATCACCGAAGACTCCTGCCCGGGAACGCTGGGGAGCATATTCGCCGGACGGATCTGTAATCAGTTCAACCTGGGGGGGATTAGTTACACGCTGGACGGAGCCTGTGCTTCGTCACTTGCAGCCGTCAACGCCGGAATTCAGGGGCTACGCAGCCGCGAACTCGACCTCGTGCTGGCGGGCGGAGTTGAAACTCGCATGGACCCCAGCAGCTACGTGATGTTCTCCAGTCTGGGCGTGCTGTCCGACACTGGTTCATTTCCGTTCGATGACCGCGCGGACGGTTTCGTCATGGGCGAAGGCGTCGGCATGGTGGTCCTTAAGCGGTATCCGGACGCCGTTCGCGACGGCGATCGGATCTATGCCGTAATCCGCGGAGTGGGCAGTTCAAGCGACGGTTCGTCCAAGAGCGTGACTGCGCCCCACGTGCCGGGGCAGGTAGAGGCCATGCGACGTGCCTACAGGGGCAGGCCTTTCACTCCGGCCGATATCGCCTTTGTCGAGGCCCACGGCACGGCCACCCAGACCGGGGACCCCACCGAACTCACCTCTCTCACCCAGGTGTTTGGACCGCATTCGCAGGCCCCGGGCTCCGTTGCTCTGGGGTCTGTCAAATCAATGCTGGGCCACATGAAGACGGCGGCGGGAATAGCCGGCCTCATGAAGGTGGCCCTGGGGGTGTATCACGGTGTACTTCCTCCCACGATCAACTGCGAGCAGCCGCGCAGCGACTACGATTGGGACACCTCACCCTTCTACCTGAATTCAGAGATGTCTCCATGGCCGAACAACGGTCTGCCGCGTCGTGGCGCGGTGAATTCGTTTGGCTTCGGCGGAGTGAACTTCCATATGGTATTGGAAGAACCGCCGACACGAGAGGGCTCGGACGCTATCACGCCGCAGAAAAAGGGCTCTCTTCCCGCTGAGTTATTCGTGCTGCGCGCTCCGAACCGCTCGCAGCTACTCGCCCGTATGGAGGATCTGGAGGCAGATGCGGCAGCCGGAAAGATGGACCTCCAGGCTTTGGCCCGTCAGATCTGGCGGAACGTTGGTTCAGGGCCCTGTTCGCTGGCAGTCCTCGGGCGCGACGTAGAAGATATTCGCTCAAGGCTGGCTTTTGCCCGGGAGGCATTGCAGGATCCAGATTGCCGGGAGGTGAGGTCTGCCCAGGGAGTCTACTATGGCGAGGAGCCTCTGAGAGATAACGGCAAGATAGCTTTCCTTTTTCCGGGTCAGGGCAGCCAATACGTGGGAATGGCGGACGACCTTCTGGAGGGATTCCCATTCCTGTGCCCGGTTTTCGAGGACGTAGCCGCCGTTGCACGGCGTTGGACCGGTCATGAGATACTTCCCTTGATGTTCCTGAACGGCGACACGGAAGAGGCGGAGCTGGAAAGGCTCAGGGAGAAAATGGTCCGCACCGACTACAACCATCCCGCTCTGCTGGCTCTGTGGTGTGCGAACGACCTGGTGCTGCGCAGAGGAGGGATCCGGCCCGATATGGTCGCGGGGCACAGCGTGGGGGAATACGGCGCACTGCTGGCGGCTCGGGTGCTGGGACTGGAGGCCACCGGGGCGGTGACCTGTGTGCGGGGGGCCAGGGCCTACGAGAAATGCCATCGCACGGGTGCCATGGCGGCCGTTGCCGGGTCGGCAGAACTCGTCGGTAACGTGCTGCGGGAGGTCTCCGGACTTGTCGTTGTGGCCAACAAGAACTGCCGCATGCAGAGCGTCATAAGCGGCGAGACCGCTGCAGTGGACCGCGCGGTCAAACTGTTCAAACAAAGGGGTTTGAGGTGCCGACGTTTGCGTGTGTCCAGTGCCTTCCACACGGACCTCATGTCCCCCTGCGTCAAACCTTTCCGAGAAGCCCTGGAAGGCCTGCCGGTCCGTCCTCCGGAAATTCCCGTCCAGTGCAATGTTACCGGAAGCGCCTACCGCGGGGACGGAGGCTTCGCCGACGAACTGCGTGATGCTCTGGCCCGGCATCTGGTCAGCCCGGTGGAGTTCATGGACAACATCGAGTCGCTCTATGCGCAGGGCGCCCGCTTCTTCCTGGAGATAGGTCCTGGCTCGACGCTCTGCAGCTTTACGGACAATATTCTTGGTGACCGACCTCATTGGAGTTTCGCAACGAACCTGTATGGAGTTTCCCCCGCCCTGCAACTGCTGCATTCGCTGGCATACTGCTTCGCCCGGGGACTGGACATTGACCTTCCAGCCGTACTGCCCGGTTGGGGGCGGGAGCTCAGCGGCTCCGGTCAGGCGGCTTTCAGCGTTCCGGTCCTGCACGAGGCCGGGGCAGTCAGGAACGTCGCGCCCGGTGTGCAAGATCCGTTTGCGGACGCCCTCGAAGACGCACCGCACGAAGAGGCGGAAAGCTATCTGGAAAGCAGAAGACCGTTTCTCCAGGGCATGCTGGAGAATATGGTCCGTCTCGACTTCCAGGATTTTGCCGGCAAATTGCCCCGGTCGGAGCGCCAGGAAGAGGGCACTTTGCTCGGCGAGGTCTTGTCCATCTTTGCGCGACGGACGGGCTATCCTCGCGATGCCATAGACCCCGATCTCGACCTGGAGGCGGAGCTTGGCCTCGATTCTATCAAGCAGACCGAAATACTCGCCGAACTTGAAGACCAGTTCCAGATTGATCTGCGTTCCAGAGTGGAGATGCGTACTCGGGATGAGATCAGCACGGTCCGCGGAGTTGCGCGCGTCGTGGGCAAAGCCATGGGCAACACAGAACCCGGGGAAAGGGCCATTGAAACCGAAGCCCCGACCGAGGAAGAGCCCGAATGGAAGACTGATTGCTATCGGCTCGTGTGCGAGCTGAGAGATGCAGGTGCTCCGGAGCCCGGGCAGCAGAACCGGCTCGATGGGAAACATGTTGTTCTCTTGAGCGCCGGTGCAGGACCCACTGACCCGCTGCAGAAACGTCTCACCCGGGTTGGTGCATCGGTCAGCGTTTTGGTGCTGGAGGACTTTGAGCCCGATCTGCTGTCGGACCCCGAAATCGTCGTGGACCTTTGCGGCTGGACGCCGCACTCCCCGCCAGTCAACAGGCGATGCGATGAATGGGCATGCGACATTGAAAGGCGTAGCCGCGACTTGCTGGCTGTGATTGGGGCGCTGGTTTCCCGGGCGCGGGAGCGGAACGAGAAGTGTCTGTGGGTCGAAGCCACGCCTTTGGGCGGCCAACTGGGGGCGGGCCCGGTGGAGGGTCGTCACGTATTCTCCGCAGTCGGGCTGGCCTTGAGCCGCTGCATGTTTTCCGACTACCCGGACCTTTTCGACGTCCTGTACGTGGATTTCGAGCCGGATGCAGACCCGGATGAATTCGCGGGATGCCTGTTGACGGAGATGTCTTCGGTGCCCGGACATCCCGAGATCGGCTACAGGAATGGGCGCCGCCATGAGATTCACTGGGTCCGGGCAGATCGGGAGCACTCGGGGCAGAAGCCTTTGCCGAAAGGTTCGGTTGTTCTTGCCGTTGGTGGTTCCCGCGGAATTACAGCCAGCATGTGCCGGGAACTCGCCGCAAGGACGGAGGCTCACTTCATCATCGTCGGGCGGAGCGAAGTTGCCACTGCCGAGGGAGGTCCCGGCGAACCGGAAGACTTCGAGTCAGCCCGGGCTGAGCTAATCCGGGAATTGCGCTCGTCTGGTGGCCGCGTAGTACCCGCCGAAGTAGACGAAGAGGTCTGGCAGAGGGTCTGGGACCAGGAGCGGCGGCACAACCTCGCCCAACTCGAAGAAGCGGCGACGAGTGTAGACTACAGGCAATGCGACGTGACGGACGCCAGTGCGGTACAGAGGCTTATCGCTGAGGTCAACGCGTGTTTTGGGCGGATTGATCTTGTGTTGAGCGGGGCGGGGGCTCTGGTCGAAAAACGGATCGACGAATTGGATCCTGATCTTTATGTCGCCGGACTGCGGCCCAAGGCGGTGGGTACCGCCAACTTGCTGGCCGCGCTTGCGGATATCCAGGTCGGAACTTTTGTGAACGTCTCCAGCATCGTAGGACGATGGGGTCACATGGGGATGGCTTCCTATGGAGTCGGCCATGAGGTGGCATCTCTTCTTACCGCGGCCTCTCGAGGTGAACGGACCGGGAAATGGCATAACCTCATCTACGGACCCTGGCTTCAAGTCGGCATGACGCGAGTCGGCGAGACGAGTGACCGCGTTCGACGGTCGGGCGGTTCGTTCGTCACTGAGCAGGAGGGCATTGACTACTTCATCTCAGAGTTGCAGGGAGGAGAGGAAAAGACGACAGCATTCCGTGGTCTGGAGCCGTTCGGAGTACTGATGGCCGGGGGCGATTCATCGGACGAATACCCGATGCTTGACTCGGTGGAAGCTACGGGGCGCGACCTGGCGAAAGCAGTGAGCTCTTTCGACCCGACCAGGGATTCGTTGCTGGCGGGGCACCGTGTGTCAGGCGAGGTTTTGCTACCCGGGGTAGCAGCCATTGAGATGATGGCGGAGACCGCCGGAATTCTCGCGGACCCCCAAAAAGTCCTGGTGGAGGTGCGGGATGTCGAGTTCTTCCGGCCAATGCGGTTTCCAAGGGGCCGAAAGCGTCGGTTCAAGACACACGTTACTCGGAAATCCTCCGGCGATGAGGAGGTTTTCGAATGCGAGGTCTTCACCATGTTTACTCCCCCGGATGGAGCGGAACCTGAGCGGGTCCGTCACGCCGCGTGCGTCTTGACTTTTGGCACGGCTGAGCCGCCTCCTGAGCCGTCTCTACTGGTGATTCGGCGCGCGCTGGGTGACCATCCCATCGAGATGGACAGCTTTTGGGACACCCCTCTGGCTCTGGGTCGTCTGGGGGTTTTTCGCAATATCCGCGCCATAGAGGCCGTGAGTGATCGTACAATCATCGGGGACGTGTTTGGATCAGCGGGGTCGACTGTCTCGGACAGGCGATGCACCGGAAACTGGGTGCGACTGGACGGAATGCTCTATCTGTCAGGCCTGGTAGACGTTTTTGCCCGGCGTTACCCGGCCCATTATCTCGACGGCATCGAGTCAATACGTTTCTACGAGCGCGACATGGCTTCGGCGGCTTACCGTTGCCGATGCCGCGTGACGGAGTGGCGGGGACGCAGTTTTCTGAATGATATTGAGGGGCTGGATGCCCTGGGCGCTGTTCGAGTGCGAGTGCGGGGTGCCGTCAGTACGCGAGCTCAAGAGCCTGTACACGAAGGGATTGGGAAGACAGTATTCGAGGACTTCCTCTGCCACCCCCAGCGGAAAGCGTTTGCCCGGCGACTCGACCTGGCGACTCCTCTCGGCCTGACGGAGGTGGAAATCCCCCTGGTGGCGAATGACTTGAATGCCGCGGGTCCTGAGGAGTTTCTGCACACGTGGCTCGGTCCACGCGAACGGGAGGTATTTGAAGACTTCAAACACCCGAAAAGACGTTCAGAGTGGCTGGCGGGGCGCATCTGTGCCAAAGAGGCCCTCCGTTCGCTGTCCGAAGAAGCCCCGGGGGCAACCGATATCGAGATTCTGACGGATACGGAAGGCGCACCCGTCGTGCGCTACCCCGGTGTGCTCGAGGGGCCACGCATCTCCATCGCCCACAGCAAAGGTCTGGCGGTGGCTGCTGCTTCGGACTGCGCCTCGGTAGGCATAGACGTCGAGAAAGTGGCATACGACGTTCACCGCTTCCAGAACAAGTTCTGTTCAGTCACCGAAGTCCGCCTGGTGCGCGACGAAGCGGGTGAGCTGGAGGTGCCCACTTTGATGAGACTGTGGGTCGCCAAGGAAGCCGCTCTCAAGGCTGCCAGAAACGGTTCCGTGCCGCTAACGTCACTTTGTGTCCAGGGCGTTGAGCTTGACGATCTGTACATTGTGGTGGACCTACAGGGCGATGACGGCACTCCTGTCCGGGCCGTTACATTCCGAAGTCACGACTATTACTATGCAGTGGCGGCAAAGACAAGGGATCCGCAATGAAGTCGGACTCAGGCGATACAGAAACGGTCTTTACCGAAGTGGTCGGTGTTCTCGGGCAATACTGTGACCTTTCCTCATGCCGACTGGAGGTGGACTCTGTGCTCGGCGAAGACATTCCCCTCGATTCGGCGCAAATGCTTCGGGTGATCACACGCCTCGAGGCTCTGAAGGGGATGCAGTTCAGGCCGGAAGATCTGCTCAAGCTGCGCACACTCGGCGATCTTGTTGACCTGACGCAGCGCCGCGCTGGCGGTCTCTGAAAGGCGGCTGTCCGGAGCCCGTGCGTGCCGGCGCTGGTTAGAGTTAACGAAGAGCGCGGCATCATGGGCGACCCGGGCCGGGACCGGCTGAAGCTCGCTCGGCTGACTTTGCCGTATCTCTTGCGCAGGGCCACTACGATGGCCCGCTCATTTAAGCCGGGCGGCGTGGCTGAACGGACCTTCTGCGGCCACGTTGCGCCCGCCTGCCAAGGGCACGGAGAGGTTCTGTAAGAATAAAGTGGAGCAGGTACTATGTCCTTCGCCGGCCGGATGAGGATGTACGCCCGTTTTGGCCTCGGTTTGCCGGCGTTTTTCCGGCGGCGGATGGGACCGGGCGAAGCGATGCATATCATACGACGGCGCCTGAAGGAGCGGGACACGGCCTTTCTGCGCTTACTGCAGCGAGGAGTGTTCGCAAACGACGGAAATCCCTACCTGCCGCTTTTCCGTCTGGCCGGATACGACGCACGCGATGTCAGTGCTATGGTGGCCCGCCGGGGGCTTGAAGACACCCTGCGGGTGCTCTGCGATGCGGGAGTCTATGTGACGTTTGAGGAGTTCAAGGGGCGCCGCCCACTCGTGCGGAAGGGGCAGAAGGTCCCGGTTGAGCCCGAGGATTTCGACAACCCGCACCTGCGCCATTACTACGGCAGTAGAACAAGCGGTTCGACCGGCAGGCCCACACGCGTGAGCATGGACCTGGACCACCTGGCGTATCAGTTGCCGGTGCGCCTGCTGACTTTTCACGCCCATGGCTTCCTGGGGGCGCCGACGATACTGTGGCGGGCCGCCCTGCCCGTTAGCTCCGGTGTGTCGAACGCGCTGCGCTTCCCACTTATGGGCAACCGGGTTCTGCGGTGGTTCACGCCCATATCGCCCGCCGGTCTCGGCCAGAAGCCCATTCACCGAATGGCCACCGAGTATATCACTTTTGCCTCTCGTCTTTGCGGCGTTGCGGTACCCCGTCCCGAGCCGTTGCCGCTCTCGGACCCGATGCCGCTGCTCCGCGCCGCGCTCAGGGCCCGACGGCGTGCGGGCAAATGCCTGATAAGCTGTCCCGTAAGCCTGGCCGTCCGTGCCTGCCTTGCAGCTGCCGACGCTGGCATCACACTCGACGAAATGGCCTTCACCGGGGCAGGCGAGCCCCCGACACGGGCGAAAGTTGCTGCCATCCGTCAGGCAGGCGCCAGCTACATACCAAACTACGCCTCCTCGGAGACCGGCACCATAGCAGCCGCATGCGCGCGACCGACGGACGGGAGCGATGTCCATCTGGCATCCGATCTGGCCGTCTTGACGGAAGCTTCTCGTCAGGTCCCCGGCTGGCAAACGACCGTGAATGCTTTCCATGTGACCACGCTCTCACCCGCTGCTCCCAAACTGATGATCAACGTCAGCCTGGATGACTACGGCGTGCTGGAGAAACGCAAATGCGGTTGCCCGCTGGGGACGCTGGGCTATGATACTCACGTGCGTTGCGTGCGTAGCTACGGGAAGCTAACGGGTCAGGGCATGACGCTCATCAACTCCGATCTGGAGCGTGTTCTGGAGGAAAGGCTTCCCGAGCAATTCGGTGGAGGACCGCAGGACTACCAACTTGCCGAGGAAGAGGGAGAGGACGGATTGACGCGCCTTGTGTTGAGGATAAGCCCGACCGTCCGTCTGGAGGACGAACGAGAAGTGGCCCAGGCCCTGTTGAGGAATGTGAATGCCATGGGGCATGCCGGACGCTATGCGGCTCTGGTGTGGGGCACGGACCACTCGGTGGAAGTACGCCGAGTCGCGCCCGTCTGGACCCGCAGCGGGAAACTGCTTCCGCTCGCCCCCCCGGGAGGGCGTGGCGCCACAGGGTCTTTTACGCGAGAACGACAGGAGGAACGAGTGTGAGGGAGTGGTGCATTGCAGTGCTTGTACTGGTTGCCCTGGCGGCCGGCTGTTCGCACGGAGCGTCTGAAACACCGCCGCCGGACCGAGTGAAGATGGCCTATCGTCCATACCTCAGTTTCGCCCCGTTCTTCGTGGCGGAGGCGGAGGGTTGCTTTGCCGAACGGGGCATCGAGATCGAATACGTCAAGATCACCCGAAGCGCTCACGCTTTACCTGCTCTTGCCAGGGGCGACGTGGACATGCTGTCGGGGTTCGTCAGCGTGGGCCTGGTGAACGTCATCGCGCGGGGTGCTCCCATCCGGATTGTAGGCGGCAAGGGCAGGACTCCCGATGAGGGCCCGAGCTACACCGCAGTCATGTGCCGGCCTGAGCTTTTGGGAAGCCCGGAGTTGGAAAGCTCAGCGGGACTGCGCAAGTTGCGCATCTCCTGTGACAAGGACAACTACCCCGGCTATCTACTGGACCGTTTGATGGCACAGCGGGGACTTGACTTTTTTGCCATGGATGTGCGCCATGTTCCGGCTGCGGTCAGGCTGGAAGCCATGGTGTCGGGCAAACTCGATGTAGTCTCGATGTCCGAGCCCTGGCGGACGCGCCTCAAACTGGCCGGCGGAGGCGTGGTCTGGAAGGAGGGCAGCGAGGTTGTGCCCGGCATGCAGTGGAGCTTTGTGGCGTTCGGTCCCACGCTGTTGCAGGAGAACCCCGAACTCGGCAGGCGCTTCATGGCGGCCTACGTAAAAGGCATACAGGCATATCGGCGTGGTAAGACTGACCGCAACATCGACATTCTAATGAAGCATACCGGGCTTGACCGGGAGACCGTCGCCGAAGCCAGCTGGCCACGGGTCAGCCGGGACGCAGCGATTAATGTAGAAGCTTTCATGGCTTTCCAACGCTGGGCCGCAGAGCGGGACTATATAGATCGGATACTGAAGCCAGAGGAGTTCTGGGAGCCGTCCTTTACGCAGTATGCCGCCAGAGCCCGGGAGGGGACATGATTCTTGAGTGTCAGGGACTCAGCAAGATGTTCAGCACCGGGCGAGGTAAAGTGACAGCCCTTCAAGACGTCAGCTTCGGAGTCAAAGGTCAGGAATTCCTCAGCATTGTGGGACCCAGCGGCTGCGGAAAGACGACACTTCTGAAAATAATCGCGGGGTTGGCTACTCCCAGCGGTGGCCAGATTGTGTGGCGGGACGGCGATAGTTCCGAACTTCCCAGCAATGCCCTGGTCTTCCAGGAACATGCGCTGTTCCCGTGGATGACCGTGTTGGACAATGTGGCGTTCGGTCTGGAGATGGCTGGTGTGGAGCGGCGCCAACGCAGCGTTGAGGCAGGGGAGTTCCTGCAGAAAGTGGGTTTGGGCGGCTTTGAGCACAACTATCCGCATGAACTTTCGGTCGGGATGCGTCAGCGCGCCAACCTGGCCCGCGCATTCCTGACGGACCCGGACATCCTTTTGATGGACGAACCACTGGGTTCGCTGGACGCCCAGACCAAGACTATCCTGCAGGAAGAGTTGCTCCGCATCTGGAAGGAATACCGCAAACTCGTGCTTTATGTGACGCATGATATCCGAGAAGCCGTCCTGCTCGGGGACCGGGTGCTGGTTATGACCGGGCATCCGGGGCAGGTGGCCGAAGACCTGGATGTACCATTGAGCCGCCCGCGGGACCTGACCGCGCTTGACCGCCCGGAGGTGACGCAACTGATGCGTCACATCTGGAACCGGCTGGAAACGGAGGTGCGCGGCAGCCTGTGAGCAAGTCACCTGAGACACCGAGCATGAGGACTACTGAGCGGACCGGCTGTCTGGCTTCTGTTCTGCCAATTCTGGGTTTGCTTCTTCTCTGGGAAGCAGTCACGCGAATCGGTCTGCTTTCTCCCGTCTTCTTCCCTCCGGCAACGGTCGTTGTCGCCACGTTGTGGCGCTTGTTCGGAAGCGGTGACCTTGCTGGCCACACGGGCCGGACCCTTTCCCGAATGATATGCGCTTTCTCTATAGGCGCCGGGACGGCCCTTGTTCTGGGACTCTGCATGGGCTGGTCACGCCGACTGCGTCGCGTGGTTGACCCTCTCGTTGCCGCTCTCCATCCCGTACCGAAGACGGCACTCCTTCCTTTGTTCATGATTCTTGTGGGCATGGGGGACGGCTCGAAAATAGCGGTGGCTGCATTGGCGGCGTTCTTCCCAATGCTTATCAATGCCATGGCCGGGGTGAGCCAGATAAGCCCGGTTCACTTTGAGGTCGCACAGAACTTCGGGGCCAGTCCGGGCAAAGTCTTCACCCGGGTCGTCCTGCCGGGAAGCCTTCCCATGGTTATGGCCGGAACTCGGGTTGCATTCAACAGCGCATTGGTGGTCACCATTGCTGTGGAACTGCTGACAGCGCGCCGGGGACTGGGCGCCGTCATCTGGCAGGCGTGGGAGACCATGCGCACCGAGGAACTCTATGCTGCCATTGCCGTGAGCGCTGCCATAGGGATCGGGTGCAGTGCGTTGCTGGCGCGCCTGACGGACTGGCTGGTTCCCTGGCAGGTGCGCCAGGAAATTTGAGTCTCGTGGCCGTGTGCAGGGCTCACATTCCCATGTCACAGGCACAGACTGTTGTGGGACGCCGGAATCCCCCCACCAGCCAGGGCGGACGCGAGCGGGTGTCCGGCCCGGCTTGCCTGGCTGAGTAATGTTGATATCGGGAGCAACCCCCGATCATCATTCCCCACCGACCGGGACGTGCATCGCTCGACGAAGGCGCTGGTGAAATCTGTTCGGGCGATGGTGTGGAGGAACCGGCGGGCGGGCTGGAGTTCACAGACCGTCGCGTCCGCAGCCACTTCCAGTCCTGCCGCACCATGTTCGGCATCAGGGGAGAGAAAGCCGAGCGCGGCCGCTACTGCTGCGGGTGGTGTTCTCCGATCTTTGGGGTGCGTCTGAGGGGGGATAGGGCGGTGGCCTGGAGGTTGGTGAAGGATGCCCGGCCGCGCTCTGCGTAGAGGAGGATGTCTCCGCTGAGTGGGGCCCCGGGGATGGGGGTTGTGAAGAGCCATGCGTCGTCCAGATAGACCTCGAAGTGCTCGGCGCGGGCGAGGCAGCGCAGGGCGTAGGTGCGGCCCGTCTGGACGGCCAGGCGGCAGGTGTCAAGGACGCCCCTCTCGTCGCGCGGCTCGCTATCGGGGACGAAGCCGACCCGGCAGTCTCCCCAGCCGGCGATCGGGTGCCGGCGGGCGGTTCCGATCTCGGCCTGTCCGGTGTCGAAGTCCAGGGAGACCTGCACGCCCGTTCCACCGGCGGCCCGGAGCACCAGGCCGCACCGTCCGCCGCGCGTTCCGGCGACGTCAACACGGACGTGGAAGTCCGCCGTGCCCTTGACGACGGGGCACGCAACGCCCACCGCTTCCGCCGCGCCGCGCCAGCCGTTCGAGACCTTTTCCCAGCCGGCCGGGGGATCATCCGTCCGCATCTGCAGTTCTCCCGTCTCCAGCGCCTCCAGCCCGGGCCAGTAGCGGGCTGTCAGTTCGCCGGCCGGGCCTGCGCACAGCCGCTTCGGGGCGCCCCAGGTGGCGTCCCAGCTCGCGTCGGCGCAGTCGTCGCGCACCTGATGGTAAAGGAGCCGCTCTCCGTTACACTCGAAGGCGCGACCCACATACGGCCCCATCCGACCGTGCCCCGCGCCGACGAGCAGGCACTCATCGGGCAGGCGATAGGGGCCCTCGAGTCTGTCCGCCACCATGTAGTAGGTGCCCGTGGTCTCGCGCCGCGATGGCGTGTTGATGCGCAGCCCGAAGACGCTGCCGGTCGAGAAGAGGACATACCAGCGCCCGTCGTGGGTGAACAGGTCGGGCACCTCGTTGTGGTAGAACAGGCCCGTCGGCCCCTCCAGGGGCGGCAGGTGCTCCCATTCCCGGAAGTCGGTCGTGCGAACGTGCGCCAGAACGGCGCCGGTGTCGTCCTGGTCGAACGTGGCCCGCGCCGCGCAGACGACGGCGTGGTACCGGCCGTCCTCCTCGTGGCGGAGCACAAAGGGGTCGCGCCACCAGACGGTTGGCCGCCAGCGGTCCGGTTCGGTCGCGTAGTGGGGCGGTTCGGGGCGCAGCCGGTATTCGTCCGGAGGCAGCCGGCGCCACCGGAACAGGTCGTCCGAGGCGTAGAACGCGGTGGTCTGCACGTTGTCCACCACCTCGCCCAGCGGCATCAGGAAGCGGCCCTCGTGGCGGACAACCATACCCGTCAGGGGCCAGTGGCTAAGGACGATGTCCTCGCAGCGCTCCCAGTGGACGAGGTCCGTGCTCGTGCAGTGGCCTATGCGGCCCCGGCCTTCCTGCGACGCGAGATAGAACAGGTGCGCGGCGTCTTGCCACTCGAACAGCCAGCTATCCCAGAGGCGTTCCTGCTCGACGGGTCTGTAGATCATGGTTGGTGTATGACTATGAGGATTGGCCACCGCTGGTGGCCGCGAGTTGCCGCGTAACTCCATGGCGCGCCGGCAGGCGGTGCCGTGGATGTTGTCCCGGATGAGGCAGCCGGTGTGGACGGTTTCCTACTACATTACCCGCCCCCAGGGGTTTGTCAAACCATTCTGACTCAAAGCTCACGACAGCCTCGGCAAAAACTACCCGGGACCGGTTAACATACTGTGGAATTTCCCCGGTTCGCTTCTTCGGTTATTCTGACGGATGGAGTAGAACCGAGTCACGTCCGGGCCCGGGTTGCCCGCCGCCGGTTGCAGATGCGCAAACCTCCGAGTGCCGGGAATCTTCCCGAGAGTATCGCAGAGATAAACGTTCGATCATGTTACCGGGAGCAGTAATGAGAACGGCATTTCAGTGGACGTTGGTCCTGGGGCTCGCCTGCATGGCGATTGTGCCTGTGAGAGGTGAACTGCCGGTCCGGAACCCGGAAGAGAGCGGCTTCAAGCAGTTGCACTATCCCTTCCCGGACAGTCAGGTGCGTAACCCGGTCAACTTCGGGGACATCAGCAATGTTACCGGCAGCTACGGAGACGCCCCGGGTGAGGAGGGACTGGTGCTGGAGATGCCGGCCGGCTACAGCGGCGTGATCTATGTCGGCGCCTATCCATTCGAGAGAGCCCCCGGCGGCACGGACAACTACGGGGGCGGAGCGGACTACGACTACATGCGCTTCCGACTCACCGGGTATCTGGCGGACGGCAAGGGCCACATCCCTGTGCACAAGCTCTTCGCGGGCAAGTACAACTCGAACTCATGGACCCCGGGCGAGGACGTGAAGACCGCCGCCTATCGGATAGACCTCTACAAGGGCAGCCGCCACCTGGGGTTCTACCAGAGCCGCGTGAGCTTCGTGGCTCAAGGTCCCGACTATAAGCACTTGAAGCTGACGAAGAAGGTGACGATCGTCGAGGGGCCCTACATGGGCCTTAAGCGTAGCGACAGACCCGATAGGGTTACCGTTATGTGGCAGACCGATGAGGAATGCCGAGGTACCGTTCACCTGGCGGGACCGAAGGGGGTTTTTCGTCCGGCCGGAATCAGCGGGCCGGGAACGCGCCACGAGGTCGAGTTGAGCAGGCTGAAGCCGGACGCGGACTACGGGTATTACGCCGCGTGCGAGAACGCGGAGGGCCGACCCACGCAATCGGCCATCTACCGTTTCCGGACGGCGCCGGGGCGGGCCGACGGCCCGGCAAAGGTCCGGCTGGCCTTCTGCAGCGACAGCCGGGAAGGAGTCGGCGGCGGGGAGCGCAACTACATGGGCCACAACCTGCTGATCCTGCGCAGGATCGCCATGGATGCCTACCGCCGGGGAGCGCAGGCCTTCCTGTTCGGTGGCGACCTGGTGAACGGCTACACCTCCGAGACGGACGACTTCGAGCTGCAGCTCAAGGGCTGGAAGCAGGCGATGGCCGGGTTCTGGCGCACGCGTCCCGTATATCCCGCCATGGGCAATCACGAAACGCTCCTGAACGTCTACGGGACCGGCACAGGCGAGTCCTACGGCGGAGTGGCGCTGGACAAGTGGGCCGCCGACGGTGCGAATCAATACCGGACGGACAGCGCCGAGGCGGTCTTCGCCCGGGAGTTCGTCAACCCGCTCAACGGCCCCGATCCGGCCGACGGGCGACGGCCGTCCTACAAGGAAAACGTCTACAAGTTCCAGTACGGCCCGGTCCTTTGCATCGCTTTCAACAACAACTACTGGTGGACGAGCAACAACGCCATCGGGCCGCACCGCTTGGTGGATTACGGCGCGCCCGGGGAGCCGGCACCGGCGCTGGTGCCCGAGTGGAAGCACCTCGAAGGCGAAGGAGAGGTCCTCGGCACCTATGACGGCTACGGTGGCTCCCCCGAGGGCTATATCATGGACGACCAGATGGATTGGATCGAAGATGCCCTTCGCGAGGCCGAGGTGGACGAGACGGTCCGCTACGTTCTTCTCTATGCGCAGGAGCCCATCTTCCCCTGCGGCGGCCACGTGAAGGACGCCATGTGGTGGCACGGCGACAACAACTACCGCGCCTACACCTACCACCCGGACCGTCACAAACTGCAGCCGGCCGCCGAGGGTATGATCGAGGTCCGCAACCGGTTCTGGAAAGCCGTCTCCAACTGCTCCAAAGTGGCCGCCGTTCTGGCCGGCGACGAGCATGAATACCATCGGCTACTGCTCACGAAGGAGACGCCCGTCGGCGTGATGAGCGACGATCTGGACGGCGACAGCATACTGGACCGCTACTCCGCGAACCCCGAGTTCAAACATCCAACCTACCAGTTGACGGCGGGTACGGGCGGCGCTCCCTTCTATTCCCGGGAGGACACTCCCTGGGAGCCCCAGGTCCTGTCGTCTCAACACGGCTACATCCTGTTCGAGGCCGACGAGCGGGGGATATCGGCCACCTTCTACGCGGTAACGGGTCAGGCCATTGACCACGTGCCGGACCTCATGGCGGTAAAAGGGCAGTAGGAGGCCGTTCATCGTAGCCTGTGAGCATGGTGATCCGGCTGATATGCCCGGCTGCGAGCGCCCTGCCTGATTGACGAGGGCCCGCAGTTCTCTCGCGTGAGGAATGCCGACTGTGACTGTTCGCCACTCAAACGGGACCCAGGCACCGGCCATTTTCGCGGTCCGTACAGGGCACCGGCGACGAGCGCCCTGGAGAGCCTGTTGACGAAAGGACCGAATTGTTATACCCTCCATGGGGGTTTATGGAGCATTTCACGGGAAGGCAGGATCGAGAAATGGGGTAGGAGTGGCTGAACTGCCCTTCTGCACCTGGGATGCATCCGGTAGCCGAAGTGGATGGCCGGGAACCAACCGGCGGGAGGTTGCCGAAGGGGGCGAGAATGCTGCATAGTCACGTTGATGTCCGAAACAGCGGTGCCGTTCCGCGCAGGTCTCCGCTGCTAATTCGGCTGTTCAGCATGTACGCACGCCACTACGTTGCCCGGCACTTCCACAACGTTCGGGTTGACCCGGAAACGCGGCCAAACCAGTCCGCTGACCGGCCGCTCATGGTCTACGCCAATCACTGCTCCTGGTGGGACCCCTTGATCTGCCTTGTCGTTGCATCCGAGCTTTTTCCGGACAGGAGTCACTACGCCCCCATGGACAGCAATGCGCTGGAGCGCTACGGGTTTTTCTCGCGGCTTGGTTTCTTCGGTGTGGAGCCTGATTCGATGCGTGGTGCGGTTGCCCTTCTGCGGACGGGCAGGGCGATCCTCAGTCAGGAGGGAGCCGTCCTGTGGGTCACACCCCAGGGGCGGTTCGCCGACCCCCGTGAGCGGCCCGTTCGTTTCAAACCGGGCATGGGGCACCTGGCAATGAAAGTGGGACGCTGTGACCTGGTGCCGCTGGCCGTGGAATACACTTTCGGAGAGGAACGTTTCCCGGAGGCACTTCTTCGTTTCGGTAGAGTCATCAGGGCCGAGGAGCACCGGGGCGAACGTGCGGCCGATTTCACGGAGGCATTAGAATCGGCGTTGGCGCGAACGCAGGATGCCCTCGCGGAGAAGGCGATTGCACGGGCTTTCTCAGAGCTCGACGTTCTGCTCCGCGGCCGCGTCGGCGTCGGCGGTGTCTATGATCTCTGGCGTCGCTTGAAGGCTATCTTTAGGGGCGAGAGGTTCAGACCGGCACATGGGGAGGAACAACTATGACGCTGACGATAGTGGCAGCTTGTGCCTTAGGACTTGCTGCCATCCCCGCGTTGATGTTTCTGAACAACCTCCGTCACTTTCGCGCCGCCCCGCCGATACCGTCCGGACCGGCCCCGCGTGTGTCCGTGCTGATACCCGCCCGTAACGAAGAGCGGAATATCGGCCCGGCACTGAATGCCGTGACGGCCAGCGAACACGTCGTTTTGGAAGTGATCGTGCTCGACGACCATTCGGAGGACCGCACCGCCGAGATCGTCCGGAACATAGGGGCAACCGACCCACGCGTGCGACTGGAGACTGCTCCGTCGCTGCCGGATGGTTGGTGTGGCAAACAGCATGCCTGCGCGGTCCTTTCCGGGGTTGCGACGCAGGACATCCTGGTGTTTATGGACGCGGACGTGCGGCTGCGGCCCGACGCCCTGGCCCGAACTGCGGCTTTCCTGGACGAGAGCGGCGCCGCCCTGGTGAGCGGGTTCCCCGAGGAAATCACGATCAGCCCAGCCGAGAAACTCGTCATCCCCCTTTTGCATTTCATATTGCTCGGCTTCCTGCCCATCGGCTGGATGCGGCGGTCGGTGAGGCCGTGGTACAGCGCCGGCTGCGGACAACTCTTCGCAGCTCGACGGACACCCTACGAGGATGTGGGCGGCCACGGTGCCATTCGGAGCTCACGGCATGACGGTCTAACGCTGCCGCGGGCCTTTCGGGAGGCCGGTTACCGAACCGACATATTCGATGCCACCGACATCGCAATGTGTCGGATGTACGGCAGCTTAGCGGAGGTGTGGGAAGGTCTGGCCAAGAATGCTACCGAGGGACTCGGCGCCCCCGGGCGGATCGTTCCATTCACCCTGATGTTGCTGGGGGGACAGGTGCTGCCGGCTTTGATACTGCCGGTGTCTTTGCTTCAAGGGGCCGCCTGGCCTGCCGGAATGCTCTCGGCCCTTGCCCTGGCGTTTGCCTACGTACCTGCTCTGGTAGCAGTGCCGCGGTTCGGCACCTCGCTTTTCGGGGCCCTGCTCCGTCCGATAGGTGTGTCGCTGCTGATCGCCATACAGTGGTACGCATTGGCCCGGAAGCTGCTCCGCCGTCCCGCCGCCTGGAAGGGACGAACCTACCGGGCCCGTCCCGATAGCTGAAAGTCGCCCGATAGTCGCTCAGGGCAATGAGCGGTGTGGTGGGCAGACGGATGCGGTGAAATCCAGAGCTTTGCCCATGGCGACCTGCGCGCATTTACGGCGGTAGAAGTTTAGAAATCCATGCCGTGCGTGCGGGTAATCCCGGTGTGACAGCAGGAGCGTCTCTACTGTGACCCCGAGTTCGCGCAATCTCCGGGCCGTTTCCAGCGTCTGCGGTTGCAGTGCATCCAGATCGCTGGTGCAGAGGAAGCACGGAGGCAATCGGTCGCATAGATGATGCATGGAGGATGCAATCCGGGCGTTGCGCCTGAAACGCTCAGGGTCGCTGCCCAGCAAGCCCCGCATCATGGCGTTCACCGCCGGCAATGGGGTTTCGTACAGCCCTTCCAGGTCGAACACCCCGTAGAACAGGAGCAGTGCCTTGATGGTGTGGTGAGGAATCTCTTTGCTTAAACCGATTGACTTCAAAAGCGCGGGCCTGTTCAGGGCCGATGCATACCAGGATATAAGCTGTGCTCCTGCCGAATCGCCCGCCAGAACAATACGCTGCCTGTCGCCTCCAAACCGCTCGATTTCACCGTAAGTCCAGCGCACGACAGCCGCTGCGTCCCTCAATTGAGCGGGATATGGATGGTTCGGAGTGAGCCGGTAATTTGCATTGACCGCCAGATATCCCCGGCCGACAAAGCGCCGGCATATGCCGGTGTAACTGGCTTTGTCGCCCGCTATCCATCCACCCCCGTGCAGGTAAATCAGGACAGGGCGAGGGGCTTTGCCCTCCGGCTCGATAACGTCCAGTTTCTGACGGGGATTGGACCCGTAGGCCAGGTCCGGGCGCATGCGCCCGACCGGCGGCGCGTAATCGTGAAAGAAAAACCACCGCCCGATCAGGTCCCCGGCGTTCAGGAATCCCTTCAGTAGGTAGATTCTGACCCATTGCATCAGCGATGCGCTGCTGCCGGTAGACCTGTTCACTTAGGGGTTTACCTCCTGGACTTCCCACTCGCCCGCGGCAGTCCTGCGGAAGAATGTACGCCGATGCGGCCAGTGTTTCAGATCGAGATGTTCCACCCGTTCGGGGTCCAGCATCAGAAGGCAGAAACTTGCCGGAGGTCCGTCCAGTGGCGGAGGGGTAGACTGGGGAGACGCTGCCGGCTCTCGGAGGGACCCCGGTTCCGGCCAGAAGAATTGCTTTCGGATCTCGTCCGATAGCTGCCGCCATGCCGCCTCTCTGGCTTCGACCAGTCGCACATCCGCATGGCCGCTCTCTACTACCTGCACCGGGCCGCGGAAGCGGTACTGCTCCCGGCACTCGGCGAGATACCAGCAAACCGCAGCATTTGTGCTGGCAGTCAGATCGCTCACTTTGCGCGATCTTCCGTCGGTAACAAAGGTCAGGCAGGTGCTATCGCCTATGAATCCGCGAAAGACCAGGGTCCGGTTCGCGGGACGGCCTTTGGGAGTTACCGTAGCGAACTGCACGTAGCGGGCCGTCGGATTCGTGACGGCCGAGAGCGATGCGAGCAGTCGGGTGCGCCAGCCGGTCGCCTCTTTCATTGGTGCCCCATGTCTGCGAGGGCTTTGAGCAGAAGTTGATAAAGCGCCAAGAGTTCCTCTCCGGCTGACATATCCGGAAGGCGCCGTGCCAGTCTGCCCAGGCCAGAATCACTAACTTCCAGGCGCCTCGCCAGCAGCCGCGCCTGGTGCCAGGTGGGCAGCCATACCAGTTTCTCCCTCACATCATCGAGACTTCCAAGCAGGCGGAGGAAATGTCCCAGATTGAGGACGAAGTATATCTGCTTCGGGAAGGGCGAAGAAACTTCTATAAACCCTCCTCGGTCCCACACGAAACATCCCACATGGGGTTTCCACGTCAGCCCGGCCTCCTTTAGTCGGAGCGCCAGCCTGCAGTGACGCCTATCGAATGGGGTCGGTGCCAGATCAGTGCCGGGGTCGAAAGGAGTCGGTTTCATGGCTCTTGTCCATAGAAATGCGAAGTTGCTCACAGCGTAGCTCAGACATCAGGTGCGTTTGTGGCGGGCGTCGCCTTTTGCGGTCGTTTCGCCGAGTTCAAGCACACGGTAGTGGTGCATTGGTATCTGCTTCAGCTCTTTCTCGTCCAGCAGGCCGTCCCAGGTACGGGTGTCGTCGTGGTAGAGGCCCTCGCCGTAAATGACGGAAACTCCCGCCCCATCAACGTTTACGGCGCCGTATTCCTGCAGAGCCCGCGCAATGGTGCTGGCGGCGGGGGAGAGGTCGAACCGGCTCAGCTTAAGGCCGGGGTCAAGCTGGATGACGCCCCCCTCAGGGAAACCTTGGGGATAGCCTGCGTCCGTCCATGCGGCGGGCCAGACGAACTCCTTGTAGGCGCCGAATCGCGTGGCGCAAGCCAGCTTGTGGGGGATATGCCCGGCCCGGACCTCCTCGTACATGATCAACCCGGCGACAGCGGGCACGCCGGCCGCGCGGCTGGGGCCGTGGCAATGGATACTCTCCCCGTCCACAACGGGGAAATCGTCGGTGTTCCAGACTCCCGTGCCGTCGACGGGATACTCCATGCCGCAGAAGCTCTCCCATTCGCCGTCCTCGCGGCGGCCAGCGCGCCACATGTCCCACGCCAGACCTCGGTCCCAGTCCACGACGGCCATGTGGGCGTCGCGCGCGGGATCGGGCATGGCTCCGTCCGGTATGGGTACCTCGGGGCCGAAGCCTTCTCCCAGGCTGGGATGGAGATTCCGGGGCGGCGGGAATCGCCACCCGCTCCGTTCGCCATCGCCCACCTCGCGCTGATGCACCCGGCGCGGCGGCGTCTCCGGTCCCGCCACGTAGATCGGTATAGTGTACTCGTGGATGTTGAGGTGGAAGCCACCTGTCGGTTCAGTGTTCAGCAACTCTATGCAGTGCTCGCTGCGGGCATCGGGCCGGGCGTCGTCGGGTATGGGCTGATTCCAGAAACTGTCGTCCGAGAAGAG
>CAYVBE010000007.1:0-50840 GCA_964448935.1 uncultured candidatus Brocadiaceae bacterium
CTCGATGCCGTTGATCAGGTTGTCGCGTCTCTGCAATTCGATCGTGATCTGGCCTCGGTAGGCCTTCGTCTCGAACTCGCGGACGACGGCGGTGAAGACCTCCCCTCCGGCGGCCGTCGCGGGGTCGAAGCCGCGCAGGACGTATTCGCCGTTGACCAGCACGTCGAAGTCGCGCCGGCCCGGCTCGCGGTGAAAGGTCTCCGCGAAGTGGAGCCTGACCGTGTAGAGGCCCTTCGGCAGGTCAAAGCGGTAGCGGTCCACGCCGTAGCGCTCGTTCAGGTAGACGGGGTCCTTCTCGGTATTGCTCACGTCGCGCGGGTCCCTGGTGACCGTGCGGCTCCAGGCCACCTCCCAGGGGCCGCGGTGAACGCCCGCATCGGCCTTCCAGACGTGCCCCCCCGGGTCGGTGTAATCCTGCTGCGCTCCGCAGTTGACCCGCAGCACGTAGCCTTCCCCCGGCGGCGGGGGTGGGGGCAGCTCGAAGATGTGGGCGAAGGCCCCCAGGTCGGCCGGCGTGCCGTCGGGGTCTTCCGTGCCGGGCCCGGCGGCATCCACGGCGGGAGAATCCGACTCCAGCCGGAAATCCCCGGGCTCCGGATCCCTGAACTGCGGGGCCCCTGTTATCAGGTCCCCACCGATCACGGGCCGCCAGCGGATCAGCCGCATCTCGATGCGCTCCGTCGGCAGGAAGACCGGATCGTAGAGGTTGTGGTGGACCGCCACACGCCGTTCCACCCGATCCACCTCGCCGTGGACGGAGACGTGGTAGTCCCGGTTGTCCGACAGGATATTGTTGCGGATCGTGATGTCGCGCACCATGTAGGTGCCGACGTTGATGCCGCCCGTGGGGCCGTCCTCCCACTCGGTGTGGCCGCAATTGTAGATGGTGTTGTGCTCGATGGTGATGTTCTCGCGCAGGCCGTTATGACCCGCCGAGTTGATGCCTATGCCCGACCACGTCATGTTGTAGAGGAGGTTGTGGTGAACCCGGATGTCGGTAGCCGTCGTGCCGCCTTCGGAGCCGATAGATATCCCCGTGGCGACGTCGTGGATGACGTTGTCGTACACCTCCAGGTCGTCCATGATGGGGCCGTAGGCGTCCAGGTAGATACCGGCCGGCCAGTAGGTCTCCGGGGTGTGGATGAAGTCGTGGATGTAGTTGTGGTGTATCTTGAAGTGGCGGCCGGGGTCGGCGATGCCCTCCTTGCCGCACCAGTATATCTCGTTGAAGGCGATCTCGGTGTATTCGTTCCCGTGGTTGTCTATCCCCTCGCGCCCGGCGCGCGGCGCCCGGCCGGTGCCGGGTTCCCACGGCGTCCATTCCTGGGTCGTGTGGTTCCACGCGTAGTAGGGCGAGCAGTTCTGCCCCAGCGTGTTGCCGATGATGCGGAAGTTCACGTTCCGCGACGTGTTCATGGCGCAGTGCGAGGTGCCGTAGACCGTGTTGTGGTCCATCAGCACGTGGCGGCTGTCGTATACGCCGAAGCCGCTCTTGCGGGAGTTTTCCACCCACAGGTTGCGCACCGTGAGGTGCATCTTGTCGTACACGTTGAACAGCCCCCGGTCGCGGTCGTAGATGGCGTAAGGCACCCGTTGGTCGTGGTTGCAGTGGTGCTCTTTGCCGTCCAGCACGGCCGTCTCGCCGGGATAGGCGGCGTAGGTGATGGGCCGCAGCCGGGTGCCCGAGCGGCGGGCGATGATGACCTCGTCCCAGCCCCGCCGCACCATGTAGCGGCCGCCGCGCAGGTAGACGGTGTCGCCCTTCTCCAGCATCTCGGCGGCCCTGTAGGGCGTGGCCCAGGGGCGCTCGAAGGTGCCCGGAGCGCCATCGTCGCCGTCCGGCGACACGTAATACGTGGTGCCCGGATGCTCGCGGGAGGCGGCGCTGATGCCGAAGACGGCCGGAGCGCCCCAGTCGTGCGCACGGTCGTTCGCGCTGACAATGTCTATGGACTCAATGCGCACGGCGGGCCTGGGGTTCTCGAAACGGAATGCATAGACGACCGCTCTCTCGCCCCTGCGCGGCCAGCGATCGTGGACGTGGCGGTTGTGAAGCTGCTCCGCCCACGCGGTGGGCGCGTACGGCGGGTCGGCGTATTCCCCGGTGCGCAGCCAGTCGTTGATGGCCTCGTCCCACCGCACGTTGACCGGTACCGCCTCGCCGTCCGCGTAGTGCGGGATGTACCGGAACAGCGTCGGCGGCTCCAGCGGCCGCTCGCCGGCGGCTTTCGCGGTGCGGTTGCGCGCCTGCCAGTCCCTGAGCGCCGGACCGGGGTTGAAGGCATGCAGGAAGTGGAGGACCTCGGCCTTCGCGCCCACCCGGATGCCCTCGATCCGCCGCGCCTGAATCGGCGATCCCGCCCCCGCCAGCATCATGGCCCGGCCTTCGGGCAGGTGCCACCGAACCCCCGCAAGCGTGACGAGCCCGGCCGGCAGCTCCGACAGGTCGTAATCCACGCCCTCCCGCCGGAACCACCCCGCGCCGGAGGTCGAGGCGTTGAAATGCTCGTTCCCTATACCGACGGGAGCGTTCATCTCCGTGCCTGCCGCCAGCGCGAGAGCGGGATGGGCGGCCAGGCAGATAAGCATCAGCATGGCGAACCTGAAGAAGCCTCTTGCTCTGTTCATTCTCACCTCTCCGAAAAATCACTTCCCGTGCCGGTGATCCGTTATAGCTACCATGCTCCGCTGGGGCAACCTGACGGCAAAACCGTTTAGCGTTCGATGAGGAAACTCCGCGTCTCGCCGGCCCGGGCGTTGAAGCGGACCTCGGCCGTATCTTCTGCCACCGGCCTGCCGTCGAGCGCGTCGCGGACCCGGCGCGGCCCGGGCAGGCGGATGGTCTTCCCGCCGCCGCTGATGCAGTAGAGAGCCACGAACCGGTCGTTGGCCATGAGTTGATCGCCGCTCCGGCAGTACACGTGCACGCCGGCCTCCGCCCCGATGTTGCGGTAAACCTGCCAGGGGACACCGGGCGCCGCGATCCAGACGGACCGGAAGCCGTCCTGCTCCTTGACGGCCATAGCCGCCTTGCCCGTGTCTTCCAGACGCGCGAGGACCTGCGCCTCCGGGTCCGTGCAGTGGAAGGCTGCCGGCAGGTCAAAGGACTCAGTCTGCGGCACATATCCCTCGTCCTTGAGCGTTTCTGAAGTGCTATTGGACACCGGCATCGTGCGGGAACCGAAACCCTGGATGCCGTCGAGATCGCGCAGACAGGAATGATCGTCTCCGGGCAGGTCCACCTGGACCGGCCCATCGCGGTGTTCGACGCTGAGCCGGAAACCGCTCAGGGTCTCGATGTTCGCCGGGTCGGCTCCTTCCTCATCCATGTATCCCGGCGCGTAGAGCCAGACGGCGGTGGCGCGGTCGGCCGCCAGTCTGGCGCGGATCGCGTCGCGAAGCCGTGTCGGCACGTAGAAGGCGTTGGGGAAGATGTAAACGTCGTAAGAGCGGTCTATGCCTTCAAAGTCCTCCAGGACGTAATCGTCCACAGGCATCCCGCTGCGCGCGAGCGACCGTTGCGTCGAGCTGCGGTTGAACAGGCGGCCCAGCGCGGAGCCGGCGGGCAGGTAGGGGTCAAGATAGTCGGCCGTCACCAACGCCACACGGGCCGCGGAGCGGGCACCTGCCTGCGCGATCTGATCCACAGCTTCCTTCATTCCGGCGATGAACGCCTTGATCTCCGGCGCATCGTACCAGAAGCGTCCCCACGTCATGGTGCCGTGACACACAACGGGGAACATCCAGCCCGGCCCGCCTTCGTTCCAATAGTGATACGAGTTGCGGGCGATTGAGTAGGCCACGTCGCGTTCGAGCATCTCCAGGGATTCCCGCATGGTCTCGTTCAGCCGGTGCGGGCCCGGCCAGATGTAACCGATCCCGAGCGGGTCGCCCCCGGTCTTCGGCATCAGATGGGTGCCGGTGTCTATCTGGCAGACGTGCAGCTTGCCGCGGGCGCGGTACGTGGCCTTCGCATACCCGTTGACGTGCAGGATCTTGCGGTCCTGATAGATGTAAGGGCCGTGATGGACGTCCACCCACTCGGAAAGGAGCATCATGTCGCTGCAGGCCGCGCGGGACAGGCAGGTCAGCGTCGGTTCCCGCGATGCTTCCTTGATGGCCCTGCACTGGGCAATGATGAACCGCTCGCGTGCCTCGTGCAGGCATGTCTCGTAGTCGAACACGCGCGCGTCCTTTTCGCCGAACCGCAACGGTGGCATCCCGCGACGCAGCCGGCGGCCCTCCGAAGGGATGGCGGCCGTCTCGAAATCAACGTTCCGCTCGCCCCAGGCACTGCGAAGTGCGCCGACGTCGCCTTCGTATTTCTCCCGCAGCCAGGCACGGAAGTGCGACCGCATCGGCCCGGAGTAGTCGTCCAGCGGCGGGTGATTCCGGGTGGTGGGCGTGTGCCATTCGTTGCTGTACTGGATCGGGTTGTAGCCGATGATATTTTCGGCAAACCGGGAATCTTCGTAGTGGCGTACAAACCGCCGCAGCGCCTCGCAACTGTCGCGCAGCCAGGGCTCGGAGGCAAAGCTCGGGATGCGCAGCCGGTCGCCGTTGGACAGCAGCGGCAACTGGTCCTCGTGCCGGGCGTTCCACCTGTAGGGCGAAGCGCCGGCACAGCCGACGTAGAGGATGAGTCTGATATCGGGCTTCCGGCCGACGATCCGCTCCAGGTGGCGGTCGTACGGGGCGTAATCGTACCCGTCCTCCCCGTCCCAGCAGAGCGTACAGTCTCCGTCCATGTCGGTAAGGTAGACGTCTATCCCCGCGCCCAGGTACTGGTCCAGCTTCTCCGCCGCCAGCTCACCCGGCAGGGACAGGCGCCCCCACATCCGCGACTGCCGTTCGCCGTTGACAAAGACTTCGACCGTGCCGTTGACCGTGCGTAGTTCTGCCTTCATTCTGAGAGTTCCGCCTGCCAGGTGATGCCCACCATGGAATGGGGGGGCATGACGATCGCCCGGCCCGACTCGAAGTCGGCCAGTTCGCTCTCCTCGATCTCCACCTGCGGCTCGGGGTTGTCGTATTCGTTGCTCGCGGCGATGCTGTCGGCGGTCAGCCACCATGCCTGCGCCCGATCAGCGCGGACCTGCCCGGGGAACGCCAGCCGCACGGGCCGCTCCGCCTCGGTATCCAGGTTGAACAGCACCAGTGCCCGGCGGCGGCCGTCGCGGAAGGCGTAGCTCCAGAGCACCGGGATATCCTCGTAGGTGCTGACCTCCCGGCGGCTGTCCTCAAAGACGCCCCGTGCGGTGAAGGTGGGCCGGACGCCTGCGTGCTCCGTGCGCATCATGTCGCCGCCGATGACCTTGTTGATGATCTCCTCGGCCAGGAAGAGCGGCCGGTAGCGCTGGTCCTGCACGTTGATGCCGGGCACGAAACCCCACAGCGGGATGCCGAAGAAGCCCTTCTGGTTGAGGTTGAACAGGCACTGCGTCCGGATGCCGCACTCGCGCAGCATCAGCAGGCAGTCGTTCAGGATGTTCAACCCGCCGCCCAGGGAGGTGAACATCTTCTTGCGGGTCTCCATGGGCACCGCGCCCTCGTTGCCCGGCCGGGGGTTGGTCAGGTGGAACTGGTGCTCGTAGATGGACAGGTCTTTGCCGGTGTCCCGGACTGCCTCATAACTGTTCGAGACGCGGCCGCCGGGCTCCAGAACGCGCCGGATAGTGTAGCCGAAGACCCACCGGAACAGGGTGTCGTCGGTAGTCAGGTGCTCCATGTACTGTTGCCGCACACCGTTCATCAGGTAGGGGGCGATGGCCACCGCGTCCGCGTTGGGCACCCAGTCCTGCGCGATGTTGCTGATCAACCAGCCGTTGCCGGCCTGGGCGCCCGCGACGAAGGTTACGTTGGGCGTGCAGTAGGGCGATGCCTTGCCGGCGGCGATCATGTCCCGCCAGTGGTCGGGGCCGTTGTAGGAGCCCGTGGCGTAACCGCCGGGGTTCCAAGCCTCGTTGCCGAACTCGATGTAGATGCGGTCGAAGACCTCCGTCCATGGCCGCGGGTGGCCCAGTTCGGCGCGCACCTTGCCGTAACCCACGTCCGGCGGAGCACCCAGGTATTCCATCAGGAGCGGAATCTCCTCCACGTGCAGCGTGCCCGGCAGGCAGTACCATGGGTCGGCATCCACGTATTCGCAGAGCTCGTAGTAATCGTGCATGTTGAAGGCGTAGGTGCGGGCCGAGTTGCGCGCGCCCTTGACCAGGTTGCCCCAGCGGCGGGTCCAGCCCATCTGCTCCAGGCGTGGCTTCAGGTTGTTCGCCAGGTTGCTGCCGCCCATCTGCAGGTGGCGCAGCACGCCGGGCCTCAGGCGCTTCAGCAGGTCCACCATGGGGTCGCGGAAGGCCGTGGGGTTGCGGCTGTCCTGCTCTTTCCAGATGACCACGTCGTCCACCAGCACGTCGCCGCCCTCGGCCACCAGCCTGGCCTCGACGTGCTCCTCCATCGAGTTCAGACCTGCGACGTCGAGCGCCAGGTCGTGGCGCTGCCACTCGCCGGTGGGCTCCAGCACGGCATTCTCCGCCCCTTTCACCTCGACGGTGAAGGTGGGGCTGCCGGCCTGCGCCTTCACCCAGAGCCGGATGCGCCAGGTGCCGTTCTGGTCGGCCTGGCTGCCCCACATGGGCACGAAGGTGTAATGCGCGCGCTCCTCCGCGCCGCGCAGCAAGAGGGCCGACCGGCCGAAACTGCCCGGCGGCACGTCGCCGGACTGGGCGGTGTTCTGCTCGGCGTTCCAGAAGTCGGGGTTGTTGGTCTGCCTGATGCTCCCCTGGCCGAAATTCTCCAGCTCCAGCATGATGCCGTTCTTGCCCAGATCGGAGGCCGGCACGGGTTTGTCGAAGGAGATGTAGCACAGCTCGCGCTTCTGGTGGTCGGCCGGGCAGACCTTTCTCTCGATATCCTTGATGAGGCCGGACATACCTTTCCCCGGGCCGCCCAGGAGATGCCACCGGACGCGTCCCTTCATGGCGTCCCACGCTTCCTCGGCGGGCGCGAACCAGACGAAAATGCCGTTCTCGTCCTGCTGCGGCCCCCAGGACATGAAGCGGTAGAGGACGCCCTCGAAGTTCTGGGCCGCCCGGACCTTCACGATGCTGCTGTCCCAGTAGTTGTCGCCGCAGGTGTTGATGCCCAGGCGCATGGTGTCCTCGACGGCCACCTCTTCCGTGATGCGGACGGTCGTAATGTCGCCCTCGGCCGCCAGCGATTCGCCAACTACCACAACCAGCAAACAAACGGTCGTCGCTGCGAGTATATGCCTCATAAGATATTGTCCTTTCAGTTCTGTCCTCCAATCAACCGCACGATGAGTGCGCGGTCTTTCATGAACTGCGGGACGAACAGCAGCCCCGCGCCACAGTCGAGGCCGATGTCGGCCGGAGATTCGACCTCCAGAAGGGTGGTCACCGTCCGCCGGTCGGGCGCTATGGCGCAGACCTTGTTGCCCCTGAAATCGGAGACGATGAACGTGCCGTCGCACATCACCTCTATGCCGTCCAGGTTGGTGAAGTGGTCCGCCAGCCCGAAGGGCTGCGGCGGCTGCTCGCCGGTAGGGTCCAGCTCGTAGACCTCGTGCTGCGCCCAGCTTACGGCGAACATGCGGCCCTCGTGGAAGGTGATTCCGTTGACGCCGGGGACCGCCGGGATGACGCCCACCTTGCCGTCCGCCGGGTCATACCAGTGGACCTTACCGTTGATGGTGTCGGAGACCCAGACGCGCTCGCCGTCCGTGGCGACATCGTTGGCCTTGCCCAGAAGCGGCAGCGGCACACGCTCCGGCGGCCGGCCGCTCAGCGAGCAGCGCATGACCCGCTTGTTGTCCCCGAAGTAGAGGTAGTCGCCCAGGATGGCCATGCCCTTGGGACCGTTCAGGACGGCGTCTTCGGCGCTGTCCAGCCAGCGGGGCTCGATCTTGTCGCCGTCGTAGGAGGCCAGGGTGATGTAGCCCTCGGCATCGTCCGTCCAGTACTCGTCCTCGGCGGACTCGACGTTCGAGATGTAGATCAGGTCCCGCTCCGGCACGGGCAACACGCTCTCGGGCACGTCCAGGTCCTCAATGACGGTGACGATCTCGGCACTGAGTCCCGAAACCTCGGACATCCCTGGCGCGCCGCAGCCTCCCATCACCAGCAACGCCAGCAAAACGCTCACAAATGCCAGCAGTCTTCTCCGAGACATCCTCGCTCCTCCCAGATTATTCCGCCAGACACCGCTGCCTGGCCCAGTTCTCTAGCTCTTCTTCCTCACGCGTGTTCTCCGGTTTGATGTTCTGCCGCAGCATATTGAAGTCCGCGACGTCCACCGCCCGGTCGCCGTCGAAGTCGCCCTGCTGCCACCACCAGGTGCCCTCGCGCTGGAAGTGGTCGCGCAGGATCTCGAAATCCGCGAACGTCACCTGCCCGTCCAGCGTGGCGTCGCCGGCGGGCATCAGCACGCTCATCAGCCCGTCCCACTTCGGCGAGCCGGGGTCGCGCAGGTCGTCCAGCAGGCCCCAGCTTCCGCTGGTGAAGGTGTAGTGCGCGAACAGGCCGCCGGGGTTGACCGTTTCCCAGAGCCGGAAGTAGTCGCGGTATATCTGCCGCATTGCGGGGTGGTCCTGCGCCTCCCCCACCATGTCGCCGTCGGTCACGCGGTTGTGCCACACGTGCTGGCCGCCCTCGTAGGCGTAGAGCTTCAGCCCGTATTGGTCGGCGAGGTCCTTGTGGCGGCGGATGCCGTAGTAGAGCTTGCTCTGGCCGCGGGCCCGGTCGGCCGGGGTTCCCTTGCGGGCCAGCGCCAGGGCCTCCTCAACGTTCCCCTGCATGTTGCTCATCAGCGCGTCCAGGTCGGAATACTCACCGTCCACCGGGATGTAAGGCGCGATGGCGATGGCGTCAATCACCCGGCGGGGGGCGATCCTGCGGTCCGTGTAGAACTCGATCGCTTTGGCGACGTGCCAGGCGTTGGCGTACTGGCCGGCCAGCACGATCTCCAGCCGGTCCATCTCCTCGGCGCCCCACGCATTCCGGAAGATGCGGCTGATTTGCGCCAGCCTCGGCGCCACGGCGCCGTAGTAGAGCGTGACGTTCGAGCCCTGCCACGACCAGTCGGGGCTGATCATCTTCCTGCCCAACTCCTGGCCCTGGCTGAAGTTCCACAACTCGTTGCTCAGCTCAACGATACAGGTGAGGTCGCGGTGCAGTCGGCCGCGCAGAAAAGTCGCCAGTTCGTGCACGTATTCGTTGTCCGCCAGGTGCGGCACGCAAATCCACATGTCTTTCTGCGCCGCGTTGCAGACGGCGACCATCAACTCGTAGGCCATCCCGCCCATGGGCAGCCGGGGTCGCCAGCCGGGGGTCTGCACCAGGTAGTCGGCGGGGCGGCGCTTCTCCCATTTCTCGGCGTTGCTGCTGTTGGTGGCGTTCCAGTCCATGAATCGGAAGGTCGAGAAGGGCTGCACCCGCTCGATGAACTCCTCCCGGACGACCGTGCCGGCATCCACCGCGTAGCCGGGGCAGATCAGTCGCACGTCGCGCACCGGGTCGGACTCGTCCACCTCGTGGAAGGACATCCGGATCAGGTCCTCCTCCGTGCGGTCCACCGCCACGAGGCCGTACGTGAGGTCTCCCTGGGCATCCAGGCTGTCCGGCAGAAGTCGCGCCCCGCCCTCGAAGCGGACCTCCCCCGTGCCCTCATAGCGCAGCTTGTAGGTGCCGTCGGGGTAGCCTTTCAGGAAGGAGCGCAGCCGGATTTCCGGGTCGAGCGGCACCCCCTGATCGGTCAGCGGCAGATCGTCCCACGCGGCCGGATCACGGCTGATCTTCTCCGCCAGTTCCTCCGGCATGTCGTAGCTGAAGGCGCGGGTGGCGTCAACAAACGCGGCGTCGCCGGTGTAATAGTCGTGCGCCCAGAAGTTCACCCCCCAGTCCGGAGCCGGCGGGGTCTCGGTCTGCGCCAGGACCGGCGAGGCAAGCAGCAGTGCGGAGAGAATTTGCACGACTCCAAATCTCATCTCGATCTCCAGAGCAGAAGGTGGGCTCACCATCTACGGCGATCCGGAACTTCCCACTTACAGTCTGCCCCGGCAGGCCCAGTTTGTCAATATCGCCCGGCGGCGGGTCGGAAGGAATTTGACGCCTCGGGCCGGGGCGCGTAGTCCGTCGGCGAGGCCGTCCGTCACGGGCGAGACGACCTTCACCGGAACCAGGAGGGCGGGTTCATGTTCGGGCGCGTGTGTCTCGGGCTCTGCACGATAGCCCCGGCGGTGGCTCTCTCGGCGTCCGCGTTCCCTGCGCCTCTGCGGTGTCCGCTGTGCCGCCGTCAGTCCAGCCGCTTTACATAAGCGTAGTAGGCGCCGCACAGGTCCTGGCCCCCGTCGGCGGCGAACCAGGCGTGGATCTTCGTGCGGCCGGGTTCCAGGGACACGGTGAAGGTCGCCTCTCGGTCGTCCGGGCCGACCGTCTGCTCGACGGTCTCTCCGTCGCCGATCTTCAGGCGGGCTTTCCTGATGGGCCATGCCTTGCCGGGGGGCAGTTCGCCCTCACGGGACTGGAAGGCGGGGACGGGGTCGGCCAGGGCCGCACTTGCCTCGTGCGGCCAGCGGCACAGGTCAATCCGGTAGCTACCGGGGCGGGCGACCTCCACGTTCCACGGTCCCCCGCGGCCCTCGTCCTGGCTGGAGCCCTTGCGCACGCTGCCGGCTCCGTCGCAGCGGACGTCCTCCCACTCGCAGGAGGTCAGCCGCACGGGGTTTTCCACCGCCGAACCGAGGATGAGGGGCGAGAACCGGTTGCGCGTGCCCTCCACACCGGCCCACCACTCCTCGTGGTGCGCGCGCATCTGCTCGACGATATCCGGGTGCTCGTCCGCCACGTCGTTCTCCTGTGCGGGGTCGGAGCGAATGTCGAACAGCTCCTCGCCCCAGACCAGGCGCCACCGGTCCCAGACCACCGCGGCGTCCCACTCCTCCAGGGAGTTCTGGTAGTAATGGACCACGAACATGCGGTCCGGCGGTGCCTCGCGGTCCCGCAGCACTCCGTTCAGGCTGACCCCGTCCGGTTCTGCGTCGGTCGGCAGGGACAGACCACACAGGTCCGCCAGCGTCGGCATAACGTCCTGTGCCTGGGCGGGGTAGGTGATGTCCGTCCCGCTCCCCAGACCGCCGCCGGGCCAGCGGATGAAGCACGGCACGCGGTGCCCGCCGTCGTAGCGGGAGCACTTGCTGCCCCGCATGCCGGCGTTCCAGACCTCGTGGCTGCCGTTGCCACAGGTGCCGTTGTCGGTCATGAAGATGAGAATTGTGTTCTCGCGCAGCCCGGTCTCGCGCATGAACTGTTCCAGCCGGCCCAGGTTTTCGTCAATGTTGGCGATCAGCCCGTAGAAACCGGCCGGGTCGAGGGGCTCGTAGACCTCGCGGTATTTCTCGTCCACCCAGAAGGGGAAGTGCGGCGCGTTGGTGGGCAGGTAGCAGAAGAACGGCGCACCGCTCCGCCGGCAGTCGTCCATCCAGTGGATGGCCTGCTCGAACCAGAAATCTGTGCAGAAGCCGTCGGCGCGCTTCACCTCCCCGTTGTGGCGGTAGTACGGATCGAAGTAATCGTTGCACCAGTAGGCGTCGGCGCCGGTGAGGCCGAATCCCTGGTGGTAGAGAGCCTCGTCGAACCCCCGGTCCATCGGTCGGTACGGGTAGTTGTTGCCCAGGTGCCATTTGCCGAACATACCCGTGCGGTATCCGCCGGCGGAGAACATCTCGGCGACCGTGGGCAGGTCGGGGTGCGGCATGTGGCGGCCCAGGCAGGTGGCGCTGGCGCCGTTGCGCAGGCAGTCCTGCCCGGTCATCAGCTCGCCGCGGGTGGGCGTGCACATGGGCGCCACGTGGAAGTCGGTCAGCCGCACGCTCTCGGCGTGCAACCGGTCCATCTCCGGCGTCTGCAGCACGGGGTTGCCGTGGCAGGAAAGGTCGCCGTATCCCTGGTCGTCGGTCAGGATCAGAATCACGTTGGGTGGTCGCACTTCGCTTCTGCCCGCCATGCCTGTCGCCCTTCCGGTTCCTGGTCTGTGGGTCCGCCGACGCGCAACACGGCCATTATAGCGGGCGGGAATTCAGCCACAATCGGGGGCGCCAGGCTCAGTGTGCTTGACATACCGGCCGCTTGTCCTAAGATTTAGCTACGTTTGCGGGGGAAAAGAATACCCGAACGAACGGAGACGAGAGAGCCATGAAAGTCCTATTTATCGGCGGCACGGGGCTGATCAGCACCGCCTGCAGCAGGCTGGCGGTCGAGAGGGGCATTGATCTGTATCTGCTCAACCGGGGACAGTCGCGCACCGACCAGATACCCGAGGAGGCGACCGTCCTGACGGCGGATGTGCGGGACGACGACCAGGCGGCCGCCGCGCTGGAGGGACGCACGTTCGACGCGGTGGTGGACTGGATCGGATTCACCCCGGACCACGTGGAGCAGGACATCGAGCTGTTCGCCGGCCGGGTGAACCAGTACATCTTCATCAGCTCCGCCAGCGCCTACCAGAAACCCGCCAGCGACTACCTGATCACCGAATCCACGCCGCTGGCCAACCCGCACTGGCAGTATTCGCGGAACAAGATTGCCTGCGAGGAGCGGCTGATCCGGGAATACCGCGAGAACGGTTTCCCCGTCACCATCGTGCGGCCCTCGCTGACCTACGGGCCGAGTATGATACCGCTATGCGTCAACAACTGGGGCAAGCCGTGGACGGCCGTGGACCGCATGATACGGGGCGAGAAGATCATCGTACCCGGCGACGGAACGTCGCTCTGGACGGTGACCTGGAACGAGGACTTCGCGAAGGGCCTGGTGGGCCTGCTGGGCAACCAGCGCGCGCTGGGCCACGCCTTCCACATAACCTCCGACGAAGTCCTGACCTGGGACCAGATATACCGTGAGGTGGGCCGGGCCGTCGGGGTGGAGCCGGATATCGTCCACATTCCCTCCGACCTGCTGGCTGCCTACTGCCCCGGCGAGGAGGGCAATCTGCTGGGGGACAAGGCGGTGAGCGCGGTATTCGAGAACAGCAAGCTCAAACGGTTCGTGCCCGGCTTCGTGGCCACCACGACCTTCGCGCAGGGCGTGCGCCGTGCAATCGAGTGGTTCGAGGCAGACCCCGAGCGTAAGAAGGTGGACGAGGAGACGAACGAGACCTGGGACCGCATCATCGCCGCCTACGAGGGCGCTTTCCCATCCGACTGAGAGAACGCGAGGAGAGACCGGTGCCTGAGACCTATCCAATCGGAATCCTGGGCTGCGGGGACTTCCTGCGCTGGGAGCACAAGAACATCCGCAGCAGCAAGCGTGTGCGCGTGAAGCGGCTCTACGACCCGGCCGTGGACCGCGCCGAGAAGTACGGCGAGTTCTTCGGGGCGGAGCCGGCGGACTCGGAGGATGACATCTTCGAGGACGAGGATATCCGCGCGGTGCTCATCTTCACCCCGCCGTTCACGCGCAGGGACTTGGTGCTGCGGGCCGTGGAAGCCGGTAAGCACATCATCACGGTCAAGCCTCTGGCGCCCACGATGGAGCAGGCCTCGGACATCGTGCGGGCCGTCTCCGGCCGCGTGGGCTGCTCGGTCTTCTACCGCCGCACCGGCAACGCTCAGATCGAGACGCTGAAGCGCGTCTTCTCCGGCGGCCAGATCGGCCGGCTGGCGCTCTACCGCGAGGACTGGCTGCACCACTACCCCACCTGGAACAAGTGGGCCACCGACCCGCAGAAGAACGGCGGGCCGTTCATGGACGCAATGATTCACAACCTGAACATCGCGCGCTACCTGGCCTCCTCCGAGCCGGTCTCGGCGGCCTTTTTCAGCGACAACCATGCCCTGGATCTGGAGTGCAACGACACGGAATTCTTGAAGGTGGACTTCGAGGACGGCGCCGCAGCGCACCTGTTCATCACGTGGGCCGCCGACCTGGAGATATACGACGCCACCAAGAACGACCGCGAGCACATTGACATCTGGTACATGGCGACCGACGAGCACTGGCACGTGACGGTCAAGGGGGGCGAGGTGCATGCCAAACGGGAAAGCGAGGCGCGAACCTGGCAGATCGAGGCTGGCGGCGCGACACCCTACGATCGGTTCGTGGACGCTGTGAGCGCCGGAGAGGAGCCGCCCTGGGGCGTGCTGGATGCGTGGAAGGATATCGCCGTCATGGAGCAGGCCGCCGCGCGGCCCGGCCGCACCGTGCAACTCGACATGACGCCGCCGGCCTGATCCGTTCCGGCGCAGCCCACACCGAGGTGACCCCGTGAAATTCGGCGCACACATCTACCTGTGGACGGACCGCTGGTCCGACGATCGGCTGGACCTGCTGGACAATGCGGCGGCGCCGGGGCTCGATTACCTGGAGCTGTCGGTGGGGGACGACGTCGAGTTCACGCCGTCGCTGACGCGGGAGCGTGCCGAGTCGGCGGGGCTGGAGCTGATACTGAGCCCGGGCGCCCTCTGGCCCGAGGAGTGCGACCTGGCAAGCCCCGATCCCGCGCGGCGGCGCAAGGGCATGGCGTGGCACCGCGATGTGATTGACCTGGCCGAGGAGGTGGGCGCGGTGGCCTACACGGGGGCGATCTACGGCCATCCGGGGGTGATTGACCGCACCCGCCCGCCGGAAGCGGGATACCCGTACATCGCCGAGGGCCTGCACGACCTGGCGGAATACGCGGCGGGGCGGGGCGTGGAGCTGATGATCGAGCCCATGAGCCGCTTCCGCACGCACGTGGCCAACACACCCGAGCAAGGCGTCCGCCTGATCCGGATGGCGGCGCATCCCAACCTGCGGATGGTGCTGGACACCTACCACGGGGTGACCGAGGTGCGCGACTACGGCGCTGCCGTCCGGAGCTGCGGCGACCGGCTGGGCGGCGTGCACGCGTGCGAGAACGACCGGGGTGTGCCGGGCGGCGGGCTGGTGCAGTGGGATCGGCTGTTCGACGCGGTGGTGGAGGTCGGCTTCGACGGCTACGTGGGGATGGAGACCTACAACACCTCGCTGACCGATTTCGCCCTCAGCCGAGGCATATTCCAGGACCTCTGCCCGGACGGGGACGAGTTCGTGCGGCAGGGCCTGACATTCCTGAAGGGCGAGCTGGCCGCCGCGCGGAGACGCGCCGGAGAAGGCTGAGAGGCCTGGGGCAGGGGGCAGATTGCGCCCTGGGGAGACGGCCGCGTAGTCGCTCCGAAGACCGGGTTTCCTTTCAAGCCGGGTCGTGACCGGCGCCGACCAGACGGGGGTTCGGAACCAAGGGATCCCCTCTTGATAGCCGTGCGGGAGGGGGATCAGTAGATCTCGGCGGCCACCAGGCAGACGTCGTCGGGCCGGCGGGCGGTGCCCATGAACTCGTCCGTCTCGGTGATGATGCGCTGGATAAGGTCGCGCGGGATAAGGTGGACGTTGGAGGCCACCAGATCCTGCATGCGGGCCAGACCGTACATTTCTCCGCTTTCGCTGACCACCTCGTAGGTGCCGTCGGTGAAGCCCAGGATGATGTCACCGGCCGACAGGTCCACCTTCATGGTGGGGTAGTCCGGGTTGCCGACAAAGCCAATGGCGGGCCCGCCCTCATCCGGTCCCATGAGGGGTTCTGCGGTCATACGCTCCTTGCTCACAAGCAGGGGGAAGGGATGGCCGGCGCTGGCCACGGATGCGGTGCGTTTAGCCCCGTCCAGAATCATGAACACGGCGGTGGCGTAGATCTGCGGGCTCATGGGCCCCAACACGCTTCGGAAGCGCGAGTTGAAATCCTCCAGCACGTTCGCCGGCGTCTTGTCGGTCACGTCTATGTAGTCAATGACGGTGCGCACGATGCTGGCCACCAGGGCGGCCCGCACGCCGTGGCCGCTGACGTCCGCGATGAAGATGGCCGCGCAGTCGTCGTCCATACCGATGAACTGGAAGGTGTCGCCTCCGACGGCCTCGGCCGGAGCGTACTTGTGGGAGAAGGCGATGTTGTTCACGCGCGGGTACTGCTGGGGCAGGAGTGCCTCTTGCAGGCGGTGGGCCATCTCCATGCCCTGCTCCAGTTCGCGGTTGCGCGCCATCAGTTCCTGGTTCAGCTCGTCCAGCCGCGTGTTTACCTGCAGAAGCTCGCGGTTCTGCTCCGAGACGCGGTCGTGCAGGGCCTTCAGCCGCAGCAAGGTGCGGATGCGGCTGAGCAACTCCGCGCGGCGGAAGGGGCGCGTCACGAAGCCGTCGGCGCCGATATCCAGCACGGTGGTGGCCTCGCCCTCGGTCTCGTCGCCGATGATGATGACCGGTATGGCCTCGGTCTCGGGCCGGGCGCGCAGCCGGCGGCAGAACTTGACCCCCTCGACGCCGGGCACGTCTATGTCCAGCAGCACCAGGTCCGCCGAGTCCTTCTGGATCATCTCCAGGGCCTCGTCACCGTCCCGGCTCTGGGTCAGCTCGTAGCCGGCGTTGCCGATTTTCTGGCGCAGAACCCCCACGTCATCCGGTCGGTCGGTGACGACCAGGATGTTCCTGGGCTTCGGCTGGGTGTCGTTGTTTTCAGCCATAGACTGTCTCGGGCCGGGTGGTAGCAGGGAGTCTATCTTATCCCGATCGGGCGGGCCGGCACAAATCCCCCGTCTCTGTGCGCTCAGGGCAGTTTCTCTATGGGGTCCACCGGACGGGCGTTGTGGAAAAGCCGGAAGGCCAGTTGCGGCCGGTTCGCCGCCCCCGTGGAACCCACGGTCGCGATGGGCTGGCCCTTGCTGACGCGCTTGCCCTCGGCGACCAGCGTCCGGTCCAGGTGGGCGTACCAGCTGACCCAGCGGTCGGCGTGGGAAACGGCCAGCACGTTGCCCCAGGCCGAGCCGGGGTTTTGGTCCGCGCTGACGCACGTGACCACGGTTCCGGAGGCCACCGCGCAGACCTCCGTGCCCGCCGACGCGCCGATGGCTATGCCCGGCTCCGGCAGGCCGCGAAGCGCCTGGCCGTAGTGGCGCAGAAGGTTGCCGGCCGTGGGCCACCAGAAACGGGCCGGCGGTCGCCCTCGGTGCAGGTCCGCCTGCTCTACGGCGCGTCTGGGCCTCTCGGCGGGCATCCGCGCCGGCACGCCGGGGTCGGGAGGCGTTACGCCCTCGGCGCGGGGAATGAACAGCGGCCTGCCCACCCGCACGTCGGCGGGGTCGTCTATCCCGTTCTCCTCGGCGATCCGCTGCCAGGACACGCCGAACCTTCGCCCCAGGGAATAGAGCGAATCACCCCGCTGCACGTGGTAGAGGAAGACCTCTGTTGTTGCCGGTCCTTCTTCCGGAGTCTCGGTCAGGCCGTCTCCGCCGGGCCGGGTTGTGGCACAGCCGGCGGCGAAGGCCATCAAACCGGCCCAGAATACCAGTCCCGCGCAGGTCCACCGGCGGTTCCTGAAAGCACTCATGGGTCTGTCATTTCCCCTCGGGAGTCGCGCGCATTGTTCGCTTCGATCTCGTTCAGATAATCGTTCCTGTCGGCGTACTTTCCGCCCTCGAATTCGTGGTCGAAAAAGACTTCCAGGCGCCGCACAATGTCGGCGTAATCCATGGTTCGCTGGCCGAAGGTGATGACGTTGGCGTTGTTGTGCCGTCGCGCGTATTCTGCGGCGTCGTCGCAGTAGAGCGCCGCCGCGCGGACGCCGTCCACCTTATTGGCCGCCATGGCCACCCCCGCCCCAGTGCCGCAGACCAGAACTCCGTAGGAGCCGGACTCGGAGGCCACGGACCGGCCCACCTTCTCGGCCACGGGGGGGAAGTCTATCCTCTCCCGATACTCCTCCTGCAGGTCCACCACCTCGTTGCCGCGCTCGCGCAGCAGGGCCTTCAGTTTTTCCTTGACCTGGAACCCGGCGTGGTCACTGCCCACGTAGAACTTCTCGCCCTGCGGTCCCCTGCGTTTGTCTTCTGCCATCGCAACTTCCCCCTCGGCCGGCGCCGCTTCAGTCACGGGGCCGACCGTTGTTTGAGCGCTTCGATTCTCTCGGTCACGGCGGTGTCTGTCGTCTCGCCGGTTCGGCGGGCGGCCAGTTCGATCAGTGCGTCGGCGCCCGGGCCGTTTTCCTGCTCCCGCAGGCGCTCCGCCGTGTCCAGCGCCAGCATCAGCAGCTCGTCGTCGGCCGTTTTCACGGTCCTCTCGGTGCCCACGCCTTCGGCGGAGCCGGTTTCGGTCTCGCCCTCGGGTTCGGTGCCTTCCTCGACGCCGCCCGCAGCGCCACCCTCGGCGCCTTCCTCCGCGGGTGGCTCCGTCCCCAGCCACTGCCTCAGTTTCTCGATAGCCGCCGCACCCTCGCCGGCCTTCAGCAGGGCGTCCACGAACTTCCTGCGCAACTCCCCGTCGTAGCCGTCGGCCAGAAGCTGCTCGAACGTAACCGCTGCATCGTCATAGTCTTCCTGCTCCATCATCACCTCGGCCAGTTCGCGCCGGGCTTTCAGGGCCCTGTCAGACTGCTCCGGATCATCGCCGAGCTGCTCGATCAGTCTGGACAGTATCTGGCGGTTCCGGTCCAGGTAGCCCTCCTCCCGGAAGGTGCGGGCGACGGTGGCCATAGTCTCCGGGCTGCCTTCCGCCAGGGCGCTCAGGGCGGCGGCCGCCTTGTCGCGCACCTGTTCGCTGGGATCGTCAACAAGCGCCTGGCGGAGCGCGCCGAAGCTGGCCGGCTGCCCTAGCTCGCCCAGGGTGATGGCCGCCTGAGCGCGCACGCGGGCGCTCTCATCCTCCAGCAGCACTTCCGAAACGCGCTGGAATGCCTGCGTGGCGCCCAGCTTACGCAGCCCCTCCACCGCGAACCAGCGCACGTTCTCCTCCGGGTCGTCCAGCGCCTTCAAAAGGGCCTGCCAGGACTGCTCGCCGCCGACGTTGCCCAGCATGTTTGCCGCCTCCTCGCGAACCTCCGCGTGGGGCGAGTCCACCACGAGTTTTTCCAGGCGCGCGATGGCCTCCGGGCCGGTTGTGGTCGAGACCTCCTGCACGACGATCGCCAGCACGCCGGGATCCTCGTCCTGCAGCGCCTGCCGGATGAGATCATCCTTGTACTGCCCGCCCGCCTCCTCCACAAACTTCATCACGTTCTGCCGCACGAGCGGGTTCTCGTCGTTCAGGGCGTCGCGCAGGTCGGCGTAGACCTCCTGGTCGTCCAGCAGCGTGTCCGACGCCGCGCGGTCTGCGATGGCAGCCAGGCGAAAGGCGGCATAGTGCCGCACCACCTCGTGCGGGCTGTCCAGGGCCGTCAGCAGCATGGACAGGTCCTCACCGCCCAGGTGTTCCACCACGTCCATCAGCGCCTGGTGGCGGTCCTGCATCTGCTGCAGTTCTCGCGTGCGCAGGCGCAACTCGGTCGAGACCTCGCGCAGGTGCTCCTCGAGCAGCTCTTCGCGGTTTCGATAACGGTTGGTCTGCCACCATTCGCGCCATTTCCCCGGGTCGGGCGGCAGGTCGCGCCTGGCGATGCGCCGCAGCGCCTCCCACGCGGCCGTGCGGGTCCCCTCGGTCTCGCTCCCCAGGCCGGCTATCAGCACGGGCACCGCCCGCAGGGCCAGCCCCTGCCCCAGGGCGCGGAACAGCAACTGCCGCCGGGTGTCGCCCACGGTGGGGTCGGAGACGTATTCCACCATGGCCGTCACCTCGGAGGGCCGGGTGAAATGGGCCAGCGCGGCGGCGGCCGCCTCCCGCACCTGCGGGTCGGGGTCCGAGACAGCGTCCAGCAGGGCGTCAAAGCAGCGGTGGTCGGCGGTGAAGGCAGCGGCGCGGACCATACTGATCCGCACGGCCGGGTCATCGGCCCCCCGCAGCGTCTCCAGCACGGGGGTCGCGGCGGCAGGGGCCTCCATGGAAAGCAGCGCCACGGCCGCTTTCTCGCGCACGTCAGGATCGGGCGAATCCAACCGCGCCCGCGTCGAGGCGTAGCGGTGCAGCCGGCTCTCGTCCGGCTGCTCTGCCTGTTCGGGCTCGGGCGCCACGGTCCGGCAGCCCGCCAGCAAGACCAGGCCCAGCAGGCAAACCAGCACCGAGGTAGCTTTGCGCATAGCTCTGGTCCGATTCCGGGTCGAGTTCTCAACGGCCGTTACTCGCATGTTATCTTATGGGGCGGGGCAGGTCAATTTAGAACGGGGGATTCTCGGGCGCACGAACGGGGGCGGCGATTACTCCCGGAAGGGTGGCTGGTAGACCCTGATGGCCTTGATGGGCACTTCGCCTTCCCCTTCCACCACGAGCTCCAGGTCGTGGACTTCGTTTTCTATGCCCTGGGCCAGCACGGTGGGGTATTCCAGGCCCGGGTCCTCGACGCTTGGGGCCTCGTAGAGGTCGGTGCCGAGCAGCACGCATCCGAAGTGCAGCTCGTAGCCGGGCTTCAGCGGGCTGGGTTTCTCACCGGGGGTGCTGGTCCACCAGTGGCCGGGTTCGATGACGATGCGGCCGGAGTCGCTGACGAACCGCTCCGTGCTGACGCCCTCGCCGTCCGGGCCGGTCACGGAGCCGGCGATCTTAAAGTGGAACTCCTCCGGTCCGCCCTCGGTGACCGTGATGGTCCATTTCTCCTCGACCGGCGGGGTTTCGGAGGTGATCTTGAAGGGCGCCCCGACGTCCCACGGCCAGTCCACGTCCGGCCCCGCGTTGGCGCGGGTGAAGGTGTAGAGCGCCGGATAGTCGGAGGGCGGGCGGCCGTCTATCAGCACCCTCGCCTTCGCACGCGGGCCGTCGGCCTGGCCGGCGAGGGCGACCACGCGGTTGCCGTCGAAGTTGAGTTTCAGTCGGCCGTCCTCGAACTCCACGTCCTCGCCCACACGGTAGGTGGTCACCAGGTCCGCCCACTCGCGCTCCGGCAGTTCCGGCCGATGGACGAGCGGCCGCGCGACCAGCTTGCCCATCAGCCGGCAGCCGTGCTCGTTCAGGTGCACGCCGTCGCGCAGCAGTTTCTGGGACTCCCAGCCGTTCTCCAGCAGGTATTCGCGCCACGGGCCGCGCACGTCCAGGAGCCGGCAGTGGTATTTCTTCGCGGTTTTCGGCAGGAACTCATCGTTCATGAACGCGGACCAGCCCTTGTCCGGCTTTGCGGGATCCTGCCGGGCGGGCAGGTGGTCGTTCAGCATCACCACCTCGGCGGCGGTGTAGCGGCGCGTGCGGGAGATGATCTTCTCGTATTTATCGTGCGCGCCGAAGACGTGGAAGATCAGCAGGTCCGGATACCAGGGGTAGAGGTCCATGTCGGCGGAGTATATGAGGCGCTGGGAGCTGAAACCGCCGATGGCCAGGTTCTCCGCCTCGATGTCCGCGTGCGGAAAGCGCTCCCGCAGGTCGGCCACCACGTCCAGCCACCAGTCCTGTTTGGTGATGGACTGGCCGTAGAAAAGAATGCGCACCTTGTTGCGGCGCTCGGGCGTGCTGGTGGCCAGCAGCTTCATGCTGCGCTGGATGTGCTCGCCCCAGTGCGACGTGTCCTGCGGCGGCGGAGGGGCGGGGTATTCCGGCTCGGCATCATTGGCGGAAGTCTGTGTTGCCATGGCTAATCCGATGAGAAGGAGCAGGGAAACGGCCGTTCTTCGCAACATGCACGGGCCCTCGTGGTCCGGTGGGAATGCGAATGTGTGAACCGACACCTCAATTCTAACCGCCCCCGGCCGCGGCACAAGCGTGCGTGTTGATGAGGCATCCTCTACGTCCTATGATTTGCTTCTTGCGGACTGTTCACACTCACACGCGTGGGAGACGGCAGATGGCCGAGGGGCGGGACGGACGAACGAACATCGTGCTGATTATGGTGGACGACATGGGATTCTCCGACATCGGCTGCTACGGGTCGGAGATCAACACGCCGAACCTGGATGCGCTGGCGGAGGGCGGCGTGCGCTTCAGCCACGCCTACAACTGCGCCCGCTGCTGCCCCACGCGGGCCTCTCTGCTGACCGGCCTCTATCCGCACCAGGCCGGCGTGGGCCACATGGTGAACGACCGCGGCGTGGGGCCCGCCTACCAGGGCTACCTGCGGCGGGACTGCGTGACGATAGCCGAGGCGCTGAAAGCCGGCGGCTACCGCACCTGCATGTCCGGCAAGTGGCACGTGGGCGGTCCCTACAAGCCCAACCGCCCGGAGTCCTGGCAGCCGGGGGAGCCGGGGCACCCCATCCCGGTGCAGCGCGGCTTCGACACGCACTACGGCATGTTGGGCGGAGCGGGCAGCTACTTCAATCCCCCGTCCATGGTGCGGGACGACCAGATCATCCGCCCAGGCGGCGGGGATTACTACATCACGGACGCCGTCAGTGAGGAGGCGGCCGGGATGATCGAGGACGCGGGCGAGGAGGGGTCGCCGTTCTTCCTCTACGTCGGCTACACCGCCCCGCACTGGCCGCTGCACGCATTGCCGGAGGATATCGAGCGGTACCGCGGCACCTACCGCGACGGCGGCTGGGACGCCGTGCGGACGCGCCGCCAGGAGGAGTTGAAGGGCGACGGCCTTCTGGCCCCGGATTGGGACATCTCGCCCCGGGGTGAGGAGGCACCGCCCTGGCCCGACGTGGAGCAGAAGGAGTGGGACGACCTGCGCATGGCGGTCTACGCCGCCCAGGTGGACCGGATGGACCAGGGCGTAGGCACCATCATGGCGAAGCTCCGCGAACTGAACATCGAGGAGGACACGCTGGTGCTGTTCCTGTCCGACAACGGCGGCTGCGCGGAGTTCCTGCGCGAGGACGGCAGCGACGGCTGGCCGAGCCATTACGCCATACCCACGCCGGACGGACGCGAGGTGCACGTGGGCAACACGCCGGAGCTGGACCCCGGACCGGCCACCACGTTCATGAGCTACGACCTGCCGTGGGCAAATGCCAGCAACACGCCCTTCCGGCTCTACAAGCACTGGGTCCACGAGGGCGGCATCGCCACGCCGCTGATCGCCCACTGGCCCGCCGGGATGGGCACCGCACAGCGCACGCTGCACACGCCGGTGCACGTGGTGGACCTGATGCCGACCATCCTGGAAGCGGCCGGGGTGGAGTATCCGCAGGAGCACGACGGCAACCCCATCCAGCCCGCACAGGGGGAGAGCCTGGTGCCGCTGCTGCAGGACAGGCCGTTTTTCCGCGGCCGGCCCATCTTCTGGGAACACGAGGGCAACCGCGCGGTGCGGTGGGGACGCTGGAAGCTGGTGAGCCGGTATCCCGATCCCTGGGAGCTTTACGACATGGTGGAGGACCGCACGGAGCTGAACGACCTGGCGGACGGGAATCCCGGCAAGGTCAAGGAGCTGAGCGCGCTCTACGAGGAATGGGCCGACCGGACCGGCGTGATCCCCTGGGAGGATCTGACGGGGTGACGCTGACGGCGCGCCGCCCGCACTGCTGCCGCCGCCGCCCGGCTCTGAATCCCGAAAATTGAGGGGGAGAGCGGCTAAGGCTGGCGGGCAACGGAGCCGTCGGCGAACATGGTGACGGTGGAGTACAGGTAGCCCTCGATGTGGCCGTTCCACCGGGTGGCGCCGTTCCCGTCCACGTGAAACTGGTCGTAGTCTACGTACCGCATGTCCACAAAGTCCTCAGGCGTCAGGTACTCGTCGTAGTCGGTCCCTTCCAACTCTTCCATGCTGTGCGGGTAGCGGCCGCGCGCGGACTTGAAGACCTTTTGAACTGTACGGATTGCCGAAAGGCTGGCCACTACTTCGGTATCGTAAGCCCTGCTGGCTGAACTGCGGTACATGGGCGAGGCGGCACTGGCGAGGATGCTGAGGATCACCACCACGATCATGAGTTCGATGAGCGTGAACGCCCTGGAGCATTTCATTCGGCCGTCCTCCCGGACAGAAGAGAGAGGTCTCCCATCGCCCGCGCGGAAAGGCCACAGACTCCGCGTTGCGAGCACGGTTCAGGATCGGACGCCCGCCGGCTATTCGGCGGATTCCGTTTCATCCTCGGGGGTCAGCAACTGGTCGAGTTCCTCGAGCTGACGCTCCACTCTGGCCCGAGTGCTGTCGGTGATGTCAAGGGGCTGACGGGTGAGCAGATCACCCAAATGCTCTCGAGCAATGCGGTCGAGCCCCTGGGCTCGAAGGGCGGTGACATTGTCCAGAATGTGCAGGGCCAGGACTTCGTCCTTCAGCTCGGTGCGCCGCATCCGTTCCGCCGTGGCCCGTTCGGGTTCGGACACGATGGCGGCGGACAGGAAAATGATGAGATCCACGGTCTGGACATCCCGGGTGGTGCGTCTGAACAAAGCGCCCACCACGGGAATGCTGCCCAGCACTGGGACGGAAGCGACGTTTTCAGTCTCCAGGTTCTTCAGCAGGCCGCCGATAGCGATTGTTTGCCCGTCGGCTATCAATATCTCCGTCTCGGTCTCCCGGGTGTCTATAATGGGGTATTCGGCCAGCACCTCGCCGCCAGTCCCCCTGGCGGTGACGGTCTGATTGGAGTCACTGACCACCGGATGGACGATCATGTTAATGTACTTTTGTTCGTGAATCTGGGGCACGACGCTGAGTTGTATGCCGATGTTTTCATAGTAGTCCAGCGAAGTGGTAACCTGTGCGACTTCCGTGCCGGTGATGTCCGTCTTAAGAATGGGGAATTTGTTGCCGACCAGGATGGTGGCCTCGCGGTTGTCCAACGTCAGCAGTTTGGGGGCGGACAGCACGTTGGCATCCGCCTTTTCTTCCAGTGCGTGGAGGATGACCTGAAACTCACTGCCGCCCACCTTGCGGAACATGAACGTGGCGCCCCCGTCGAAGGGGAATCCGCTGCTGAGGTCGCTGCTGGGGTTGAAATTGCCGGGACTGACCTGGCCGCTCAGGAAATTGCCCCTGAACTCGACGCTGCTGCCCCAGGGATCGGTGCTGCTGATGTCGGAAGTTTCCGCGCCTTCCACACCGGTGCCCCAACTGACCCCGAGGTCCTTCAGCTTGTCCCGGTTGACCTCCACTACGTTGGCGGATATGAGCACCTGCTGGGGCTGGACGTCCAGTTCTTCTACCAGCGCTTGAATCAACTCCACCTTTTCGGCCACATCGCTGACCACCAGCAGTTGCGACCTGACTTCCCTTCGGTATCCTTTCGCACCTCGGCCCCGGTAGCCGAAGCCGCTGACGCCGTCACCCTGGCCGCTCCCACCGCCTCCTGTCATGCCTTCCGAGCCTCCGGACGCGAAACCCCACCCGATAAAGCCCGACTGTTTGACCACCTGCAGATTGCCGTACTCGCTCAGCAAGGGCTCCAGCGTCTCCTGGATATCCTCGGCGTCCAGGAATTTCAGATGTAATATCTCCGTCTCCAGCGGCGGCTTTTCGGGCTCCTGTTCCGGTTTATCTCTCCCTTCCGCTTCGGGCGCGATGTCGGTTGCTTCACTGATCACCATAATCTTGTCGCCAAACTTCTCGTAGGTCAGGTCGTTCGCCGTCAGCACCGCAACGAGGGCCTCCTCAACGGGGACTCCTGGAAGAAAGGCGGAGATGCGCCGGTCCTTCACCGTGGGCTTCAACACAAAACGCATGCCCGTGCGGCTGGAGACCAGGTCAAGGAAGTCCTCCAACGGCACATTCTTCAGGTTCAGGCTGGCCTGAGTGCCCTGATTGCCGCCGGAATTGAGGATCTGCTGAAGGCGTTTCACCGCAGCCGGAGCCTGTATCTGGCCGTTGTCTGTTCCGCCGGTCGTTTCCTGTTCCGCGGCCTCGACTACTGAAACCACCCAGACGGCAGAAAGGGCCAGGATAAGGACGCTGTTCACCAACGGGCTGGGTTTTCGCTTCATGGTTGTTCCACCCCTTCTCTCAGAGATAGCTCTTTGTAGTAATCTTTACCTCGGTAGTGCTGCTTTATGAGGACGACGGCGGGTTTTATCTCAGTTACTGTTACGTTTTTGCTCACCGCGTCGCCCTCTCCCACGACACGCCCATTCACCACCGCCATGGGACGCTGCCGGCTCCAGAGTATGGCCGTTGCCTTCAGATGCAGCCGTGGCGGCAGGGCTTCTTGCGTATCGGGGGGGAGCGGTTCCTGGCCGGACCGTCGGGCGAAAGCCCCCGCCCCGTCCTCAACAGCGTACGAGGTGTCCACCGCGAGAGCGGTGCGCACGCGTTCCAGCAGTGCCTGCACCTCACCTACGGTGGGGCGGGCGTCCTCTCCGTTTTCCCCCGCCGTCCCGGCGGCTACCCCGTTCGCAGCAGGTTCCTCCGCAGCCGACTCCTCTGTGGTATCGGTGTTCTCGGCCGGTGCCGGACCACCACCAGGGCGAATCACGAACACAAGCAAGATGCCCAGCACGACCAGCAGAACGCCCAGCACGACAACCTGCTTTTTAGCCTTTTTGTCCATCTCCGCTACCCACCAAAAAATCGGCGAACTCCGTGGAGGCAAGCATCACCGCTCCGCATCCGCCGGCTCATCCGGGACGGATTCCCGGCCGGGCGATTCCATCTCCTGTTCCTCGGTTGGTGCCAGGTCTTCGGCGGTCCATGGAACGCCTACCAGGAAAGCGGCTTGGCACTCGAACTGCAGGATCCCCGGCCGCTCGGTACCGTCCACAGAAAGCTCCCGCGTGGCAACAAAGCGCTGATCGCTTTCTTCCAGGTCACGCAGCAGGGACATAAGGGCCGGGAAGGAGCCTTCCCCGAGTATTTCCAGCACCAGAAAGCTCCAGCCGTCCCGATTCAGTGTTTCTTCCACGCCGACCATTTCGAGTTCGATGCCGAACTTCTGGGCGGCCTTGGCCACCTGTCCGGTCAGTGTGGGGCGGTCGTAGTCGTGGGCTCTGGCCCGGAATTGGCCCAGCAACTGGCGGATCTGCTGACGTTGCTCTTCGCGCATGCGCTCTACCTGGCGCTTGCTCTCCTGGAAGAGATCCGACTCGCGCAGTTCGTTCAGTTCCTCTCGCAGCACCTCTATCTGGTGATACTTACCCATGGAAAGAAACGCTACGAGAACCGCCAGAAAGATCGGATAGCCAATGAGCAAGATTCGGAAGATGGCTTTTTTCATGTCCGCCACCGTTGACCAATCGGGTTTGGAAAACGACCTTTTTTATCCGGTGCAGGGATTCAGAAGATCATGTTCATCTCTTCCGAGCGCATCTCGAAGTCGCAGTGAAGGGAGAACTCATAGCGTTGCGGCTGACCTCGTTGTTTTTGCCGGGTGAACACCTGCTGCAGTTGGATGTTGCTCAGGCCACGGCGGAACTGACGGCTCTGTGCCAGATTGTGCACGAAATCTCGCATTTGCTCCAGGTCCTGCCGGTCCCGGCCAACCGAATGGCCGAATATCTCCAACTCTCTACCGCTTTCACCGGTGACCAGCTGCACCACCAGTCTCTCGGGCAGGGAGGGCTTCAGGCGGGCCAGCTTGGCGGCCCAGTATTGCTTCTGCTCGGCCAACGTGGCGACCTGCCCGACGAACTCGATCAGACGCAGTGTTTGCCCCGAGTAATGGGTAGGCTGCAGGGCGACGTCTTCGCGGACAGCTTTCGCGCGGCCGATGTCATTCTGAAGTGTCTGTACGGAATCCGAGGCCAGCCCATGGATGTGAGAGGCCATCCAGACGGTGCCGGCGTAAACTATCAGCAGCACCACTATCAGCAGCGGCACAAGCCTCTCGGTCAGGCTCGGAGCAGCCTGGGCGCGGTCCCTTACCAGGTTTATGTCTATCATGTGCCAGCTCCCATCAAGCCGTTGCCGACGGCAACCCCGTAAAGGCAGCGTTCCTCAACGTCCTCGGGCAGAGCGCAGTCGGCCTGGACGTTCTCAAAGGGGTCGAAGTAGTTGACGGGGACCTCGAACTCCTCTGCGAGGTGCTGGAATAGCCCCCGCGTACGGCTGCCCCCGCCGGCCAGGTATATCTCAAATTCGTCCATGTGCTCCCCTTGTCGAGTCTCATAGGCCACAGTGCGTGCAATATGGCGAGACACGGGTTGGATGGCGGCCTGTAGCCGGTCTCCGTGTACCGGCGGGCGTTCTTCGTCTTCACGAGTCTTCATCTCTTCGGCCTCTTCGAACGACATGCCGGTCTCGCGCATCAGTTCCTTGGTCGCACTATTGCTGCCACCCTCCACGTCCCGGAGTAAACGCAGCTTACCGCCGGTCTGCAGAACGATATTGGTCGTCGTCGCGCCCACGTTAACCAGTACCGACGCCGGCGGTTCTGTCCCGGCCGTGGTCTCCAAAAAGAGAGAAGCCAGGGCAACCGAGTCAAGTGAGACGCCGGCACAGTAGAGCCCGGCCATGCTGAGAAACTCAATGGCTTCCTGCCCCAACGCCCGCGGGGCTGCCACCAGAAGCACCCGCATCCGGCCGTCCTCCAGAGTCTCGATTATGTCGTAATCGGAGTCTATTTCCGTGACGTCCTGGGACAGCAAGTCCCCCACTTCCAGCCGAACGGCGCTGTCCAGTTCATCATCCGACATTTCGGGGAACTCCGTCACCTGAGCGATGGCCGAAGTGCCTTTCACATTCGTCCAGGCCGATTCCCCCGCTGCTCCCTGTTCAGCCACGACGCGACTCAGCAATGCTGCGGCGGCATTGTCCGAGTAGTTCGGCCAATCAGGATACTTATGAAGGCTGAGCCTGGTGAGCCGATTCTGCTGGAAGGCCGCCAGTTTTAATGAATACGAGCCTCTGTCTACTCCCAGCACGGCAGTGCCTCCCTGGTGGTGCCCGTTGATGCAAAGCCAGTGTCGCCATCAATCCCGTCAAACGGGTCGAGGAACTCGATTTTTCGACCCGGAAAATTCCCGCCAGAAAACCCCGGTCCGATTCCCGTCGTTGGGGCGCTGATTCCCGGCGTTGCTTGATTATAACGGTTTACATCGGTCGTTTCCAATGTTTTTCATTGCTTTTCGAGACGATTAGTGGCATAATGTCCATTCGGCGTTCGCCAGGCAGAAAGGCGCACAGTGCGCACGGATGCCGTCCTTGTGTTTTCCAGCGAACGGGACTGCACCGGCGGATGTGGCCCCCGGTGGGACGGCGTTGAAACCGGGCCAGAGCCCCTCCTGGCTGCTGAGACGCCCAGGGGATGGAAAATCCTGGGAACCCGCCAATCTCGAACCAGCAGTTGAAATGATGCCGCCATGACCGGTAGCATTGCTCAAGAGGCACGGTTGTTTGCCGAATTCACAGGGCCCGGTCAACCGGACCGTTGCCGAAATGCCTTCTTCACAGATGAAGAATAGTATGGAAGAAACCCGAAAAACAAGCGGACAGGACATAGAGTCACGGTCGGACCGGTCCGACCTGCTGGGGGAGCGGCTTGTCGCGGAAGGGCTGATCACCCGAAAGCAACTCCAAGACGCGCTGGATAAACAGGCGGAAACAGGGGACTATCTGGGAGACACGGTTGTAGGGGAGGGTTACGCCTCCGCGGAGGACGTCTACCGCATCGTCGCCGAGCGGGAAGACATGCCCTTCGTTACGCTTTCCAGCGAGGTAATAAACACCGACGTGCTGCAGATTGTCCCGGCCAACCTGGCGCGCCGCTTCGAAATGATCCCGCTCGCGGTCGAGGGGGATTCTTTGCGCGTTGCCGTGGCAGACCATCTGGCCATCATGGCCTTCGACACGATTGCCAGCACCACCGGCTACTCCGTGGAGCCCGTGCTGAGCACGAAGGAGCAGATCAGGCGGGCGTTTGACACCTACTACAGCACGGGTGAGAACCTGGAGGAGAACCTGGAGGAGATCGTGAAGACCCAGCCCACCGAGGAGATGGACCAGCCCTCGGTGAAGGAGCTGGAACTGGAGGCCCGTGATACGCCCGTGGTACGGTTCGTGAACCTGCTGATCCAGCAGGCCGTGCAGAAGCGCGCCAGCGACGTGCACATCGAGCCCCGCCAGGACAGCGTTTCCGTCCGCGTGCGCATAGACGGCGTGCTGCACCACCTGACGGCCCCCACCAAGGCCATGCTTCCCGCCGTGACCACCCGCATCAAGATCCTGTCCGGGCTGGACATCGGGGAGCGCCGCCTGCCCCAGGACGGGCGGTTCCGGCTGGAGGAGCGCAACGTGGACATCCGCGTCTCCATCATGCCCACCATCCACGGTGAGAAGGTAGTGATGCGCCTGCTGGACAAGAGCAAGCTGGTGCTGGAGTTGAGCGAACTGGGTTTCAACCAGCGCGAAGAAGAGATATTCAAGAGCAACCTTGAACAGCCCCAGGGCATCGTGCTGGTAACCGGCCCCACCGGCAGCGGCAAGACGACTACTCTTTATTCCGGCCTGGCCACCATCAACCGGGATGACAGAAACATCATCACCGTCGAGGACCCGGTGGAGTACGAGCTGCAGGGCATCAACCAGGTGCATGTGAAACCGGCCATCGGGTTGACGTTTGCCGAGGGGCTACGCTGCATTCTCCGACAGGATCCCGACGTGATCATGGTGGGCGAGATACGGGATAAGGAGACGGCCACCATGGCCGTGCGTGCCGCGCTGACCGGGCACCTGGTGCTCAGCACTATCCACACCAACAGCGCTGTGGCTACCATCAACCGTCTGCGCAACATCGGGGTGGAATCCTTCCTGCTGGGCTCCTGTCTGACGCTGGTGCTGGCGCAACGCCTGGTGCGCCGGATATGCCCCGACTGCAAAGCCCCCTACTCCGTGCCCGACAGCCTGCGGGAAAGGCTGGGACTGTCGGCGGATGTGACATGTTACCATGGGGAAGGCTGTAGCAGGTGCAATCGAACGGGTTACTACGGAAGGCTGGCCCTGTTTGAAATGCTGGCGATAGACCGGGAGCTGGGCACAATGATCAGCGAAAACGAGGAAGAGGACGTATTACTGGCCGCTGCCCGTGCTAAAGGATTTCGGACGCTGCGAGAAAGCGGGGTCGCCTGCATCCGGGACGCTGTGACTACTCCTGAGGAAGTCATCGCTCGAACCATGGAGTGAATATGGACGAACGTCTACATAAAATCATGTCGGAAATGGAGGACGTGCATGCTTCGGACCTCCATATCAGCGGGGGCATGCGCCCCAAATATCGCATAGCCGGCGAGATATGTCACGCGCCGGGGTCGGTTCCGCTGGAGGTGGATGAGGTCCACAAGATGGTGCATTCCCTGGTCAGCGACACCCAGTGGAGTCGCCTGGAAGAGGAAAAGGAGTTGGACTGCAGCGTGGGGATAAAAGGGAGAGGCCGATACCGCGTCAACGTCTCCTACCAGAGGGGCTCCCTGGCTCTGGCAATTCGTAGGCTGCCCCACGATACGCCGGGTTTCAACGAACTGGGGTTGCCGGTGCGGGTCATGGAGCATCTCAGCGAGAAAGACTCCGGCATGGTCCTCGTCACTGGCCCCACGGGCAGCGGCAAGTCCACCACCCTGGCCGCCATGGTGGACTACATAAACAGGAAATTCTGCAAACACATCGTCTGTATTGAGGACCCGATCGAGTACCTGCATAGCCACCAGAAGTCCATCGTCCACCAGCGAGAGATCGGGCAGGACACGCATGGCTTTGAGGCAGCTCTCACACACGTTCTGCGACAGGACCCGGACGTGGTGCAGATAGGCGAGATGAGAAACCTGGAGACCATCCAGACCATGTTGAACGTGGCCGAAACGGGACACCTGGCTCTGAGTACCCTCCATACCAGCACAGCGGTGACGACGATCAACCGGATTGTGGACGTCTTCCCATCCGACCAGCAGCAGCAGGTGCGCATCCAGTTGTCCTTCGAACTGCAGGCGGTCATCGCTCAGCAACTTATCCCGAAGGCCAACGAGGAAGCCCTGGTCCTGGCCTACGAGATTCTGATAGCTACACCGGCCGTCCGCAACCTGATCCGAGAGGGAAAGGCGGAGCAGATATACTCGCACTTGCAGATGGGTTCGGAGATGGGTATGCGCACCATGAACGAATCCCTGGTTGATCTGTACCGGCAAGGTGCCATCACGGAGCTTGCGGCTCGTTCAAAGTCTACAGACAACAAGGAGTTCACTCGCCTTCTCCGGGGCGAGTAGAAGGAGACTGTTGCCGAATGGCGGTCCCCGCCGTGCCCGATGATGGCCCTCGGTGGGTGTCGTCAGCGGCATCGCGCGCAGGATCGCGTGTGCGCGCGCAAAAGGAGAAAACCTGACCTATGCCAAAATTCCGCGTCGTTACCAAAACGCCCGGTGGCGAGACACGCCAGGAGGAGAAATTCGGCCCCTCCCGCGAGGAACTCCTGGCCGAGATCAAGTCCGATGGGCGGGTGCCCATCTCTATCGAGCTGGTGGATGACGGGCGGCAGCAAGCGAGCAGACCAAGAAAAGAGACCGCGGGAAAGAAATTCGGCAAGCTTAAGGTTGGCGAGCTTGCCCTGGGTTTCCGTACTCTATCTACCATGCTGGAGGGCGGGCTGCCCATTCTGGACTGTCTGGTGGAAGTGGCTGAACAATCCGACAGCGACCGGTTCCGGGAGGTCTTCCTCTCCGTGGCCGGGCAGGTCAGGCGTGGCACGTCTCTCTCTGAGGCCCTGGTCAACCACCAGCCATGCTTCAGTCCCATGATCTGCTCCATGGTAAAGGCCGGTGAAGAGAGCGGAACCCTGACGGAGGTGCTGAGGAGTCTCTCGGACCACCTGGAGGGCCAGGTGGAGCTGAGAAGAAAAGTCAAGGCAGGCACTCGCTACCCCATTTTCATCCTGTTCTTCTTCGCCGGCGTTGTCGCCATCGTATTCCTTGTGATCATCCCAAAATTCCGGGATATCTTTTCCAACGTAGGCATGGATATGCCGCCCCTGACCAGGGCAGTGATGGGCATGAGTTCAGCCATCGCGAGTAATATCATCTTCATCGTGCCCGCGATAGCAGTCGTCATTGGCGGCCTGTACTACTGGAAGAAAACCGAAAGCGGCCAGCGTGCGTTCGACCTGCTGTTTCTGCGGCTGCCGGTTATTGGTAGCATCGTCCATGAGGTCATCATGGCTCGGATGACGGCCGCACTGGCACTGCTTATTGACAGTGGCATGTCTATCGTGGATGCTATTCGTCTCTCTTCCGCCGCCGCCGGCAACGCCATCGTCGCGGAACAGCTCAGCGACGTGCGCCGCAATATCGTCCGCGGCTCCTCCCTGTCTCGGGAACTGCGCGAACACCCCGTATTCCCGCGCCTTCTGGTCAGCATGACCGCCGCCGGAGAGGAGAGCGGCCGTATGGGCGAGATGCTGAGCCGCGTGGCGCATCACTACGAGCGCGAGTCCGCCACTGCCATCGAAGGGCTGCTCTCTCTGCTCGAACCCGCCATTCTGGTTTTCCTGGGCATCACGGTCGGCGTCGTGGTGATGGCCATCTACCTACCTATATTCAAACTCGCCCAGGCCGTTTAGTGACATAATCCATTCTGCGCCACGAAGTTCACAGTTTTGTACAGTCCCGCCCTCTCATCAGGCCACCCGGCGGGTGTGGCATCGCCGAAAAGTCCACGCGCCACCGAAAAAAAGTCCAGCGTCTATTCCGCGGACGTGCTGTTCGCTGCGTGCGATATCGCATCACAACAAATTCTTAGTTATACTCCGCTATCATACGCACATCCACCTACCCGGATAGCAGCGAGCGAGGCATTTGTGGCTCGCCCGGACGGAAGCCGGGTCCACCAGGTGGCGCCAGGGAGTCTGCTCGGCGGGCTCGGCTTCCTTTGCGCCGAGAATCGTTAAAGAGCCTGAGAGTGCTTCTCGTCTGCCTTTCAGGGCCTTTCGGATCCATCGTTTGTGGTCGTAAACGGGCTCGCCGTAATACCACCGGGGACCGGCCCGGCGCTTCGTGCGGTGCCCTCCGAAGACGTGGAAACTGAAGATGGCCGCCCGGTTTCAATCGAGGGCGTTTTTTTCAAAGGCCACCGCGATGCCTACATATGACGTGTTAGCATGTTTTCGCGTCGCCGGTCTGGTCGGCCCTGGCGGAGGGACACGCGATGTTCCGTTGACATCGGGGCACCATGATTGGCGTTGACTTTGCCCGGCGCTCTTCGTTATAGTGATTTCCGGTCGGGGCGAGTTTCTCCGGATTGGTGGAAGCCGCCGTCAGACCGCGAATTGGAGGGCTTAACCGAGCCATCAGGAGATTGGAGGGAATGAAGCTTGACGGGTTACGCAGGCTGAGGAAGGGACATCTGAAGGGTAGCGGCAAGAAAGGTTGGGAAGATTCTTTACTTCAGGAAGGAGGATCGGCTATGCGTCGCAACAAGGCGTTTACGCTGATCGAGTTGATGATTGTTGTCGTGATTGTGGGCATTCTGGCAGCAGCCGCAGTGCCCATTTACCGCAGTTTCACGAGTCGCGCGTACGAAACGGAGGTCATCTCTGGTCTCAGCACGCTACGCACGGCCTCACGGACGTACAAGGCCGAAAACGGTTCGTACCCGGCCGACAAAGCGGCTCTGGAGAGTGCCAACATGATCTCCAGTGACGACTTTGAGGACATGAAGTACGTCGCCTACGGCGAGTATAGCGTGGCGGGCGATGCCACTACCCTTACGGTGACTTGGGAGGGAAGCATCACGGGTTACGAGAACGACGAGGTTACGATGGACCAAGCCGGCACAGTCGCTTATCCGTGATCGCAATCACAGAGGAGTGATTGATGCTGTGGCTCCAGATATCCCGGCAGAACCGCCAGCAGGCGGACTGCAGAGTTGAACATCTGGAGCCCGCACCTCCGATCACGCCAGGTTGCAACGTAACCTCAGACAGACGGTTCACAATACTCGAGGGGCTGCTGGCGATGGTGCTTCTGGCCATCCTGCTGATCGCCGCAGCCCCTCTCTTTTGCTATGGCCACGTGCTGATGCGGCGTAGCGCTCTGAAGCGTCGGGCCGTGGAGGTCGGCACCCAGAAAATGGAGTCGCTGATCAACGTCGGGTTTGACCAGGTTCAGAACGACCAGAGCCAGATTGACCTTGGTGGTCTAACGGCTACTTGTACGACAACGGTTCTGAACACTTTCATAGACGGCGATGGTGAAGGATATAAGCAAGTCCGTGTAACCCTGAATTGGACGGTGGGGGAAAGAGCGGACGAGATTGTTCTGACCACCTACGTCAGCAGCGCCGCGCCCACGGGGTAAGGGGTAGCATGGAACACAGGGACGACACACGGGGGTTTACGCTGGTGGAACTGATGGCGGGAATGGCCATATCCGCCATCGTCGTGCTGGCGGTCTACTACGGAGTGGTCTATCGTTTTGGTCGGGTGGCGCAAGACCAGCATCGAGTGGGGCTGCAGCGGGACGCGGATAACGCGGCGTACTGGATAGAGTTGGTGCTGCGCGAGGGCAGTTGGGCATATCTGGACGGCGATGGAACGGATTCCCTGACTGTCGACAACTTCTCCGGAAGTTGGCAGAAAAGGATATATGCGGACGGCTCCCGCCTGCTTGTCGATTCGGACGGAACTACACACGAGGTTACTGACAACCTGCAGAATCTGGACTTTTCGGTTTATATAGACCGGGTGGAATACGAACTGACCGTGGCCGAGGACGAAGAGACAGTGACGCTTGGTTCAACGAAGCAATTTCGGAATCTTAGGTGCGTCGGTCTCTGGCACTTCTCCGAAGGCACCGGGGGCATGACCTATGACATGTCGGCCAACAACAACAGCGTGGCCATTCATGGCCCCTCCTGGATCGCGGGATTTGTCGGCTTCGGGCTGAGCTTCGACGGGGTTGATGACTACCTGGAGGTCCCCGACAACCCCGACCTGCAGTCCGGACAGCGAATCGCCATCGGTGCGGCCGTCCGCACGAACAGCACAGGCCTTCAAAGCATCCTCTCTCGCGAGTCACCCGGCGGAACACGCGTCCGGCTCTACCTGAATGGCGGTGACCTTCACTACGCCTTCGGCGACTCCAGGGACGTTTCCGCCGGTAGTCTGACGTGGGACGCTGAACAGTGGTACGAAGTGTGCGTCCAGCACGACGGTCCCGCGGGCCGCGTGCACTTTTACAGGAACGGGAACAAGGTCGGTTCGGCGACTGGCTCGCTACCCGCCATGAATGATGGCAACCTCTATATCGGTTGTAGAGGCGGGACATCGGAGTTCTGGGACGGCTCGCTGGATGAGGTCCGATTCTCGAGCTATTGACCGAGGTGCTCAGATGAGGGACCCGACAACACGACGGGTAACGGGCCGGAGCGGCTTCGCATTGCCGGCTGTCATGATCGCGCTTGTTGTGGTAACGGTTCTGGCCTTCAGTTACATGGCTCTTGCTTACCACGAGGCGAATCTGGCTCAGAAGGAACTCGATGAGAGCAAGGCATTTTTCCTGGCGGAGGCCGGTCTGCACCGGACGTACTACCAGTTGGTGAATACAGACGACTGGAGCACGTTGCCGTCAGTGCTCTACAGCAATGAATCGCTGGGGGATGGCACTTATACCGTGGAATTGACCGGCCTCAGCACAGATGATGCCACCGTTAACGCCACAGGGCTGGTTCGTGGTAAAGATCGCACGCTTTCGGCCTCTACCAGCAAGTGACGCTCCTGGCTCCGGAACAGAAACTCGGCGTGCCTGCACAAGGGGGCTGATTTGGCCGACCGACCGGGGCAACTTGCGGAACTGGACGAACAGGGGTTCCTGATGCCACCCCACCGGGACCCCGCCGACTTTGCGGAGACCGCGCGGGAGACGCTGCGGTGGGCCGACGGCGTGCGCCAGTCGTTGGAGGCCGAGGGGCGCGCGGAGGTCTTGGGGGAGACCTTCGACGCCTCCGCCGCCGTGCCGCGCGAGGTGCTGCGGGAGGGGCTGGCCGACGCGCGGGAGACCTACCGCATCTCGCCCCTCTGGGTGCCGGCTTTCTACGACAACCGTTTTCTGCCCTGGTACGTGGGCGGCGCCATGTTCTTCGACCCTTCGGCCGGTCCTTTCCGGGTCTGTCTCGTCCTGCGGGAAGGCTTCCGCCATTCCGACCGATGGCTCATCTACGATCGCGCGGAGATCATCTCCCACGAATTGTGCCACGTGGCGCGCGCTGCCATAGAGCAGAACGTCTTCGAGGAGCCTCTGGCCTACCGGCTGTCCGGCAGCGGGCTGCGGCGGCTGCTCGGGGGGGCGTTCCGCGGCCGATGGGAGGCGCCCGCCGTCCTGTGCGGCGCCGCGCTGCCGGCCGCCGCCGCCGTGGGTGAGGTGTTCGGCATGGAGCCCTGGCTGAAGATACCCGCCGCCGTGCCGCTGGCCGCGGTGGTAGCAGCTCTGGGATGGCGCGCGCTGCGCACTGCCGGTGATCTGCGCCGCGCCGCCGCGGCGCTGCGGACGGCCTATGAAGAAGCCGCCGACGCAGTCCTGTTCCGTTGCACGGACGAGGATATAAGGGCCCTCGCGCGCCAACCGATGAACGCGGTCGGAAAGTGGCTGGAAGACAGGGGGGACTCCCCCCGCTGGCAGATTATTCGCCGGCGCTTTCTGCCGTAGAGCCCGCTTTGCGCGAGCGAATCCGCCGCAGCACCTGTCCCACCGTCACGGGCATCAGCGCGCAGCCCGCTATCACCAGCCAGTCCACGCCGGTCGGCGCCTGCGTTTTCAGGATCGTGGTAAGCCCCGGCGCGTACACCGCCGCCAGTTGCAGCAGCACCGTCACCACTATGGCCCCCAGCACGTACCGGTTGGTGAACCACTCCCCCCCGCGCATGGGCTTGCGCTCCTTGCGGGAATCGAACACGTGGAAAAGCTGCGCGAAGCCTATAGTCAGGAAGCTCATGGTGATGGCCGCGCGGTTCAGTTCGCCCTTGCGTGCCGTGTGGGTCATGACGCCGTAGAAGAAAGCGGCCAGCGTGGCCACCGTCATCAGAAAGCCGTATCCCAGGATTGACTTCACGGTCTCGGGGTCCAGCAGGGAGGCGTCGGGCGAACGCGGCGGCTTCTCCATGATGTCCTTCTCGCCCGGCTCCATCGCCAGCGAAAGCGCCGGCAGCACGTCGGTAATCATGTTCAGCCACAGTATCTGCAGCGGCAGCAGGGGCAGGGGGTGCCCCGCCAGGGAAGCCAGCAGCATGGTGCCGACCTCGCTCAGGTTGCAGCTAAACAGGTAGTGGACGAACTTCTTGATGTTCGAGTAGATGATGCGCCCCTGGTGGACGGCCTTGCCCACGGTGACGAAGCGGTCGTCCAGCAGCACCATGTCGGCGGTTTCCTTGGCCACGTCAGTGCCCTTTATGCCCATGGCCACCCCGATGTCGGCGCCCTTGAGAGCCACGGCGTCGTTCACCCCGTCGCCCAGCATGGCGCATATCTCGCCGCGTTCCTGGAGACCGTTCAGGATGTCCACCTTCTGCTCCGGGTTCACACGCGCGAACACCTCGACTTCGGCCAGCCTCTCGGCCAGTTCTTCGGGGCTCATCCTGGCCACTTCCGCACCGGTCAGCGTGGGGGCGTCCTCGGGTGCGATGTGCAGCACGGATGCGATGCGCGCCGCCGTCGCCGGCTGATCCCCGGTGATCATCACGGTTTTGATGCCGGCCTTCGTGAGCGTGTCCACCGTCTCGCGCACCTCCTCGCGCGGCGGGTCGGCTATGCCCACCAGCCCCAGCCAGACGAGGTCGCTGTAGGCCTCCTGCCGGTCTTCCGGCTCCTCCTCCAGCGGGCGCCAGGACACCGCCAGCATCCGGAGTCCATCTTCGGCAAGGCTCTGGTTTTCGGCCTCCAGGCGATCACGGTCTTCCCGGGTCAGGTCTCGACGGCCGTCTCGCTCCAGGATTCGCGAGCAGCACTCGAGCACGCGCGTGGGAGCGCCTTTCACGCAGAGGGCCAGCCCGGAATCCTCCCCCATCTCGGCGTCCAGGCCGGCGTTCACGGTGCCCATCATCATGGTCTCGGAAGAGAACGCGAATTCCGCCTGCTCGGGGTGGCCATTGCGCAGGTCCTTCTCGTGCATGCCCGCCTTCCGGGCTGCCACCACCAGCGCCGCCTCGGTGGGGTCGCCGGTCACCTTCCACTCCTCGCCCTCGGACTGCCCGAGCGTGGCGTTGTTGCAGAGCACGGAGGCCAGCAGCAGCCGCCGTAATTGTTCATCCGCCGCCGCGTCAATGCGGTCGTCGTCCTCCACGAACTGCCCCTCCGGCGCATAGCCCGAACCCCGGACCTCCACGCTGCGGTCGGGCAGGGCGATCACGTTCACCGTCATCTCGTTACGGGTCAGTGTGCCGGTCTTGTCCGTGCAGACGCAGGTGGTGGAGCCCAGCGTCTCCACGGCCGCCAGCCGGCGTATGAGGGCGTTCTGGCGCACCATGCGCCTCATGCCCACGGCCAGCGTGATGGTGGCCACGGCGGGCAGGCCCTCGGGCACGGCGGCGATGGCCAGCGCGATGCCGGCCTCGATCATCAGCAGCGCCTCTTCGCCGCGCAATATCCCGGCCAGCGCCACCACCACGGCCACGCCCAGGCAGAGCACGATGAGGCGCCGTCCCATCCGGGCCAGCCGTTCCTCCAGCGGCGTCTCCTCCTCTTCCTCGGCGGCCACCAGCTCGCTGACGTGGCCGATCTCGGTGTCCATGCCCGTGCCGCAGATCACCAGCAGTCCGTTGCCGCTGGCCACGTGGGTTCCCTTGTAGGCCATGTTGTCGCGGTCGGCCAGCGGGGTGTCCTTGTCCTCGAGGGCGCGCACGTATTTCACCACGGGCACGGACTCGCCCGTCAGCGGCGCCTCGTCCACCTGCAGCCCGGCCGCATCCACCAGCCGTCCGTCGGCGGGGATGGAGTCGCCCTCGTGGAGCGCGATCAGGTCGCCCGGCACCACGTCCGTGGCAGAGATGGTCCGGCGGTTCCCTCCGCGCACCACCACGATATCCTGCGCGCCCAGCTTCTGCAGCGCCTCCATGGCCCGGTTGGCGCGGTACTCGGTGATGAAGCCGATGCCGGCGTTCAGGACGATGACCACCACGATGGCGATCCCCTCCAGCGCCTCGCCCATGCCGAAGGCCAAGAGGGCGGCCGCCACCAGCAGGAGCACCACCAGGCTCTTGAACTGGCGCAGCAGGACCTCCCACCAGGTGATGGTGCGCGCCTTGCGGAGCCGGTTGGGACCGTATTCGACCAGGCGGCTCTCGGCCTCGCCCTCGGGGAGGCCGTCCGAGAGGTCGGTCTCCAGCTCCTCGGCCACGGCGTCGGGTTCCAGCGTATGCCAGGGCCTGTTCTTCTGCTCCGTCGGTATGCTGTTGCTTTGCGGATCGCTCACGCGCGTTCCTTTCTCGGGCTGTAGGATGGGCGCGATGCCCCCGTGAGACACAAGGTATATGGGCGACCACCGAAAGGCAACCGAAAGCAATCCGCGCCTTTGACGAAAAGATGCCTTCCGTCCATAATTTCGGTATCGCCATACCACTGATCGAGAAAGGGTGCAAAGCATGATCATTGATGCGGACTGTCACCTCTCGCCGGAGCCGGGGGGGATGAATATCACCGCCTCGGAGCTGGTGGCACTGCTGGAGGAGAACGGCGTGGACAGGGCGCTGTGCTGGCTGAAACCGCCCTATACGCGCCACCTGGAGGAGAGCAACCGCACCGTGTACGAGGCGGCGCAGCGCTACCCCGACCGCATCATCGGCTTCGGCTGGGCCAACCCCCGGCTGGGGCTGGACGCGGCGTTCGACTCCGTGAGGCGCTGCCTGCAGGAATACGGCTTCCCCGGCGTGAAGCTCAACGGCGCTCAGGACGATTACTTCATAGACGATGAGGAACTGGCGCTGCCGGTCATCGAGCGTGTCGCCGAGGCCGGCGGGATGCTGGCGTTTCACGTGGGAGCGGACGCCTACCACCACACGCATCCCTTCCGTATCGCAAAGATCGCCCGGCGTTTCCCCGAGACGCCCATGCTGCTGGCCCACATGGGCGGGGTCGCCAAACCAAACCTGCACGCTGCGGCCATCGAGTTCGCTCGGGAGCACGAGAACATGTACCTGATCGGCAGCGCCGCGGAGTCGCGTGCCATCCTGCGCGCCATCGAGGAGTTGGGAGCCCACCGCGTGTGCTATGGCAGCGACACGCCTTTCGCCCTCATGCACGTGGAACTGGCCCGCTACCGTGCCCTCCTGCGTGACCTCGACCGGCAGCCCCGGGACATGGTCATGGGCGGCAGCATCGCAAGAGTCCTGGACCTGTAGGAAGTTCCCCCTCGCCTCAGCCGCCCTCGGCGGGGCCGGACCTGCGGTCCTGCCACCAGACGGCGCTCATCACCACGGTGCCGACCACCATGAGCGCGAAGCTGCCCAGGAACAGGAAACGCTTGGGAAAGAGGTCCAGGTCCACGACGGCGATGACCACCAGGGGCATCAGCATCCAGCGGAGGCCCCACAGCGAGGTGTGCAGACCCATGCCGCGGGCCGTCTCCGAGGCCCTGGTGAAGTGCATCACCTGGGGAAAGAACGCCAGTATGTTGCCCGCGAAGATCAGGCCCCTGGCCACCAACAAAGCCAGGAAGACGGGCCAGCTTTCCACATAGAACATGGCGCCGCTGAGCACGGCCATGGCGCCCCAGCAGAGGACCATCGTGAAGGGCGCGCCGAAACGGTCCATGAACCTCCCCCAGAACCAGAAGCTGAGCAGCATGGCGCCCAGCCGGGCGGCCTGCGCGTAGCCCCACTGGCCGGGCGTGAGGGCCAGCTCGTCCCGTGCGAACAACGGCAGCGTGTTGCCGTAGATCACACCGCCGGACGCCACGGCCAGGTAACCGAGCAGGAAGACCAGCAGCACCCGGTTCTCCACCGTCCGCCGGAAGGCGGTTCGGACGTATTCCAGCGCGGTCAGGTCGCCGTCGTCATTCTCTATCCCGCGCCCGCCGGATATCCCTCGGAAGAGCCATGCCCCCACCAGCATGCAGACCCCGGCCACCGGAAAGATGCGGTGATAGGACTGCAGGTCCAGCGTCAGCAGGCGCCCGGCCAGCACCAGCCAGAGCGCGCGCGTCAGCATATCCAGCGTGGAGGGGAGGCTCAACAGCTTGCCGCGCCACTCGCGCGGATATATCTGCTGCAGCGCCGTGCCGAAAACCGGCCGGTGCAGCGTGGCGCACAGCATCGTCGCGGCCAGCATCAGGGACAGGCCGAGGGTGGTCTGCACGAAGGCGGTGCCCATCAGCAGCAGCCCGGCGAGACCCAGCACCAGGCCCGTCAGCCGCACCGGATTCCGCCGCTCGATCAGCGGCATCCAGAGCCAGGCCATCACCAGCGGCAGTCCCATGGCCACGTTCAGCAACAGGCTGTGCAGGGCAGTCCCGCCCAGCGAGCGAATCACGAACGGCCCGTGCCTCTGCACGGTGGCGAAGAATATGCCGAAGAACACCCAGCTCAGCGTGTGGCGGTAGCCCCGGCGCCGGAACTTCTCCGGCACGGAGTTGTAGGGGGTCAGGCCCCGGAGCGGATTGTCGGACATGACGCAGGCCTGCTGAGAGTCGGACGGCGGGGCTCCTCACTTTGCCCTCAGTCGGGGCGTATCGTGCACGGGATGGCTGTCGCGCGCCAGTCGGGTGCCCGAGAACCGGGCGATCACTACCTCCGCCAGATACAGCACCCGGCAACCCGGCTCCAGGTGGCCGGCGAACAACTCATCCCCACGCAGCGCCATCGTGGTGTGCATGTGCGGCTGGTAGTCCGCGATGATTCCGCTCACGGAGCAAAGCTCTATCGGCCCTTCGATGGCGACGAACCGGTCCTCCGCCGGGAATTCGGTGTGGCTGATGTGGTGTATGCGGGCGCGGTCGAACGTGCCGATGCCGCTCAGGATGGCGCCGGACTGCACGTCGTGCGCGCGGGCGGCCTCCTCAACGCACTCGTGGAAATCGTCCCCCGGCTCCATGTAAACGCAGATGATTTCCTCGATGTCTATGCCGTTGATCGTGTTCACAGCGGGTCCCCACTAAAGCAGTTTTTCCAGCAGCCCGGCGCGTTTGTGGGCGCGCCCCTGTTCCGCGCGCAGTGCTTGCAGCACGATGTCGCTCATCTCGGCCAGAGATAGATCCAGGCAAGTGTGCGGGTTGGCGGCGGTGGCGGCGTCCACCTGCTCGACCCATTCGTCCGGCAAGTCTCCCCGGCCCGCCAGGGCGCCCACGATCCCGCCGGCCACGGCGGCCAGGCAGTCCGTGTCGCGCCCGAAGTTCACGGCGGTCACGATGGCATCGCGGGGACTGTCGGAGGTCAGTGAGGCGACGGCCAGCGCCTTCGACACCACCTCGTTGGCGTGGCTGGCGGCGTAGGGAATGCCGGAGCCGGAGTAGTGGCGCTCGAAGCTCTCCGGCATGGCGAGCGGCTCGCCGGCCTCTTCCGCGATCTCCAGGGCCTGCTCGACTTCGGTCCGGATGGCACTGTCCGCCTGCGACAGGCCGGCGGCCAGGGCCGCATCGAAATCCACGTCGGGCAGGCAGGCTGCCGCGATGGTGGACGCCACCACCCCGGCCCACTCCAGGCCGCTGCCGGCGGGCGCCTGCAGCACCACTCCCACGCTGTGGACGTCCCGCCACGCGGCGTCGGGATCACCGGCGTTGACCAGTCCCAACGGATGGCACGACCGGGCCAGGGAAACCAGGTTGGTGTAGGGGCTGAAGCCGCCGAGCCGAACGGGCGGCACACCGGCGCGCGCCAGGCCGATCAGGTGACGGTCAAATGGTTCCATGCACCAGCGCGCCTCATCCGGGTCCACCTCCTCGCGCCAGACGGCCGCTACGTGCTCGGGGCCGATCCGACCCTTCGCGCTTCGGATCGCGCGCAGGAACACCCGTTGGCGCTCGATGCCGTCCTCGGTCGTGCCCGGCTGCCGCGACCACCCGTTGTTGTAGTGCTCGTAAGGAAGCAGCCGCTCGAGTCGGCCGTACTCCTGCTCGATGCGGCGCCAGTCCCAGCCCTCCACGGGCGCCCCCATGGCGGAACCGATCTGACTGGCGGCGAGGCACCCGAAGACCCTGTCACTCAGGAAACTCATGACGTTCCCCCAATCGGGAATGGAGCCGACGTCTCCGGCCACTCTGTGCAGGCTGGTCCTCTCAGACCATGCCCATCTCGATGGCCTTCTCGGCGATCTGGACCGTGTTCAGGGCCGCGCCCTTCAGCAGGTTATCCGAAACGCACCACAGGTCAAGGGCGTTCGGACGTGAGGCGTCCTTGCGGATGCGCCCCACGTAAACGGGATACTTGCCGCTGGCCTCTGCCGCCAGGGGATAGGCGGACCCGGCGGGATCGTCAATGACGACGACACCGTCGGTCGCTTCCAGAAGCTCACGAGCCTTCTCGGGCGAGATAGCCTGTTCGAATTCGGCGTTCAACGCCTCGCTGTGGCTGTTCGCTACCGGCACGCGCACACAGGTGGCCGTGACGGGCAACTCGGGGCAGTCGAAGATCTTGCGGGTCTCTTCGATCATCTTGATCTCTTCGCTGTAATACCCCGAGAAGCGGTCCCGCAGGCTGCCCACCTGGGGCAGGCAGTTGTCGTAGATGGGGTGCTGATAGGGTCCCAGTTCGAACTCTTCGCCCTTCGCAGCCGCCTCGCGCTGCTGATCCAGGGCGGCCACGCCGGCCCTTCCGGTGCCGCTGACGGCCTGATAGGTGCTGACCACCACGCGCCGCAGCGTGGCCGCGCGGTGCAGCGGAGCCAGGGCGGCGACCATCTGAATGGTGCTGCAGTTCGGGTTGGAGATGAAGCCCTGGTGTTCGCGCATGGCCTCGGCGTTGACCTCCGGAACGACCAGCGGCACGCGGGGGTCCATGCGAAAGTCACTGCCGTTGTCCACCACCAGCACGCCCTTCTCGACGGCCTTCCAGCCGAAAAGCTGGCTGGCGCCGCTCTCCCCCTCGGTGCCGGCGAACAGGGCGATGTCCAGCCCGTCGAATGCATCCTCGGCGGCCTCTATGACCTGACGCTCTCGGCCGGCGATAGTCTGCCGCCGCTCGGAGGTGGCCATGATGCGCAGCTCCTCCATGGGGAAGTCCCGGTCCTCCAGGACTTCCACGAGTCGTTGTCCCACCATGCCGGCGCCCACGACGCCGACTCTGTAACCCGTCTCACTCATCGGCAAATTCCTTTCCCAGTTTCTCGGCCACGTGTTCGCGATATGCGGTTTCCGTCAACAGGTGCAGCAGCTTCTTCTGCCCCGGCGAAACGATGCGCATCAGCCACCCCTCGCCGTAAGGGTCCTCCTCCAGGTCGGTCGGGTCCCAGAGCAGCTCATCGTTGATCTCCAGGATACGCGTCTCGGCGGGCGGATAGACGTGATAGGTCTCTGCCTTGCCCTCCAGCTCCAGGAAGGGTAGTTCCATTTTCATCTCCACGTCCACCCCCAGCAGGTCTATCGAGATGATGGGCTTCGCCTTGCGCACCAACGGCTCGGTGATGCCAACCTCGATGCACTCCTCCTCGGGCCGCACCCAGGCATGGTCTTCGGTGTAGTACAGATCGTCCGGAATCACAGGGAATCTCCCTTGTGTGGCAAAAGGAGGTTAGAATAGTTATGATATCAGTAAGGACGCGATTCCGCAAAGTCATATGCCCCGCCTATGAACAGCGCTGCACGCCAGACCGGCTCTCACACTACCTACATAGCCCTGGGCTCCAACCTGGGCCCACGCCGGCGCAACCTGCGGCGCGCCGTGCGCCTTCTGGAGGAGCACGAGGGGGTCCGGGTGGTGCAGGTGTCCTCCATGCTGGAGACCGAACCCGTGGGCGGCCCGCCCCAGGCGCCTTACTTCAACGCCGCCGCCGAGCTGCGCACGGAACTCGCCCCGCGGCCGCTGCTCGAAGTGCTGCTCTCAATCGAGGACGAGCTGGGCCGGGAGAGAATCGTGCGATGGGGACCCAGGACACTGGACCTGGACCTCCTGCTCTACGAGGACAGGGTCATCGAAGAGCCCGGCCTCCGGGTGCCGCACCCGCGCATGCATGAGAGACGATTCGTCCTGCAGCCGCTCTGCGAGATAGCCCCCGAAGCAGTGCATCCGGTGCTGCAGAAGACAGCCCGCGAGCTGCTGGCCGGGCTGTCCGAGGAGTGAAGGGGCCCAAGGGTCCGTCAGCCCGTGCCGTCCTCCAGCCACCGCACATTCGCCTCCCAGAGGTCGCCGGCCAACGCCCGGGCATCCTCTATCGAAGCGACGGCCCCGTCGGCCACTATGGCCTCCAGGAACTTCTCCCGGCTCCGCTCCACGGCTGCGTCCACCGCCAGCTCCACCGTCAGCAGCGCCTTCTCAACCAGGGCCCGCAGGAACCGGGGCACCTCGCCGATCGCTTCCGGCTCGATGCCCGTTCCGGAGACCTGCGCGGGACACTCCAGGGCAAACTCCGAAGGCAGGTTGGCCACCTGTCCCGTGTTAGGCACGATGACGGAAAAACGCCCCTCCTCCCTGCCTTCCAGGCACCGGAAGATGGAGACCAGTTGCTCGTGCTCCCCCAGTTGGCGCTCGAAGACGGACTCGTCCAGCGGGGTCCGCCCGAATGCCTGGTCGGCCATGGCCTCGTAGCCCGTTTCGCCGCCCTCGATGCAGCGCTCGAAAGAGAACAGGTCCACGCCCAGCCTGCCGTGCGGGTGGGAGCCGTCGCGATAGAACTGCGGGAAGAACTCGGAGAGGTGCCGGTCGTTCAGAACGGAGTAGAGCCCGCATTCAAGGAACAGCTTCCGACGCAGGTATTCGCCCTTCTCCGGCTCGCTGTTCTTCAGCACCTTGCGGACCGCCGGTAAGGCGTCCTCGCCATCCACCGTGAACTCGGTGAAGAAGCAGAGATGGTTCATGCCGACCGCCGTGAACCGGCAGCGCTCGGCTTTGACCCCCAGCATGTCTGCCAGGTGCCGCTCGCCGCTCTTGACGCCGTGGCACAGGCCCACTACGTCCTGCCCCGTGGCCTTGTGCACGGCGCGGCAGATGGCGGCCATCGGGTTCGCGTAGTTGAAGAAATACGCGTCGGGGGCGAACTCCGACACGTCGCGCGCGATGTCCAGCATGGCCGGAATCTGCCTGAGCGCGCGCGAGATGCCGCCGGGCATGATGGTGTCGCCGACCGGCTGATAGATTCCGTACCTGCGCGGGATCAGGACGTCCTGCTCCCAGGCGCGTCGGCCGCCGACGGCGATGGTTGTGACCACGAAGTCCGCCCCGGACAGCGCTTCGCGCCGGTCCAGATGTTCACTGAGGGCGATGGGCGCCCCCCGGGCTGCCACCATATTCTCGGCCAACCGGTAGGCGACCTCCAGCGCGTCCGGGTCAATATCCACAAGGGCGAGTTCGCAGTCCTCGCCCTCGACGATCAGGTCCGCCAGCAGCCCGCGGGTGAACACGGCGCTGCCCGCACCGATCAGAACAACCTTGCGCGATCCGTCTGCACGCATTCGTTCTCACCTTTCACTTTGCTCAATTACTGCGCGGCGCCCGGCGGATGTTTAACCAGGTCCAGCAGCTCATCCAAATGGTTGCGGTACACCGTGCGGGGCGTGGTGTCGTGCCCGGCGCACAGAGCCGCTGCGGTCCCGACGGCCACTCCCATCTGCCCGCCGGTCTTCATTACCCGCAGAGACCCCAGCCCGACGTGTGTGGCGCTGACGTTCCGCCCCGCCATCATCAGATTCCGAATGTTGCGCGAGTATAAGCAGCGGAACGGTACCTCCGTGGGCTCGACGCGCAGGTACTCCGCCCGCGCAATGAAGTCCACGTCCGGCCTGTCCGGATAGTGGGAAAGGGGGTAGTGCAGGTCCACAGGCCAGCTCCGGGTAACCACGGCGTCGGCGAAGGTCCGTTTCTCGACGATGTCGTTCTGCGTCAGGATATAATCACCCATCAGTCGGCGCGACTCGCGTTTGCCGGCCACCGGTGGCACGTCCGTCAACTTGAACTGCGCCAGGTCCTCCCCTTCCGGTCCGTTCTTCGCGTTGCTCCAGGTTCCGTATATGACGCGCAGCAGATGGTCGCGGATGAACTCGGCGTCCCGAATCGTATCCAGATTATGGCCGTATTCCCACTGCCAGGTTCCCCTGCGAAAATTCTCCCGTTTGTAGGCCCAGCGCAGCTTCTTCAGACCGACCGACTGCGCCCACGGCAACTCGGGGAAGGTGCAGGGGGCGTCCTGGCGGCGCGCTATCCACAGGATGGATGTGCCCAGCAGCATGCCGTCGGCCTTTTCGGGGGCAAGGGATTCTCCGTGTTCGGACCTGGCTTCGCGCCCCATCCGCCAGTCGGCGCCGGCCCAATAACCGATCGAACCGTCGCCGGTGCAGTCAATGAAGACGGGTGCCCGAAACCGCAACTCCTCGCTAACCTCGTGGGCTTCATTGTTCTGGTAGTCGCTGTGCATCACCCTCTTTGCGTCTACGAATGTGATCCGGTCCGCTTCCGTTCCCACTCGGAACGCGTGCCAGCCCAGCAGGACGCGCAGTGTCGGCTCGGCGGCCAGCAGCCGGTAGCGCTGATAGCCCCGCTGCCCGACCACTTCATCCACGATCGGCCCCCCGAGGCCCTCGGGGCGGACGCCGATCTCGGTGCTGGCATTTCCGCCCAGCACCGGTCGATCCTGGATCAGTGCTACGTCCAGACCCAGGCGTGCCGCCGTCAGCGCGGCGCAGCATCCCGCGATGCCCCCGCCCACGACCACGGTATCGAACTCCCCCGCCACGGGCGGTGTGTCGGGCAGGTCCAGCAATTCGCGTCGCCATTGTGCCATCTCCTCCCCCGGGGCGTTCGGCGGGTGGGCGGCACCTGTGGCGAACAGCAGGGCGTCACACCGGCCGTCGAACCCGGTCAGGTCCTCCAATTCGATCCGGGTCCGTTGCCGTTCAATGGCCACGGAGCCGCAATCCTGCCACATCCAGCCCTCTCCGACGGTTCCGAAGGTTGCTTCGCAGGCGCGGCCGTTGATGCGCACCCGGAAGGTGCCGGGGTGATGCGGCGGCAGCCAGTCTTTGGTGCGCACCCACATGCGGTAGGCGCCGGTATCAGGAAAAACGACCTCCGTCGTGGCATTTGCCACCGGCTCCCCGATGCCGTGGGCCAAAAGGTAGGGTGAGCCCATCACGTCCACAAACTGTTGATCTACGAACCAGCCGCCGGTATCGTCGAATGCCTCTGCTTCCACGAGCACGTGCTGCCCACACGCGCTGGCCGCGGCGAACGCAAGCAGAAGGGCAACCAGAATCCGGCGGACTGTCGCAGGCATTGCCATTATTGCCCAGGATAGTGGCAAGTGGTTCCTTACTTTGCCAGAGTGTACCCCTTTGAGTAGGCCAGTCAAACTGATTTGGTCCAGACGCCCGGGTAAAAGAGGCGGTTGCACAAACACCCGTTTTCGCGCTTGCAGCCCAAGCTGCTGGCCGTTCGCCCCACTCTGCCGTTCCCAGGCAATGGGTGGTTTCTTTTGACATGTCCCCCCGGGCACAGTAAACTGCGGGCAGTCTTCCCAATGGAGAGGGTACGTGAACCGACGCACCGTGAACACAGCGAAGATCGCTGATCAGACCGCCGTCGAGGCGGTCCGAGCTTACGGTGCGTTCCGGTATTTTTATTTTGTCTCCGTCGGGGAGGCTGATTGACGGGCTTGTAGCCTGCTTCCCAGAGTATTCCCAGGCCCCGAAGTCAGCCGACTTCGGGGCCTTTTTATTTGCCCGAAAACGGAGCGAAACGATGATCATCGTCATGGGCCCGGCCGCCCAGGAGGAACAGATACAGCGTATGGTGGACCGGGTGGAGGACGCGGGGCTGGAAGCCATCCTGCTGCGCGGGGAGAAGAGGACCGTCATCGCCGCCATCGGCGACAAACGCGACGCGCCCACGGACGCGTGGGCCGCCGCCCGCGGGGTGGCGCGAGTGATCCCGATCCTGAGCCCCTACAAGCTGGCCAGCCGCGAGGCATCGCCGGGCGCCACGCCGGTGCGCCTGAACAGGGGCGTCATCGGCCAGGAGAAAGTCCAGGTGATCGCCGGTCCCTGCGCCGTGGAGGACATGCACACCACGCTGGACGTGGCGGAGGCAGTGCAGGAGGCCGGCGCGGTGGGACTGCGGGGCGGCGCCTACAAGCCGCGCACCAGCCCCCACTCGTTCCAGGGACTGGAGCGGGAGGGGCTGGAGATACTCGCCAAGGTGGGCCGCCACACCGGCCTGGCCGTGGTCACGGAAGTCCTGGCCGCCGAGCAGGTGGAACTGGTCGCAGAATACGCGGACGTCCTGCAGGTCGGCGCGCGGAACATGCAGAACTTCACGCTGCTGAAGACGCTGGGCCAGCTCCGGAAGCCCATCCTGCTAAAGCGCGGCATCAGCGCCACCGTGGAGGAGTTCCTGCTGGCAGCCGAGTACATCCTGAAATCGGGCAACAACCAGGTGATCCTCTGTTGCCGCGGCATCCGCACCTTTGAGGACCACACGCGTTTCACGCTCTCCCTGAGCACCGTGGCCTACCTGAAGGAGGTCACCCACCTGCCGGTCGTCGTGGACCCCAGCCACGGCACCGGCCGGCGCAGCCTGGTGGCCCCGATGGCCCGCGCAGCCGTCGCCTGCGGCGCCGACGGCCTCTTGGTGGAGGTCCACCCCGAGCCGGAGCAGGCGAAAGTGGACGGGCAACAGACCCTGACCTGCACCCAGTTCGCGGAGATGATGAAGTCCCTGAAGCCCATAGCCGAGGCCGTGGGACGGACGATCTAACCCGGATCACTACTGTCCGGTTATAAGTCCAGCAGTGGCAACTGCTTAGGACATGAGGGCTCGTGAGTTCTGTAGGCGCTTGTCGTAAGTGCTTTCAGAATAGGGACTTTCTCAAACAGGGTCACGCTCAGAATCTGTAGAATTGTGTAGAGACTCAACTCCAATCGGAGCCGCTTTTTCAGGATCGCCACCAGCAGATATGTTGAAATGGCTATCCATATCTGCGTCTTCACCGCGTTTTCGCTGGTGCCGTAAACTCGACTTTCGACAAAAAGAGGAAAGCCGGCTCCCGTTTTGGGTAGATTAA
>CAYVBE010000008.1:0-22613 GCA_964448935.1 uncultured candidatus Brocadiaceae bacterium
CACCCGTCCTCGGGCTCATTTCGGTTTCCGTTGTGGAAAGCCTCTACGGTCTAGAATACCGTCTGTCGGGGGCGTTTTCCACGCTCAAACCGGCCCTTTTGGGTCGGTTTCCCAGGCCACCGGGGCGCAGTAGGGGCCCTCGGGGAACGCCGCCAGCGATGCGCCCGATCCGACCAGCCGGTTCACCAGATCCTGGACGGTATCCTCCACCGCCGCCGGCTGGACGGCGTGGGGGTTAACCGAGAGCCGACTCAACTCGGAAGCCGGCAGGCCGTCCGTCACGAAATGCAATCCGTCCTGCCCCACCCTCTCCAGCGCCTTGACGTGCATCTGATACTGCCACTGGTCCCGCACGAAGCGGCCGCCGTCCCGGATGTCCTCGATAAACCGTTGCCACCGGCCGCTGTATTCCATCATTGTCCGCTCGTATTCGGCGCTGCCGATGCCCTCGCTGCAGCCGCCGAAGGCCACGATCCGGCCGCCCTCGCGCACCGCGGGCAGGCAGGAGACGAAGCCCTTCACACACTGGTAGAACGTGGCGTCCAAGGGGTAGCCCCCGCTGGAGGTGAGCACGACGTCCGCCGCGCTTTCGACACGCGGACAGGCACACCGCGCCACGAAACGCCACGCAGCCTGGTGCGCCGCCTCCATCTCCCCCGCGAAGGCCCGCACCAGGCGCCGGTTCTGGTCCAGCACCACGTTGACGCTGAAGTCGGCCGGAGCCGCACGCGCCACGGACAGCGCCTCCTCGTGGAGCGGGTTGCCCCGCAGCGTGCCGTTCCGCGCACGCGGATGGTCAAGGAACTCGAAACCGTGGAACTGCTCGATGGTCTCCAGCGCGGTCAGGCCGGGGCAGACGGCCTTCCGCCCGCCCGAAAAACCGGCCATAAAATGCGGCTCCACCAGGCCGGTGATCAGCCGGAATCCGGCCTCGACATAGTCACGGTTCAGCCGCACGGGCGACCCGCCGTGGCTGCGGGCGGGCAGTTCCGTCAGCAGGTCCTCGTCCCGTGCGTCGTGGTTGAGCACGCGGTAGATATCGGCCGCGTCCCCCAGCATCTCCCGCTGCTCCGCCGGAGGGCAGGCCCGGTGCATGCCCGTGGCGACGAGGATGAGGATGTCATCCCGCGCGACGCCCGCCTCCTCAACCTCGGCCAGCAGGTCGCCCAGGAACGCCGGATAGGGCACCGGGCGCGTTATGTCCGAGACCACGACCACCACCGGTCCCGCCCGCCGGTCCTGCAAAGCCTTCTTCAACGGAGGCGCCTCCAGAGGGGAACGCACGGCCGCCATGACGACCCCCGCCGGGTCGCGCGCGGGCGGTGGGTAATCCGATTCGTAGATGGTCGCGGCATCGGGCACGGCCACCCGGAGGTGCCGCGCGCCGCAGCGCAGTTTGATGTGCATGTTGGGGCCTCGGTGATTGGGTCTAACGTCTATTCTAACAGCCGCTCCGCGCGCGGGAAACGGAGCCTGCGTGGCGCGGAGCGGAAGGTGCGCGCCGCCATTGCGAGGGGCCGCCAGGCCCCGCGGCAATCTCGCCGTTTGGCGCGATGGTTTTGCCTCGGATGCGCCGTGCGACCGGAAGCACTTGCAATCAGAGCGGGAGGCATTTATATTGGTTTTTTGCGCTCTCCGCGCTGCTAGTGTAGCTCAACGGTAGAGCAGCGGTTTTGTAAACCGCAGGTTAGGGGTTCGATTCCCCTCACTAGCTCCAGAAAAGCCATCGGTGGGCAGGTTCCCGAGCGGCCAAAGGGAACAGACTGTAAATCTGTTGGCGATTGCCTTCGGAGGTTCGAATCCTCCCCTGCCCACCACATACGTTGCGGGCGTAACTCAATTGGCAGAGTTCTGGCCTTCCAAGCCAGTTGTTGTGGGTTCGAATCCCATCGCCCGCTCCACCTTTTCCACCCGGAATCCGTTGACGCCGCTTCTGTGCGTGCTACGATTCCCTTCCGGCGCCGATTCAGCGTACCCGCAGCACTGCGCAGAGAAATCTCATGGGCAAATCGTCGTTCCTCCACGGCATCTTTACCGACGAAGCTCAGTCCGAGGCGGACGTCGTCTACCCGTGGGAGCTTCCCACCATCATGCGGAAGCACATCCTGACGGGCGCCATGGGGATGGTGTTTTTCGCCCTCATGTCCGGCATCTACCTGACCGCCTTCGGCAACCAGCTCGGCTTGCAGTACTGGCAGTGGGGGCTGCTGGCGTCGCTATCCTCGTTCACGCTGGTCTGCCAGCTCCTCTCGGCGCACATCGTCGGTCGCACAGGAAGCCGCAAGACGCTCTGGTTCGCCGCGGCGCTGTTCAGCCGTCTGCTGCGGGCGGGCGGAGTGGTGGCGGCCTACTTTCTGTTCCAGACTTCCGAGCCCCTGGCGCGGCTGGCTTTCATGGGGCTGTTGATCCTCTCCAACGCGCTGGCGGCCATCTCGGCTCCGCCGTGGTTCTCGTGGCTGGCGGACCTGATCCCGGAGGAGGGGCACGGGCGTTTCATGGGCCGGCGGCGGGCGTGGATCGCACTGGCCAACCTGTGCGTCGTGGTGCCCATCGGCTATGCGCTGGACCGGTTCGGGGCACGCTCACAGATGAGCAGCCTGCTGGCGGTGTTCGCGGTGGGATTCGTGCTGGGGATGGCGGACCTGTTCATCCACCGCACCATCCCCGAGCCGCCCATGTCCAGGCCGCCGCGCAAATCGTTCTGGCGGGGGCTGCTGGTGCCGTTGCAGGACGCGCGGTTCCGCCCGTGGCTGCTGTTCAACGGGCTGTGGACCTTCGGCATGACGCTCGGCGGCTCGCTGGCGGTGCTCTACTTCGTGGAGAACCTGGGCATCAAGCGCAACTTCTTCGGCGGGTCGCTGGTGCTCATCCTGGTTCCCCTGGCCTCGGCGGTGCTCACGGCGCCCTGGAGCGGGGCGCTGATAGACCGCTACGGCGTGAAGCCGGTGCTGCGGGTGGGTCACACCTTCTGGGCGTTGTTGCCCCTGTTCTGGCTGTTTGCCCGCCCCGACACCGCCCTGCTCTGGCTGGCCCCGGCCGCGGTGATCGGCGGCATTGCCAGCGAAGCCGCCCTCAATGCCTCCACCAAGCTGGTAACCCGGCTACGCTCCCCCGGCCACGTTCCCATGTACATGGCCGTCAGCACCTGCGTCGGCTGCATAGCCGGCGGCACGGGCTCGCTGCTGGCGGGCATCCTGCTCCAGATCTTCGGCGAGTCCTCATGGCAGGTCGGCGGCGTGACCGTCGTGGGCTTCCACGCCCTCTTCCTGGCCAGCCTCGTCCTGCGCCTCAGCGCCACCCTGGCCATCCGCCGCATCCCGTCGGGGAATATGAAGCAGCAGGCCTGACAGACGCGGTGATTAATCCATTGCCGGGACAGGAGGCTACTGTCGTCGGTCGAGGCCCATGCCCCTCATGCCGTCTTCAAATCCCTTGGATCTCCACTTCTCGCGGTATGCTTTGGTGAACTGGTAGGGGAGGTCCCGGCCCAGTCCCGCAGCAGCCAGGACTTCTTCAAGAGACAGGCCCCGTTCGCTCATCCGGAGATTGCCAAGAACGCGGTATACAATCTTGTCAGCCGAACAGATGACGAGTTTCTCATTGCTGTCGAGGAGGTATATCAGAGATTCGGTCTCGCCAGGATCAAGGCGGTCGGCGTAGGATGGATCGAAGCGCTGGCGGAAAGCGATCAGCTCGGCAACAGCTACTTCAAATATCTCAATGAGGCCCTGCTCTGCATAATCGGCAACCGCAAAATCGCACCGCTCACCTTCGTCGGTCACGAAAAAGTGGGCTTCAACTTCGGCGACAGTCTGTGACAGGCGGATATCGTAGGCCTGCACAACACCTTCCCAGATCCCTTGCTTGAAAAGCTCTATCACGACATTTGCATCAAGCAGGAGAGACCTCGATTTCTTCTTCATCCTCGATCTCTTGTTCGATGTAGGTCATTGCCTTTGCGCGGCTGATTTCGAGATACTGAGCGAAACGCCCGATTGAAAGCTCTCCTCGACGCAGGGCCTTCACGGCAAGCGCGTGGTAACGGGCCGGCCATCTGGGCGGTGCAGTGCTATCCCGCTCCTCGTACAGCGGAACAAGCTGTCGCGCATGTTGTATCGCCTCCCGGGTCTTCTCACTGTCTTCGGGGCCACGACCAAAGAGGAAATGCGTCTGCCACAAGAGCGCCTCAACTGAAACGTCAAACTGCCGCGCAACATCAAACAGCGCCTCAAAGGATACCTTTCCATCCTTCACCCGATTGTTAATTGCCACACGTGTCACGTCGGCCGGCATGAGCAGGTTTCGCGCAAAACATGTGGCAAGCTTTTCTTCCCAGTCGGAAGCGACACGACTATCCACGTCGCCTGCGGACCTGAAAACATGCCAGGTCAAGAGGTGGAAGAGTTCATGAGCCAGGTCGAAGTTCCGCCGCCAGCGCACGTTGGCCGAGTTCAGCAGCACGGCAGGCCCGAAGGTATCACTTCTTGTAGACGCCGCGGTGCCGGAAGGGGAGAATTCTCTGTGGAAGACTTTTACGCCGCAAACCTCCTCCAGGACACGCAGGAGTTCATGGCCCGGCCTATCGCCGAGTTGAAGCTCGGACCTCACTGCCAGAGCCAGGCGCTCGGCGTCGGCATAATCGAACTGGGACGTGCCTCCCGTCGGTTCCGGCAGCGAACTCAGGGTACGCTCATCACACCACATCTCCAGGTTGTGGTACTGTTCGCACAGTTGCAGAAACTCGACTTCCCTCTCGCGCGACCCTTCGTCCGGCTCCTTACGCCACAGGACCAGTTCCCGGGGTATCGGTCCTTCCTCCAGGAAGAAAGAAAGTGGACGGCGATACGCATCGGCCAGAGCCTGAAGCTGGCTCAGCTTCGGCTCGCGCCTGCCCCGCTCAAATTCGGAGACAGAAGACCTGCCGATGCCTGTCCGCTCCTGCACTTGAGACAGGGTCAACGCGGCACGCTCTCGCGCATATTTGAGTCTTTCGGCAATGCTCATGATCGCCCCTTGTTCGAAGATACAGGACATTATAGGCGTTTTGGTGGCATATGCAAGGGCATTCTTCCGCTAATGGCGAATATCCGGCTTTGTCCATCAGCCTTGCTTCGCTCTGCACCGCAGACTCCATCTGCCCGGAACGGCACTCGCGGAGCGCTGGTACGACACACAGGGGCCGCCGGGCATTTGCGGTATTGGACCGGCGCGGCTTAGAATTCGGCTGACGGGGTTCAATTCGGGATTGCTATGAGCTATGTGGCGCGCAGCGCGGATGCCGAGGCTACGCCGGACCGTGTCCTTTGGGGGCGGGCGGTTAGCTGGGGGCTGTATGATTTTGCGAATACCATTTACTCGGCGCTGGTGGTTTCGTTTGCCATTACGCTACACGTCAAGGAATTCACGGGGGTGGAGCGGTGGACTTTCCTGACCACGGGGCTTTCGCTGGCGGCGAGCGGGGTTTTCCTTCCCGTTGCCGGGGAGATGGCGGATCGGGCGGGCGGGGCGCGGCGGAGCCTTTTCATCCTCACCGCGATCGCCTGCCTGAGCTGCGGGCTTATCGGGCAGACGGATTCGGCGTGGGTGATGCTGGGGCTGTTTTTCGTGGCGAATTTCTGCTTCCACTCTTCGCTCGTGTTCTACGACAGCCTGATGCCCACGCTGGCCCCGAAGCGTCGGCTGGGCATGATCAGCGGGCTGGGCGTGGCGTTGGGATACATCGGGGTGGCGTTCGCGCTGCCGGTGGGGTGGCTGGTGATCGAGGCATACCAGAAGGTGGACCCGCAACACGAGCTGCGGCTGATCTTTCCGCTGGCAGGGCTGCTGTTCCTGCTGTTCAGCGTGCCGCTGTTCGTATTCGTGCCCGAGAAGGCACCGACGAAGAAAGGGGCGGCGGGCAACGTCGCCCGGCTGGCGTTCCGCCGGGTGCTGACCACGCTCCGCCTGCTGCCGCGCCACAGGGCGGTGCTGCTGTTTCTGCTGGGCAACTTCTTCCTGGTGGACACCCTGAACACAGGCATCATCGCGGTCTCGCCCTACATGGTGCACGTGTTCGGGCTGGAGAAGCAGACCGCCATGCTGTGGCTGATACCGTTCAGCCTGGGCGCGGGCATCCTGGGCGCGCTGGCGGGATGGATTGCGGACGCCGCCGGGCCGCGGCGGACGATGCTGGGGGCGGGGCTCTGCGTGGGCGTCGCGGTGGTCGTGGGCGCGTTCGCGCCGCACTTCGCGGTGTTCATGCCGGTGTTCGTCCTGTTCGGCGGGTTCGGGCTGGCGGGCATCTGGGTGGCCGGGCGCAAGCTGCTGGTGCAGATCGTGCCGGGCGGGCAGGTGGGCAAGTACTTCGGGCTCTACAACGTGGGGCACAAGCTGTCTATGTTCGGCGCCGTGGCGTTCGGGCTGCTGGCGGACCTGGAGATACCGGGTGTCCACGCGGGAGGCTACCGGCTGGGGCTGCTCGCGCAGCTTGTCTTCCTGACGGTCGGGCTGGTCTGCATCTACAAGGTGGGAGCCGACGGTGACTGAGGCGCCGGACAGAGTCTGGTTGGAGAGCCTGACACGGAGGGTGGTCTCGCCCTATTTCTCCATCGTGCACCGGCTGCGCTGGTGCGGCCGGGAGCGCGTGCCGGAGGGCCCCGCCCTGCTGGCCGCCAATCACCAGAGCTTCTACGACCCCGTGGCGCTGGGCGTGGCGGTGGACCGGATCGTAATCTACATGGCCACCACGCTCTACTACAACATGCCGGTGGTGGGGTGGCTGATGCGGCTCTACGGGTCGGTGCCCGTGGAGGAGGTGCGCGCGGGGCCCAGCAGCATGTCGGCCATGCTGAAAGCCCTGGAGAAGGGCTACCTGTGCGGCATCTTTCCGGAGGGGCGCCGGAGCCCGGACGGCGCACTGACGGAGCCCCACGAGGGCGCGGCGGCCCTGGCCCTGCGTGCCGGCGTGCCGCTGGTGCCGGTCACCATAGCGGGCGCGCACGAGGCGTGGCCCATGGAGCGCCCCCTGCCCCGGCCGGCGCGCATCTCGATCTACTTCGGCCGGCCGATGAGCCCGGAAGGGAAGTCAACCCCGCAGAGGCGCCGGGAGGTGACGCGCGAGCTGATGGCCCGCATCGCCCAAGGGTTCGACAGGCTGGACCGCCCGGATCTGGCCGAGACCTCCCGCCAACGCCTGGAGCAGGAATACCGCACCTGATCCCGCTCACCAATCGGGCCGCAGCAGCCCCAGGCTCCAGGGGATCTCTCCGTACTTCTTGCCCGCGCGGTCGCGGTCCAGCACGCCCTGGAAGACGAACGCCAGCCGCTCCGGGTCAACTTCCAGCTTCTCGTCGGAGCCGGCGCGGATCAGCTCCCCGTGGCTGATGGAGTTGGTCCAGCGGGGGCCGGTCTGCCGCACGTTGCGCATCGAGGCGAACGCGTTGTCCCGCTCCGCCGCCAGGGGTCGCCATTCGCCGTCCAGGCTGTCGGCCAGGTACGCCTTGAAGTAGCGCCAGCCGTGCCCGCCCTGTGCTTCGATGAGAGTCAGGTAACGGTCGGTGCCCTTGATGCGGTAGGTATGGCTGGCCTCGAACACATCGCCCTGCAACGCCACGACGGGGCGGCTCCAGCCGTGGGGGAAATCTCCGAGTGCCGTCTCGGCACGCCACATCCGGCCGTTCAGCGAGGTGAAGAAGAGGTGGGCCTTCTCCTCGTCGCAGATGATCCAGAAGTCGAGCCATGCCTGGACGTTGTCCGGCTTCTCCCGGAAAAGCGGCGTCAGCGGCGACCAGGAACCGGGGTCCGCGATGTCGCGCGTGGTGGAGACGGCCGGCCCGTACTCGGGGTCCCAGGAGTCATCGGACGCCTGGCAGAGCAGGTACCAGCGCCGGTGTGGCGTGAAATAGAACACTTGCGGCGCGCAGAAGAAGCCGTCGTGCAGGCCCAGCACCGTGCGCGGTGCATCATTGGCCTCGTCCCACTCGGCGAAGGAGACGTACTGGGTCGCGTGGCTGCGCTTCTGGCCCCGTATGCTGTAGAAGAGGTGCCACCAGCCTTCGTGGCGCACGATGGTGGGGTCCTTGACCGAATACAGGTGGTCGCCGGGCACGTCCTTCGGCAGCAGCAACGGCGGACCCGTGCGCCACCGGAAGAGTCCCGATTGGAGGGGGTGCGCGGCGCCCGCCCAGACGGCAACGGCCGCCGGTCCCGCGACCATCAAGACCACCGCCACGATCCCGACCGTCTGACGCGCACAACCGTCAAGGTGCATCATGCCGCAGGCTCCGTGTTCCTTTCGGCCGCCCTACTCCTCAGGCATGGCGATGTCGCCGACCGTGGGCTGCTCGATGTCGGCGTAGTCCTGATAGCTCATCTTGATCGTCCTGTCGTGCGTGCCCGCGCGGAAGACGATCTCGTCCCGCTCGGCCAGGCTCGTGTCCACGAAAGTATCCAGACCGTATTCCTCGCCGAAGGGCGGCTCGGCGCCGACCTCGCAGTCCGGAAAGAGCTTCTTCATCTCGCCCTCTTCGGCCATCTCGAGGGTCTCGCCGGCGAGTTCGGACGCCTTGTCGAAGTCCACATGCCGGCTGGCGGGCACCACCAGCATGTAGGACCCCTCGGCGCCGTCGGCGATGACCGGCTTGGCGAACTTGTGCCCCGTCACGTGCTCGGCGGCCGCCACCTCCTGCGCGGTGAATGCCTGCTCGTGCTCGATGACCTCGAACTCCACCCCCTGGTCCTTCAGATACTCTTCGATGTTCATGGCCGTTCCTCCTACCCCAGGAAAGCCCTATGAACCGGGCGCCAATCGCCCGTGGTCCAATTCCTTACGATAGCCTACGGCGGGCGGCGCGTCAATGCCGGTTTCGGGGGTTTCGGGGGTTTCTGCCTCACGCCAGGTTAAGGTCGAGCTCCTGTGCGTAGTGCAGCACCTCGGAGTATTCCTCGGCGCCCACGGGGCGGCTGATGCGGGGGTAGTCGCCGGCCTTGTAGAGGGACCTGTACTGGGACATGACATTGACGTGGGCGTCGGGGGAGACACGTTCGGCGATGAAATCGAGGATGCTGCGGCTCTCGTCGGTACAACCGGGCATCACCAGGTGGCGCACCAGCAGGCCGCTCCGGGCTACGCCGTTCTCGATTCTCAAGTCGCCCACCTGCCGCTGCATCTCCAGCAGCGCCTCGCGCATACGTTCGGGATAATCCGCCGCGTGCAGGTACTTCTCGGAACTTTCGGGGTCCCAGAACTTGGCGTCGGGCATGTAGATGTCCACGGTGCCCTCCAGCAGCCGCAGCATCTCCACGCTCTCGTAGCCGCCGCAGTTGTAGACGATCGGAAGTTCCAGGCCGTCCAGCCGGGCGCGGCGCACGGCGTCCATCAGCCAGGGCGCCACGTGGCTGGGGGTGACGAAGTTGACGTTCTCGCAACCGCGCCGCTCGAGGGCCAGCATGGCGCGGGCGATGTCGGCCGGCCCGGTCTGGCTGCCCGCGCGGCCGTGGCTTATGTCGTAGTTCTGGCAGAAGACGCACAGCAGGTTGCAGCCGGCCAGGAAGATGGTGCCGGACCCGCCGCGGCCTACCAGGCAGGGCTCCTCGCCGAAATGCGGTGAGGCGCTGGAGACAAGCGGCGTGGCGCCGATGCCGCAGTAACCGGTATCCCCGGCGGGCCGATCAACCTCGCACAGGCGGGGGCAGACACGGCAAGGCCGGGCCAGCGCACAGGCCCGGGCGATCTTATCTTCGGTCGGTTTGATTTCCATTTGGGCTCTGCCGAAAGTCCGATTTGGACATACGGTCGAGTGTTCACTATAATACAGGGCTTGCACGAGGGCAAAACCTCCGTGCGATGCGAGGGCCGCGTTACCGGCGGGGATGGTGACATCTGCCTGCTGGCTGCCCATACACATCGTTCCAGTCGGGTGCGGCAATGCTATGAATGAGCAACAGACCACAGAAGAGCGCGAGCCGGCCGGTTTCGAGCAGGACCTGCAGAAGCTCGAACAAACGGTCCTGAAGCTGGAAGAGGGCAATCTGCCCCTGGAAGAGTCACTGCGTCTTTACGAAGAGGGCATAGAGGCGTACCGGCGCTGTCAGGAAAAACTCCGTAGTGCGGACATCAAGGTCCGCAAACTGGTGGAAGCCCTGGACGGGGGACTGGAAGAGAAACCCTTCGAGATGCCCGACCAGGAGACTTCCTCGACGCCCGCCGACACCGAGGCAGACGAGTGAAGAAGGTTCTCATCCTCGGAAACAGGCAGAAGGCCGCGGTCCTCGAGGCCGTGGACCACATGGAGCCGTGGCTCGCCCAGAGGGCCTCCGTGCGCGTGGACCTGGATGCCGAGCGGGAGTTGGACGAGGTGGACTTCGCGGTGGTACTGGGGGGCGACGGCAGCGTCCTGCGCGCCGCCCGCCGGCTGGCCCCCCACGGCGTGCCACTGCTGGGTCTGAACGCGGGCAAGTTCGGCTTCCTGACCGAGGCCACGCTGGACGAGTTCCGGGAGGTGCTGGCCGACGTTCTGGACGGCATTTACGAGCTAAGCGAGCGCATGATGTTCCGTTGCGTGCTGGAGCGCGACGGCGAGAGCATCGTGGACGTACACGCTCTGAACGACGCCGTGATCAGCCGCACCGCCCTTTCCCGGATCATCACCATTGACTTCCAGGTGGACGGAGAGCTGGTGACCACCTACCGGGCGGACGGGCTGATTGTGGCCACGCCCGTGGGCTCGACGGCGCACAGCCTGGCCGCAGGCGGGCCGATCCTGTACCCGCAGCTCGAGGGCATGGTGGTGACGCCCATCTGCCCCCACACACTGAGCAACCGCCCGCTGGTGCTGCCGCCGGGGCTGGGCGTGAGCCTGAGCGCCCGCGATTTCGCCCAGACGCCCGCCCTGACTGTAGACGGACAGGTGAGCGAGGAGATTCAGGAGGGCGACGTGGCGACCATTGCTGAGTCGGAGACTCCGTTGCGGTTGATCCGCACGGGCAGGAACAAGTTTTTCGAGACGCTGCGCAACAAGTTGGACTGGAGGGGGCAGCCACGCTATGTCTAAGCGATTCCGCATAGAGATCTCGTCCCGCTTCTGCAAGGGCTGCGCCCTCTGCGTGGAGTTCTGCCCGCAGGGCAAACTCTACATCGAGGAGAAGCCCAACGAATACGGCATACAGGCCGCCGCCGTGCGGCGGGAGGTGGAGTGCAACGGCTGCACGCGGTGCGCGGTGATGTGTCCCGACGCGGCCATCCAGATAGTCCGCGTGGACGAACCCGTCCCGAGCGAAACCGGTTCGGATTGAGGGCCGATGGGTCAGCAACAGGCACAGCGCGTTCTGGTCTCCGGCAACGAGGCCGCCGGGGAGGCGGCCATACGGGCCGGATGCCGGTTCTACGCCGGCTACCCCATCACGCCCCAGAACGAGCTGACCGCCTACATGGCCGACCAGTTGCCGCAGCGGGGCGGCGTGTTCATACAGGCCGAGAGCGAAGTGGCCGCCATCAACATGCTCTACGGCGCCAGCGCCGCCGGAGCCCGCTGCATGACCTCCAGCAGCAGCCCCGGCATCAGCCTGAAGCAAGAAGGCATTTCCTACCTGGCGGGCAGCGAACTGCCGGCCGTCATCCTGAACGTGCAGAGGGGCGGGCCGGGACTGGGCAACATCGCCCCCTCGCAGGGCGACTACTTCCAGGCCACCCGCGGCGGCGGCCACGGCGACTACCGCTGCATCGTGCTGGCCCCGGCCGGGGTGCAGGAGTTCTGCGACCTGACCTACCTGGCCTTTGATCTGGCCGACCGCTACCGCAACCCCGTGATCGTGCTGAGCGATGGCATGATCGGCCAGATGATGGAGCCGGTCAGCTTTGACCATCTGCCCGAGCCGGAGCCCCCGCCGAAACCGTGGGCCCTGACCGGCGAACCGGGCCGCGCGCGAAACGTGGTGAAGTCTTTCGTCGCGGAGGCGGAAGATATGGCGCAGTTCCACCGGAAGTTCCTGGCCAGACACCGTCGGATCGCCGAGGAGGAGGTCCGTTTCGAGCTGGCGGGCCCGGAGGACGCGGAGGTGCTGCTGGTGGCCTACGGCACCAGCGCCCGCATCTGCCGCCAGGTGGTGGAGCGGCCGCCGCGGGAGCTGCCGTTCAGCGTTGCGCTGTTCCGGCCCATCACGCTCTGGCCCTTCCCCTCCCCGCCGCTGGCGGAGCTGGCCGAGCGGGTGCGGGGCATAATGGTGGTGGAGATGAGCGCGGGGCAACTGGTGGAAGACGTGCGCCTGGCCGTCGAGGGACGCTGCCCCGTCGAACTGCTGTCCAGCCTGGGGGGCCTGCTGCCCGAGGCGGGACAGGTGACCAAGGAGCTGATCTCCCTCTTCGATGATTCCTCCCAACGAGGGGAACGATGAGAACAAAAGAGAAGACCAGAAGCACGGTAACGCCGCTCTACCGCCGGCCCGCGTGCATGACCGACGTCCGGTCGCATTACTGCGCCGGCTGCGGCCACGCCACGCTGCACCGGCTGCTGGCGGAGGCGCTGGAGGAGCTGGACATCCGGGAGCGGACCATCGGCATTGCACCGGTGGGCTGCGCCGTGCTCGCGTACGATTACATAGACATTGACTGGAGCGAGGCCGCCCACGGCCGCCCGCCCGCCGTGGCCACCGGTCTGAAGCGGATGCTTCCGCAGAAGGTGGTGTTCACCTACCAGGGCGATGGGGATCTGGCCTCCATCGGCATGGCGGAGACCATACACGCCGCCAACCGGGGGGAGAACATAAGCATCATCTTCGTCAACAATGCCGTCTACGCCATGACCAACGGCCAGATGGCGCCCACCACGCTGGTGGGGCAGAAGACGGCCACCACCCCCCGCGGCCGGGACGAGGCGACCACGGGCCGGCCCATCCGCATGTGCGAGTTGCTGGATCAGCTTGCCGGCCCCGCCCTGCTGGCCCGCACCACGGTGACGTCGCCGGCGCGAATCCGGGAGACCAAACGGCTGATGAAGAAGGCCCTGCGCTACCAGATGGACGGCACGGGCTTCAGCCTGGTGGAGGTGCTCTCCCCCTGCCCCACCTACTGGCGCATGAGCCCCATCGAGTGTTTCCGCCACATCGAGGAAGTGCTGACCCGGGTATTCCCCCTGGGCGTGATCCGCGACGCGAAGGCAGAGAACCATGAGTGAAGCCCAGCCGCAGCCGGACAGCGCCGCTCTCAACGGCGAGCGACGCATCATAGCCGCCGGCTTCGGCGGTCAGGGCGCACTGACCCTGGGCAAGCTGCTGTGCGTGGCGGCCATGAACGAGGGCCGCATGGTCACCTACCTGCCCTCCTACGGCGCCGAGGTGCGCGGAGGCACGGCCAACTGCCAGGTGGTGCTCAGCCCGAAGCCCATCTACAGCCCCGTGGTGGAGCGGGCGGACGCCCTTCTCATGCTCAACCAGCTCTCCTACGAGCGGTTCCTAACCCGGCTGAAGCGCGGCGGGGTGGCCGTCGTCAACTCCTCCAGCGTGGACCTGGCGCAGTGCAACCGCGCGCCCGGCGCGGAACTGCTGGCCGTGCCCGCCGGCGAGGTGGCGGCCCGGATGGGCGAGGTGCGGGCGGCGAACATCATACTGCTGGGGGCGTACGTGGAGTTCTGCTCCCTGGTCACGGTCGAGAGCTGCCGCGAGGCGCTGAAGGACAAGTTCAGCGGGCGGGAAGACCTGCTGGAACTCAACCTGCGTGCGCTGGAGGAAGGACGACGGCAGGTGGCCGGCCCCGCGGATTGAGCCCCGTCACCGCTGCACCAGTCGGTACTGCGCCATGACTGCCCGGATGGGCTCATAGCCCTGTGCGTACCGGCAGCGCATCTCGGGGAAAGCGTAAGACCCCACGTCCCAGAACACCCTGCGGCTGCCCTCCTCGCCCAGTTGCAGCGTGACCCACCAGTTGCTGCTCTCGCCCGCGATCTCCCACTCCAGGGGGAAGTCCATGTAGTCAACCACCACGGCCTCCGCGTCCGCCAGCGTGCTGCCCTGCACCCGGACGACTTCCCCCGGCAGCAGGCGGTTGGCCTGCTGAACCAGCGTGGGCCAGACGTCCGGCACCAGACACAGCACGTGCTGCGAAGTCTCGAAGGCGTAAGCGATCGGCACGCGCACCGTCCTGTTCCCCACCGGCAACCTCACGGACCTGAGCCCCGATGGCACCAGCCGTCGGCCGACACGTATGACGTCGTCCGTGAACCGCACGTTCAGCACGCCGGGGTCCCGCAGATTCCGATAGACCGTTCCCGGACCGTAATCGCCGTAGACCTTGGCGCCGTCCAGCCCGTGGAACTGACCGGCCAGCTCGGCCGCCTCAACCAGGGCGGCCTGGGGGCTCATAGGATTCACCGTCACCTCCAGGGCCTCCATTTGCCCCTCCTGGTGCGAGCAGGGGAACCGGAGCGTCTGCGTGCCCGGGTCCTGAATGAGGGCGGCCGTCTGCTTGCCCGGCAGAGAGACGCGCAGCTCGTGCTGCACGTCGGCACGGATGGTGTTCCCGGCGGACAAGGCCTCCACAAGGACGTACCTTTGAAGGCGCCGCCCTCCCGGCAGCTGGCCCTCGATGACCAGTTGCTGCCCGGCGCCGATGACGGGCCTCTGGGCGCCGCCGGACCCGAAGATGACCCGAAGAGCCTCCGCGTTGGAGCGCGGCACCAGGCAGACGAGGTTGGCCCCCGTGCGGAATGCGACCGCCGTCTGATACGTCCGGCCGCCCAACTCCAGATCGGGCAGGGAGTCGGCAACGGAGAAGGAGCCGGTGTAGGTGTCCCGGAAGCGGACCGGAGCCTGGATGCTCTCCCCGGCGGCCCGGTAAACGGCCATCGCCGGCAGGGTTCGGTAGGGCTGCATGGGCACCCTGACCGGTTGCGCTTCCTCGGCGCCTTCCCCCCCCGCAAAAACCGACACTGCCACGATCGCCACCGCCAGCGTCACTGCACATATCGTTCTTCCCATGGTCTGCCCCGCTGCTATCGGCCGAAAATGTCCTCTTTCATGATACCGGCCGCCCCCCGTCTGTCAACCTGCCGGACGGGCGGGTCCTTCCTCGGTTTGCTCTTCGGCGGCCAGCAGTGCGGCGCCGAGGGCCGTGGCGAACTGGGCGCAGGGCGGCACCAGCACCCGCGTGTCCAGCCGCCGGCCGACCGCCCGCCGCAGCGCGGTGCTGTGCGACGGCCCACCGTCCAACAGCACCTCCGGGCGCCACCGGCAGCCCTCCGCCAGGCCCGCCACCTGCGCCGCCACGGAGTCGAACAGCCCGGCCGCCACGCGCTCCGGCGGGGTGCGGCGGGCCAGCAGTGACACGACCTCCGATTCCGCGAACACGGTGCAGGTGCTGTTCAGCCGGGCCGGCTCGTCCGCTGCGAGCGCCAGTCGGTCGAGTCCCGCCAGGTCCACCTGCAGCGCCCGTGCCATGACCTCCAGAAACCGCCCGGTGCCCGCCGCGCAGCGGTCGTTCATGGCAAAATCCTGAACCAGGCCCTCGTCGTCGAAGGTTATGACCTTGCTGTCCTGGCCGCCCACGTCTATGACTGTGCGGATGCGCCCGTCGAGCCGCTCCGGCACGGGGGCGGAGCCGAAGACCTGCTCGAGCAAGCCCCAGTTCCGGCGCAGCCAGCCCGCCCCGACGGCGTTCGCCATGATCTCGCTCACCCGCAGGTGCGCCCCGGGCACCAGCTCCCGGCCGTAGCCCGTAGCGCACAGCCTGCCCTCGATGCCCAACCGCTCCAGCAGGCGCCCGCACTGCCGGGCAATGTCGGCGCCGGTCGCTTCCACCAGACGCTGCACGGGCCGACCGTCGCGCACGGCCAGAACCTTCACGGCCGTGCTGCCCACGTCTATGCCGATCGTCGCGCTCACGCGAAGAACTCCCCCCGGCGGGTTGCAGTAGGACGGAGCGGGCTCAACTATACCTGTAGCATCCTCTCCAGGGCGGCGCGGGCGGGTTCGCGGACCTCCTGGGCCACCTGCACGACGTTGCTCATGCGGTCCAGCGCACGGCGCACGGAGCTGAGGGTGGTCAGTTTCATGGAGCTGCAGATGCTGCCCGTGGCGTAGAATTGCTTGCGGGGATTCTGCTCCCGCAGTGGGTGAAGCAGACCCTCCTCGGTGCCGACGATGAACCCGCGGGCGTCCGACTCTGCGGCGTGGTCGAGCATCTGGGCCGTGCTGCCCACGAAGTCCGCCAGCCGGCGCACCTGGGGGCTGCACTCCGGATGAACCATGACCACCGCGCCCCCGTGCAGCCGTTTCAGGTCGCGGATGGCGGCCGCGCTGACGCCGGGATCGTGCACGTAACAGTAACCGTCCCAAGGGGTGACGGTCTTATCGGTCTGCTCGGCCACGTAGGAGGCCAGGTTGCGGTCCGGCACAAACAACACGTGCTGCTCGGAGAGGGAGTTAACCACGGAGACTGCGTTGGAGGAGGTGCAGCAGATGTCGGAAACGGCTTTGACCTCCGCAAGGCTGTTGACGTAGCTGACCACCGCCGTATCCTCGGACAGATCTTTCAGGCGCTCTCGGACGGCCTGCGCGGTGGCCATTTCGGCCATCTGGCAGCCGGCCGCGGGTTCGGGCAGCAGGACGGTCTTGTCGGGATTCAGGATGGCGGCGGTCTCGGCCATGAAACGCACGCCGCAGAAGACAATGACGTCGGCGTCGGTCTCCACTGCGCGGCGGCTCAGGCCCAGGGAATCGCCGGTGAAATCCGCCACCTGCTGGACGGAGGACCGCTGATAGACGTGGGCCAGTATGACGGCGTTGCGGGTGCGCTTCAGCTCGGCGATCTGGGGCCTCAGGACGGAGGCGTCCGTATCTGCGAAACCCATGGCTCAGCCCCCCTCGGAATGTTCTTGCGGGGCCGCGACGGCCGGCGTCGGGCCGGCTTCCTCGGCGGCCTCGCGGAAAAGCTTCACCGCACAGAATTCCCCGCACATCGAGCAGCGATCCGTCTTCTCCTCGGTCACCAACATGTGGGCGAACGTTTGCGGGTCCAGCGCGTGCTGCACCATTCCGTCCCAGTCCCGGTCCGCGCGCAGGCGGCTCATCGTGGCGTCGCGCGCGGCGGCCCCGGGAATACCCTTCGCCACGTCGCCCACGTGGGCGGCGATGCGGCTGGCGATGACGCCCAGCCGGACGTCCTCCTCGTCGGGCAGGCCCACGTGCTCCTTCGGGGTGACGTAGCACAGGAAATCCGCCCCGTGGGAGGCGGCCAGCGCGCCGCCGATGGCGCCCACCAGGTGATCGTAGCCCGGCGCGATGTCGGTGGGCAGCGGTCCCAGCACGTAGAACGGCGCCCGATCGCAGTGCTCTTTTTCCAGGCGCACATTCTGCGGCACCTGATCCAGCGGCACGTGTCCGGGCCCCTCAATCATGACCTGCGCGCCCTGCTGCCGGCAACGGGCGGCCAGCTCGCCCAGTATCTCCAGTTCGTGGAGTTGGGCCTGGTCGGTGGCGTCGGCGATGCACCCCGGCCGCAGCCCGTCACCCAGGCTCATGGTCACGTCGTATTCGCGGGCGATGGCCAGGATTTCATCGAAGCATTCGTAGAGGAAGTTCTCCCGCTCGTGGCGCCGCATCCAGCGCACCAGGAAGGACCCTCCCCGGCTGACCACGCCCATCAGGCGCTTTTCCAGCAGGGGTATCGCGTCCCGCGTGACGCCGGCATGCACCGTAGCAAAGTCCACGCCATCGCGTGCGTGCCGCTCGAAGACCGACAGGAACCCGTCCGCGGACATCAGGCCCGGCCCCCCGGCCTCGATGGCGGCCTGGTAGATGGGCACCGTGCCGACGGGGGCGGGCGATTCCGCCATGATGGCGCGGCGCACGGCGTCTATGTCGCCCCCCGTGCTCAGGTCCATCACCGTGTCCGCCCCCGCGTGCAGGGACACGCGGAGCTTGGACAGTTCCTTCTCCAGGTCGCTCCTGTCCGGCGAAGTGCCCAGGTTGGCGTTCACCTTGGTGCGCAGCCCCTCGCCCACGCCGATGGGCCGCAGGCCGGTGTGCCGGCGGTTGGCGGGGATGACCACCAGCCCGTCGGCGATCCTCCGGCGCAGAGACGCGGGGTCCAGGCCCTCGTCCCGAGCGACCTGGTTCATCAGCCGTGTGGTCTCGCCGCTGCGGGCGCTCTGCAACTGCGTCACTGTCTCAATCTCCCGCGGTCTCGGTAACTCTGCGATGGCCTGCGGCAGTCAATCTGCCGGTTTCAAGCCGTACATCCCGATTATACCCGGGGGCATCCGGCAAGACAAACCGTCGCCCGTCCGCCGAACGCCACTTCCCTGCCTTGACGCTAACTTCTCCACTGCGCTATCATTGCGGTTGTCACCCGTTCCACTTTAGCCCGACTTGCGGGCCCGACCATGGCTGAGACGAACCTCAAACGGGACATCGAACAAGCGTGGAGGTTCTACGGCTATGCCATGCCTTACTGGAAACAGATAGTCGCGGCGATGGTTGCGATGGTCCTTGCCACGGCTCTGAGCGCAAACATCATGGTTCTCTTGAAACCGGCCATCGATGTGTTGCAGGCCCGAGAGCGGCAGACGGATGTCGCCGCTGAATCTGGGGAACAGCACAGGCCGGTTGACCCGGTGACTTCGACCAAGAAGCGGTTCCAAGACTGGTTCACAAACCTGCCCGGCATCAGCCATGCGCGGCAGTGGCTATATTCGGGAAACACCCTGGCCAGGATTGCCCTTGTCTTTGCGGTTGGCATCGCCCCCCTGCTGGTGGTATCCAATTTCACCTATCAATATATCCACCGTCGGGTCGTCTGGCGGATCATGGCCGATTTGCGCGCTGCGGTTTTTGACCGGCTTTCATCGCTCTCGCTGCAGTACTATGCCACACACCGCACGGGTGAACTGGTCAGCCGATTGACCAACGACATCTCGGCCACCCAGCAGGCTCTCAAACTTATCTTTGGCAAACTCCTGAAAGCGCCGTTCATGCTGGTGGTTTTCCTGGGGCTTGCCGTGTGGTTTAGCTGGCATCTCACGCTGGTGGCTTTGGTCTGCCTGCCTGTCATGGCCCTCCTGCAAGGCCGTTATGGGGGGCGGCTACGTCGCCATAGCCAGAAGAATCTGGCCCTATTGGGGGATGTGACTGACGCTATTACCCAGATGCTGCAAGGAGTCCGGGAGGTAAAGACGTTTCAGGGGGAAAAGAGGGAAGGAACTCGCTTTCGGGATTACACGCGCCAGCAACTGAGGCGTGCTTTTAAGCTGGTACGCACGCGCGCCTGGGCCGATGCGCTGCCCGACCTGCTGCTGGCGGAGATGACGGCCTTCACCGTCTGGCTGGCTGGCTGGCTGGTCAGCACCGGAAGACTGGACGTGACGTCTCTGTTCCTGTGCGTGGGATGCCTTGCATTAACCTCTACTCCCATACGCCACCTGGTGAAATCGTATAACGGCCTTCAGGAAAGCATGGGGGGCGTAAAGCGGCTATTTGAACTGCTGGATACCGCTTCTGAGATTCAGGAAGCACCCGACGCGATCGTGCTGACCGACGTGCGCAAGGAGGTCCAGTTCGACGGTGTCTGGTTTGCTTACGACGACGAACCAGTGCTCCGGGACATCAGCCTGACCGTGCCCTGCGGAAAGACCTATGCCATCGTGGGCGAGACAGGGGCCGGCAAAAGCACTTTGCTTGATCTCATCCCCCGGTTCTACGACGTGGACCGTGGGGCAGTCAGAGTGGATGGTGTGGACGTGCGGCGATTCACGCTGGAGAGCCTTCGCAGTCACGTGGCGATCGTCGGCCAGCATCCCTTTCTGTTTAACCGCACCGTTGCGGAGAACATACGCTACGGCAAACCAAACGCCGACGACTCGCAGGTGATCGCCGCCGCACGGGCGGCCAACGTCCATGAGTTCATAACCCGCCTGCCCGAGGGCTACGAGACCATGGCGGGCGAGCGGGGCAGCCGCTTCTCAGGCGGGCAGAGGCAGTGCATCACCATCGCGCGGGCCATCCTCAAGAACGCCCCCATCCTGATCCTGGACGAAGCCACCAGCAACCTGGACGCCGAGTCCGAACTGCTGGTGCAGAGGGCCCTGCAGAACCTCATGGAGGGCCGCACCACGCTGGTGATCGCCCACCGGCTCTCCACCGTGCGCCACGCGGACCAGATCGTGGTGCTCAAGGCGGGCCGCGTCATCGAGATGGGCACGCACGACGGGTTGCTTGATCGGGGCGGGGAGTACGAACGCCTCTACCGGATGCAGTTCCTGGAGACCCCCGACGGCCCGGTGCAGGCCGCGCCGCCGGGCCCCACGCACACGGAAAGGGAAACCGAATGAACGCCTCCCAACTGCTGGCCTGGCTGGTCTGCCTGTTTCTGGCCTTCGGCGCCGCCGTGCTCAGCGTCCATAACAGCTTCAAGCTGGCCGCGCTGGAAGACCAGTTCGAAAGAACCGAGCGCGTGGCTGCCGAGCAGACGGTCGTGCTGAAGGAATTGCGGGACCTGCTGCAGCACATGTCCGGCGAATCCGGCGACCAGTAGCCCCCCCCCTCGGGCACCGAATAGAAGACCGGGCAACCGCCCTGGAGAAGGTGGCTGCCCGGGAAAACATGGCACGTGCCTGTTAAGAATAACCCCGGCTCAGAAGTGCTCTTCCTTGTACTCGGCGAAGTCGGTCACGTGCTGGCGCTCTTCGGCAATTATATCGTCCAGCAGCGGCTGCTCGTTCTCGGGGATGAACTGCAGCATCTCGTGGTAGAACAGCAGCGTGTTGCGCTCCAGTTCCATGGCCGTCTCCACGGCCTCCCGATCGTCCGCCTGGCGCTCGGCCAGGTCCGTGCCATCCTGCCCGGCGGGGAAGATGCGCCCCTCGGTCAGGTAGGACATGTAGGACTCGTACTCGCCGGAGTAGGACTCGCCGGTCGGCTCGTAGTCGCCCACGCGGTCTCGCAGGTGGCGGAATTTCTGCTCGTGCTCGTCCTCCATTTCGGCGACTTCGAGGGCGAACTCACGCAGGTCGTCCGAATCCGTGTTGTCGGCCAGAGCGCGGTAGAAGTTGGCCCCGGTCTGTTCCTCGCGGATGGCAATGTCAATCAGTTCACGTGCCGAAAACAGCTTCACCATCGTCGTCCCTCCAGGCGCGCAAGTAAGTGTGGCAGCACCCCATCAACGTCCCGTTCATGTTACCGAAAAGCCCCAAGCCCTGCAACGGCATCGCGGCGCGCGGCGCCGCAATCCTCCGTTTCGTTCAACACGACCCCGGTGATGGGCTATAATGGTAGGTGTGCAGGGCAGAGACGACTGAAGGAGGCCTTGAGGGCATGGCAACAGCGGTGGTACGCTACGGAGCGATGGGCACGCGGGGACGGTTCAACGCCCCCGACGGCGCCGTTGCGCCCGGCCAGAACGTGGTTGTGCGCACCCCGCGGGGCGTCGAGTGGGGCGAGGTGGTGCAGGTGCGCAAAGACGGCACCGCGGACGAAACCCCCACGGGCGAGCTGCTGCGCAAAGCCACGCCGGAGGACTACGAGAAGCAGAACGAGATCACCGACCGGCTGGAGACCAAAGAATACCAGTTCTGCAAGAAACTGATACGCGAGCACGACCTGCCGATGAAGCTGCGCGGGGTGGAGCATCTGTTCGGCGGGCACAAGCTGATTTTCTACTTCATTGCGGACGGCCGGGTGGATTTCCGCGGGCTGGTGCGCGACCTGGCGAAGCAGTATCGCATGCGGATCGAGATGCGCCAGATCGGCGTGCGGGATGAGGCGCGCCTGCTGGGCCTGGTGGGCCCGTGCGGCCACGAGCAGTGCTGCCGCCGGTTCCTGGCCAACCTGAAGCCGGTGCCCATGAAGCTGGCCAAGGACCAGAAATCCACGCTGGACCCGGCCAAGATCAGCGGCAGTTGCGGGCGGCTGAAGTGCTGTCTGCGCTTCGAGGAGATGCAGTACCGCGAGATGAAGCGCAACCTGCCGCGCCGCGGCACCAAGGTGCGCACCAAGGGCGGTTCCGGCACGGTGGTGGACTACGACATACTCAGCCAGCAGGTGCTGGTGGAGATGAAAGAAGGGGGAACGCAGAGGTTTCCCGTCTCCGAGGTGGAGACGGAGCAATAAGGCAGAGCTTGACATGGGCTGTAAATGGGCATACACTTAGCCGATGTCGGGAGGGGCCGTACAGAGGACTCTGAAAGGATAAGCCATGCGCCCACGAACTCTGGGGAAGATCGTAATCGCCGTGCTGTGCGTGATGAGCCTGTTGACGGCGCTCATCTTTGCCATAGACAGCGGTGAAGGCGAGGTGTACCGGATAGGCAGAGCGGTGACCTACGCAATCATGTCGGTTACGTTCGCGGTGGCGTACCGGTACGTCGAAGACTGAGCCGGCGCGGCCCGCCCGATCACTCCTGCTGCTCGTCGCCGGTCTCTGGACCGTCGGTCCCCTGATCCTCCGACTGTTCGCGTTCTTTTTCCGGGGCCTCGTCGCGGTTCAGTTGCGCAAACAGGGGCTCCACCGTGATGATGTTGTCCCGCGTCTGCCGTGCACCGGGCGGCGGGGACTTCGGACCGTTGCCGCGCCTCGACGGAGTGTCGGAGAACCCGTACAGTATCTCCTGCTGAATGGCCTCCAGGGTGGCCAGCACGGTGCTTTCCACGCT
>CAYVBE010000008.1:22713-50470 GCA_964448935.1 uncultured candidatus Brocadiaceae bacterium
CCCTTCAGCCCCCCGCCCAGCCGGCGTATCCGCTGCCAGAAACGCTTCACCGGCACCATGAAGATCAGGCAGTAGAGCGCGATGATCAAAGACGAGCAACTCAAGACCGTCAGGATAACAACCTTGGCTGTGGACATGTTGGTGTCTCCCTCAGGATTCCTCGTCTCCGCCGGTGAACGCGCGGTGGACCCGGATCATGCGGCGCACAAACACGAGGGCCATCACGATCAGCACCACCACGAGCCCCACCTGCGCCCACAGCTCGTCCCGGAAGAAAACCGTCAGCACGAACAGCGGAATCAACGCCAGAAGGATCAGCGCATCTTCCAGGTAGATATGCGTCTTCGAAGAACCACTCTCCCGGTCGGGAGGCTCCTGCATAAGCGACCCCTCGGGCGGACGGAAACTCGGGCACAGCCCATAGTGTAATCCGGCATCGGTTGGACGAACCGCACCGCGCACGGCTATATTGTAGCCGCCGAACCCCGAATGTCAACGCGGACGCCGTGCGGACGGTCGGCGGGGTTTTTCCATACCGGAGGGAGACATGAGCCGAACGGAGAAACTGCACCGCTTCCTGGCGCCGCCCGGCGGCGGGCCCGGCGACACCGTGCGGCTGGCCCCGGACCAGAGCCGCCACATGGCCGTGGTGCTGCGGCTGGAGACCGGGGACCGGGTGCGCGTCTTCACCGGTGAAGGTGACGAGTTCCTGGCCGTAATCGAGGCGGCCGACGCCGAGGGCGCCCGCGTGCGCCTGCTGGAGAGCGCGGACGGGGGCGCCGTGCGTCGGCTGGTTCTGGGTTTCGCCTTGCCGCCCCGCGGGCGTGCCGGTATGCTCGTGGAGAAGACCACGGAACTCGGCGTCTCCACACTGCAACCGCTCGTCTCAGAACGAGTGCAGGGCTACCAGGAGCGCAAGGCACGGTCGCAACTGGACCGCTGGCGGCGAAAGGCGCGCGACGCGGCCCGGCAGTCGGAACGGACCACGGTGCCGGAAGTCCGGGAGCCGCTGACGGTGGAGCGTTTTTTCGAGGATTGCGGCGGATCGGTGCGCCTGATGGCCTGCGCCGGCGCCACCCGGCCCGTCTGGTCCGCGCTGGAGGAGGTCGAGGACTGGTCCGCCGGCGCCGCCCTGGCCGTCGGTCCGGCCGGCGGTTTCACACGCAGGGAGCGCGTGCTGGGCGAGCAGGCGGGCTTCACGCCCGTCTCGCTCGGGCCGAATATCCTGCGGGTCGAGACGGCGGCCGTCACCATGTTGGCGGCGGTGGTCTTCCGGATGGAAGTTTGTGCGGACTCAGAGTAGCGGCACTGCAAACACGGAGAGAGCATGAAACTGCAGTTCTTCGGGGCCGTGCAGAACACCACGGGCTCCATGCACCTGCTGAGCGTCAACGGAAGCCGCGTCCTGCTGGAGTGCGGCCTGTTCCAGGGCCACCGGAAACAGGCGTTCGAGAAGAACCGGCATATTCCTTTCGATACGAGTTCCGTGGATGCCTGCGTCCTGTCCCACGCCCATATTGACCACAGCGGCAACCTGCCCTCGCTGGTCAAAAGCGGCTACGACGGCCCTATCTTCGCCACGCCGGCCACCCGGGACCTGTGCGAGATCATGCTGGCCGACTCGGCCTACCTGCAGGAGCAAGACGTAAGGTACGTCAACAAGAAACGCCGCCGCCAGGGCAAGACGCCTTTCGAGCCGCTCTACACCGCCGAGGACGTGCCGCCTACGCTCCGGGCTTTTCGCCCCGTGCCCTACGAGGAATCGCGGGAGGTCGCCCCCGGCGTGCGGCTGACGTTCCATGACGCGGGCCACATCCTGGGCTCCGCCTTCGTGCAGCTCGACATCTCCGAGCACGGCAGGACCCGGCGGCTCCTCTTCACCGGGGACATGGGCCGGGCGGAGATGCCCATCCTGAAGGACCCCGTGCCGGTGCAGGACGTGGACCTGCTGATAACCGAGAGCACCTACGGGAACCGGCTTCATCCCCCGACGCAGGACGTAAAGAGCGTTCTGGCCGATGTCTGCCGCAGGATTCTGCGGGACGAAGGCCGCCTGATCATCCCCGCCTTCAGCGTGGGGCGCACCCAGCAGATCGTGTACTTCCTGAACGAACTCCACGCGGAAGGTCACCTGGATCACCTCTCGCTCTACGTGGACAGCCCGCTCTCACGGAAAGCAACGGGCGTCTACGAGGCCCACCCGCAGTGCTACGATGCCGAGACGCGGCGGCTGCTGGAGGAGGGGAACCCGCCCTTCCGCTTCCCCACCCTCACCTACACCAGTCACGTGAACGAGTCCAAGGAGCTGAACCACCGCACGGGGCCTCTCGCCATCATCTCCGCCTCCGGCATGTGCGAGGGCGGCCGCATCCTCCATCACCTGAAGCATACGGTTGAGGAGCCGAAGAACATCATCCTCATCGTGGGTTATCAGGCGGAGAACACCCTCGGGCGGCGCATCGTCGAGCGGCGCGATCAGGTGAGGATCTTTGGCGACATGTACGACCTGGAGGCGCAGGTGGAGGTAATCAACGCCCTGAGCGCACACGCGGACCGGCGGGAGATGCTGGATTACTTCCGGGCCATGGGGCCGGAGGTCGAGTGCGCCTTCGTGGTGCACGGGGAGGCGGAGGCGGCGGACGCGATGGCGGATTCACTGGATGAACTCGGCACGCGAAAGGTGGTCCGGCCGGCCGAAGGGCAGGCGTATCACCTGTGAGGCGGATGCTGGTCGGGGAAGTCCGGCTCATTGCCCCTGCCGTCCGGACGCACGGCCATCGCCGCACGGCCCGGTGCATCGCTACCGAAATACTGCGCATTGAGGCCGCGTTCCACCCGGCGGGCCGTTGCTGCCCACCCGGGCTCCAGCGGCTCGGCGAAGGCTGCCCTGGCCGTCAGGCAGACGGCGTAGGCAGGAACGGCCCTGTCTTGCTCTTCGGAATACTCGTGTATGATAAGTTGCGTCATCTTCTCTGCCTCGAACCTTCATCCGACCTGGGGTTAAACGGCGCCCTCCGACCCGGCAGCAGGAAGAAATCCGACCGGTTCACGCTGGAGCAAAATCGCTTTGCCGACTGGCACGCGCCGCCTTCCCCCTGCCGGTCCGTCCGGATTACCCGGGCGGTGGCATCTTCGACGGCCTCCAGTCGCCCCGGAAGCGGCTGCCAGCGTTCCCCCGAACCGGTCGAGCTTTCTTCCTTCCCCCGTGCTCCCACCAACTGTTCGGGTCTTGCGCCTGTTTGCCAGAGAGCTACCTGCCGGGCAGCCCGTTGACCACCCGACGATGAACAAAGGGTACAGTACATCGGGGGGGCTGTGTAGTCAGGAAATCCCCCACATGGCCGGGGTAAAAGTACCCACACCTCCCGCCGGGGAGAATGCTGAACGGCCTGACGTGGCAAGGACGGGCGCAAACCCGTAACATGAAGACCTGCATGGATGCCTGTTGAATCTGGTGAAGGGCGAACGAATATGGCCGACATGACTTCGCACGAACGTTTCCGACGCATGTTCGAGCACCGCGAAGCCGACCGCGTGCCCATTGTTGACCACCCCTGGGGTGCCACCGTCGAGCGCTGGCAGCGGGAGGGCATGCCGGAGGACGCCCATTTCGCGGACTTCTTCGGGCTGGACCGGACGGCCGCCATCCATCCGGACAACAGCCCCCGCTATCCCGTGCGCACCGTCGAGGAGACGGACGAGTACCGCGTCCACACCACCTCCTGGGGCACCACGCAGCGGAACTGGAAGCACGCCGCCTCCACCCCGGAGTTCATCTCCCACACTATCGTGGACCGCGAGAGCTGGCAGGAGGCGAAGGAGCGCATGACGCCCACGCGGGACCGCGTCAACTGGAACCACCTGGCCGAGAACTATCCCGTCTGGCGCGAGGAGGGACGCTGGATATCCGGCTCGCTCTGGTTCGGGTTCGACATCACCCATGCCCGCGTGGTGGGCACCGAAAGGCTGCTGATGGCCCTGGTGGAGGCCCCCGAGTGGTGCCGGGAGATGTTCGAGCACGAGCTGGACGTGGACCTGGCGCTGCTGGACATGGTTTGGGACGAGGGGTACGAGTTCGACTGCATCCAGTGGCCGGACGACATGGGCTACAAGCTGAACCAGTTCTTCTCGGTCCGCACCTACCGCGAGGTGCTCAAGCCGGTGCACCGCCGCGCCGTCGAATGGGCGCACGCGAAAGGCATCCCGGCCGAGCTGCACTCCTGCGGCGACATCCGGCCCCTCATCCCCGAGCTGGTGGACATCGGGCTGAACGGGCTCAACCCGCTGGAGGTCAAGGCCGGCATGGACCCCATCGAGATCAAGCGCGAGTATGGAGACGACCTGGTCCTGCACGGCGGCATGAACGCGGTGCTCTACACCGACATGGACCGCATGGTGGAGGAGGTGCACCGCACCGTGCCAGTGCTCAAGCAGGGCGGCGGCTATATCTTCAGCTCGGATCACTCGGTGCCTTCCAGCGTGAGTCTGGAGGACTTCCGCCGCTTCGTCGAGGTCGCGAAGGAGGTGGGATCCTACTGATGGCGGGCATCGAGATAGAACCATATCTGGAAGACCTGGAGCAGCGCATTAACCCCGATGTCGAATCGGACCTGATGCGGCGGTGGCAGGAGTTCGCCGACGGCCGGTTTGAGGGCCAGGTGTTCACACCGATGCGTCCCCATCCCTCACCCCCGGGGATTGAATGGCCGGAGGTGTCCACCAATGCGGCGATCGAGGACCCCGAGACCATGGCCCTGCAGCAGTTCGGCTACTGCTCCCAGACCCTCGCGGGGGGTGGCGGCGGGCTGCTCTGCGTGCGGTGCAATTACGGCACGGGCATCCTGCCGTCGCTGTTCGGCGCGGAACTGTTCATGATGCCCGAGGAGACGAACACGCTGCCCACCGTCCGCCCGGTGGCCGAAGGGCCGGAGGACCTCCGGCCGCTGGTGGAGTGCGGCGTGCCCGACATTCATCAGGCCCTCGGCGGCCGGACTTTCACGATGGCAGAGAGATTCCTGGAGATCAAGGCCGCCTACCCCCGCATCGGCGAGCACGTCCACCTCTACCACCCGGACCTTCAGGGGCCGATGGACGTGGTCGAGCTGCTGCGCGGCAGCGGCCTGTTCCTGGACGCAGTGGACCGGCCGGGGCTGATCAAAGACCTGCTGAAGGTCGTCACGGAGACCTACATCCACTTCATGCGCGCCTGGGACGAGCCGGCCCCCTCGCCGGACGGCTACTGCGTCCAGTGGAGCCTGCTGCACCGGGGCAGCATCATGCTGCGGGACGACAGCGCCATGAATTTCTCGCCCGAGATGTTCGACGACCTTATCCGCCCCTACGACGAGCGCCTGCTGGCCGAGTTCGGCGGCGGAGGGCTGCACTTCTGCGGCAAGGGCGACCACTACATCGCCTCCGCTTCCGAGATGCCGGGGCTCCGGGCGGTCAACCTCTCCCAGCCCGAATACAACGACATGGAGCAGATATTCCGCCATACCGTGGACAGGGACATCCAGGTGGTTGGCCTGCCGGCAACGGGGGCGGAGGAGGCCGTCGCGCGAGGGCGCGATCTGCACGGCAACGTCCACTGCGCCGAGGCCGTCGGCCAGCCGACCGCCACCACGTGAGGCGCACCGGGTGCTGGAAAGACGGGCACGTCGCCGTTAGTCTGTAGGTCAGAGCAACTCCACGGAACCGAAGACGATACCTGCATGAACGACGACCTTTCCGTGACGGCCGAAGACCGACGAATCCTGCGTGACCTGGCAAAACGGGTGCGGGACATCGCCGACCTGCCGGTCATGGACGAGCGCCGCCGGCTCTGGAAGCGCCACAACAGCCTCCGGCCGGTCCGCCCCATGATCCTGGTCTTCCCCGAGGGTTCCTGGCGGGAGCTTTTGACCGATGCCGACATGCGCTGCGAGGGCGAACGCGCGCGGCGCATCGAGTGGAACCTGCGGTGTCGCCTTTACTACCACGAGAACCTCCGGGACGACACCGTCATCGAGGGGCATTACACGGTCCACACGGTGACCCACAGCACCGGCTGGGGCCTCTCGCCGCGGCACATAGACTCTACCGAGGAACGCGGCGCCTGGGCCTTCGACCCCGTCGTCCACAAACCGGAGGACCTCAAGAAGCTCCACCACCCCGAGATCACGCGCGACGACGAGGCCACTCGCCGGGAGCTGGAGCTCCACCGCGACCTGCTGGGCGATATCCTGGAGGTCCGCCGCAAGGGCGTGGACCACGTCTCCTTCCACCCCATGAGCCAGTATTGCCGGCTCCGTGGTCTGGGCGAGGTGATGATGGACATGGCCGCCGACCCGGATTTCGTCCACGAGGCCATGCGGATACTCACCGACGGCCACCGCCGGCGCGTCGAGCAGTACGTGGAACTCGACCTGCTGGACCTGAACAACGACGGCACCTATCACTCCTCCGGCGGCGTGGGTTACACCGACGAGCTGCCACAGGACGACTTCGACGGCGAAACCGTGCGGCCGTGCGACATGTGGGCCTCCGCGGAAAGCCAGGAGATGGCCCAGGTCTCGCCCGACATGCACGCCGAGTTCGTCATGGCCTACGAGGGCGAGCTTCTGGAGCCCTTCGGGCTGAACGGTTACGGCTGCTGCGAGCCGCTGACCGGCGGCAAGCTGGAGCACGTTTTCGAGCTGCCCAACATGCGGCGCATCTCCATCTCGCCCTTCGCGGACGTCGAGGAGGCGGCGGAGAAGCTCAAAGGCGACTATATCTATTCCTGGAAACCGCACCCGGCGCATCTCTGCGGCGAGTTCAACCCGGAGCGCATACGACGCTACATCCGCCACGCACTGGAGACGGCGGACGCGCACGGCTGCGTCTTCGAGATGGTCCTGAAGGACACCCACACCTGCGACCAGCGGCCGGAGCGCTTCACCCGCTGGACGGAGATCGCGCGGGAGGAGGTTCGGCGGATATCGGGCGTGGAAGAAGGGGAACTGCGGGGGGCGGAGTTGGAAAGCCTGGGTTGATTGGCCGGGGGAGCAACATGCCGCGCGACGGGTATCCGTGGTGGTTCGTGTATACGTTCGACAATCGCCTGCGCCGCTATCTGCAGGACCCGCGGCGCATCCTGTCACGGTGGCTGGAGCCCGGGATGCGGGTCCTCGACATCGGCTGTGGCATGGGGTTCTTCGCCATCGCCGCGGCCGAGCTGGTCGGCCCGGAGGGGCGGGTGACCGCCGTGGACGTGGAGCCGGCGCTGCTGGAGGTGGTCCGCCGCCGGGCCTGCCGGGCGGGCGTCGAGGACCGCATAAAGTGCCACCTGTCGGCCGCCGAGGACCTGGACCTGCGCAGCACATTCGACTTCGCGCTGGCCTCCTGGTCCTTGCATGAGACGACGGATGTGGGACAGGCGGCCGAACGCATTGCGGCACACCTCAAGGACGGCGGCCGGCTCCTGGTCACCGAGCCGAAGCTGCACGTCTCGCCCATGCGCTTCCGCCGGATCGTGGAAGCCCTCGAGGAGCAAGACCTCGCGCACGGCGGGGACACATCGGTTCCGCTGAGCCACGCCGCACTTCTGGAGCCCTGAGCGGACGCGGTTGTCCCTGCCGGCGCGATGTGCGAGAATCGCCACTTCCCGGCCTTGAAGGATTTCGCACTTCCAGGGAGAAACCAACACGATGAAAGACAGACTACAGGACCTCTGTCAGAGCCTGCCGGCCGACTACGCCGAGGTGCGCACGCAGGAGGGCGTCGGCACCAACATCCACTACGCCGGGCGCGAGTTGGAGGACATCGGCGAGCGCACCCATCGGGGCGGCTGCATCCGCGTCCTGAAGGGCGGCGGGTGGGGCTTTGCCACTTTCAACGACATAGATGAGGCGGAGAAGTACGCCAGGATGGCCGTCCGGCAGGCGGAGCTGGTCGGGGGTGAGGCATTCGACCTCGCCGAGGTGGGGCCGCACGAGCAAGTCTACCGCACCCCCGTGGACACCGATCCCGCCGAGGTGCCCCTGGACGACAAGCACGCCATGTGCCGGCGCTACAACGACGCCATACTGGCCCACGAGCGCATCCGAAGCAGCCGCGTCATCTACCGCGACTCTCATACCACCACCTGGTTCGCCAACTCCGAAGGCACCTTCATCGAGCAGGAATACGTCTTCTCCGGAGTAGTGATCGGCGCCATCGCCGTGGACGGCAACAACATCCAGCACGCCCGGGAGGACAACGGCGACCTGCGCGGTTTCGACAAGGTCACCGGCATGGACGAGGCCTGCGAGAAGGTCGTCGAGCGCGCGCTGGAGTCCCTCGAAGCACAACCCGTAGAGGCCGGCACTTACACCGTCATCGTGGACCCCAAGCTCTGCGGCGTCTTCGTCCATGAGGCGTTCGGCCACCTGAGCGAGTCGGATTTTCTCTACGAGAACCCGCGACTCAAGGAGATCATGGAGATCGGTCGGCGTTTCGGGCCGGACATGCTGAACATCACCGACGACGGCTCCCCGGCGGGCGAAGCGGGCTTTGTGGCATTCGACGACGAAGGCGTCCCCGGCTCCCGCAGCGAACTCATCAAGGACGGCGTGCTGGCCGGCAGGCTGCACAATCGGGAAACGGCCGCCAAAATGGGCGAGCAACCGACCGGCAACGGCCGCGCCATCTCCTACCGTCACCCGCCCATCGTGCGCATGACCAACACCTTCATGGAGCCCGGCGAGACGAGCTTTGAGGAGATGCTGGCCGACACCCCGGACGGTCTCTACGCCGTGGGCTATCTTGGCGGACAGACCAACATGGAGATGTTCACCTTCAGCGCCGAGGAGGCATACCGCGTACGCGACGGCGAGATCGCCGAGAAGGTCCGCGACGTGGTGCTGACGGGCAACGTTTTCCAGACGCTTCAAAACATAGACCGCATCGGCAGCGATTTCGCCATGCACGGCGGCCTGGGCGGCTGCGGCAAGGGCGGCCAGTCCCCCCTGCGCGTGGGCGACGGCGGCCCGCACTGCCGCATCCGGGACGTGGTCATCGGCGGACGCTGAGACATTCAGACGGCCGGAGGCATAAGAATGAGCGAGAAAGAGACCGAGAGAATACTGGACCTTGCCCGCACACAATTCGAGGCGGCGGAGGTCTACGAGGAAAGCGGCGAGACCGTGAACGTCCGCTTCGAGAACAATAACCTGAAGCAGATCCAGACCCGGCAGCGCCGCGGGGTCGGGCTGCGCATCATCCAGGACGGGCGGATCGGGTTCGCCTCTACCACAGACCTGCGCCGGCCCGAGAAGCTGATCGAGATGGCCGCCGTCAGCGCGGAGTTCGGCGACGAGGCGCGCTTCGAATTCCCGTCGCAGCCGGCCGCGACGCCCTCGGTCGAGCTGTGGCATGAGGACATGGAAGCCGTCTCCGCCGAGGCCATGGCCGAGATGGGCCGCGAGGCGCTGGCCATGAGCCGCGAGGCGGACGACGAATACCTGTTCTCCTCCAGTGTCTCGCGCTCGCTCAGCCGGCAGCGTGTCCTGAACACCGCCGGGCTGGACCTCGCCTACCGCTCGACCTCCATGTCCTCCTGGGTCGAGGTGCAGGAGGTCCGGGAAGACGGGCTGCTGGACATCTGGGAGCAGAAAAGCTGGGGCCGGCCCTTCGACTCCATCGCGGACCTGGCCGAGGAGACGCTGCGCAAGATGCGGCAGGCCTCCACCATCGTGGAAGCCCGGCTGGAGACAATGCCCATGATCTTCGTGCCCAAGGCGCTGGGCAACCTGTTCAGCCCGGTCGAGGTGGCCATCAGCGGAAAGCACGTCCACAAGGGCTCGTCCGTGCTGCAGGGGCGCATCGGGGAGCAGATACTGGACGAGCGGCTGACGGTGACCGATGACCCGACCGTGGACTTCGCACCCGGTAGCTGCCCCGCGGACGACGAGGGGCTCCCCGCCCGTCGGCAGCACCTGTTCGAGGCGGGCGTACTGCGCACCTACCTGGCGGACCTCCAGACCGCCGGCCTGCTCAGCATCGAGCCCACCGCCCACGGCTTCCGCGGCTACTCCAGCCGCCCATCCCCCTCCAACACCAACACCGTCGTCGCCGCCGGCGACACTCCCCTGGAGGAGATGGTCGGCGGCCTGGAGCGCGGCTTCATCGTGGACCAGACCCTCGGCTCCGGGCAGAGCAACACGCTGGCAGGGGAGTTCAGCGTCAACGTCTCCCTGGGCTTCCTGGTCGAGGACGGCCGGATTGTCGGCCGCGTCAAAGACTGCATGGTGGCCGGAAACGTCTACGAGGTGCTGAAGCAGGTGGAGGCCGTCGGCAGCGAGCAGCGGTGGCTGGGCAGCGCCTGCGCCCCGCCCCTGATGGTGGGCGGGCTGAAGCTGGCCGTGCAGGGGTGACGTGGAGACCTGGTGGACGTGGTGGACTTAGTGGACAAACGGCATGCCGCTGATACCGAAGCATGGCGGGTATCGCAACCTGAAGAGTTTTCAGATCGCGCAGCTTGTGTACGACGTGACCGTGCGGTTTTGTGACCGCTACGTCGAGTCCCGCAGCCGGACGCACGATCAGATGGTCCAGGCCGCTCGGTCGGGGGTGCAGAACATCGCCGAAGGCAGCAAGGCGGCGGGGACTTCCCGGAAGATGGAACTGAAGCTGACCAACGTCGCCCGCGCCAGTCTGGAAGAACTGCGGCTGGACTACGAGGACTTCCTGCGGCAGAGGAGACTCCCCCATTGGGACAGAGAGGATCCACGCCGACAAGAACTCATTGATTGCCGGTGCAGCACCGTAGATGAGGTGGCGGCGTGGGTGCGGGAAGTACGTAACCGGTCCGAAGGACCCACCTACCGCGAAATCGCCGCCAACGCCGCCCTGACCCTGATCGCGGTAGCCTGCGCCCTGCCGGACCGGCAGATAGCTGCACAGGCAAAGGCCTTCGAGGCGGAAGGCGGCTTCACGGAGCGCATGTACCGCTTACGCAGGGAGAAACGACGTGGACAAGGTGGACAAGGTGGACAGAGTGGACAGTTCACAAAGTCCACTTAGTCCACCGGGCCTGACAAGTCAGGCCGACGCCGAAGGCGACCAGCCCACAAAGCCGTAGCACTCCCGCCCGCCGTCCGATATAATAGATAGTAGACCTATCGGAAAGGGGGAATCGATCATGAGAAGCACCATCAAGATCACGTGTCTTGCGGCGGGCGCGCTGGCTCTGACCCTGCTGAGCGGCTGCGGCCGCAGTGGAGCCGCCCCGGTCACCGCAGACCTCAAGACCACGGGAGCACAGAACATGAAAAAAGCAACATTCGCAGGGGGTTGTTTCTGGTGCATGGAGCCGCCCTTCGAACAGCTCGACGGCGTCGCCGAGGTGGTAGCCGGCTACACCGGTGGCAGCGGGGATAACCCCACCTACCAGGACTACGCCCAGAAGGGCCACCTGGAGGCCGTGCAGGTCACCTACGACCCGTCCAGGGTCAGCTACGAGGAGCTGCTGGACGTCTACTGGCGCCAGATAGACCCAACCGACCCCGGCGGGCAGTTCGCGGACCGTGGACCGGGATACCGCACTGCGATCTTCTACCAAGACGAGGAGCAGAAGCGCCTGGCCACGCAGTCGAAAAAGCGCCTCGACGCTTCCGACCGCTTCGACGAGCCCGTCGTCACCGAAATACTGCCGGCCTCGGAGTTCTACCGCGCCGAGGACTACCACCAGGATTACTACAAGAAGAGCACCTTGCGCTACAAGCTCTATAAGAAGGGCTCCGGGCGGGAGGACTTTCTGGAGGAGAACTGGGAGGAGGGGGAAGACCCCGACCCGCCGCAGTCCGAGGCGGACTTCGAGAAACCGAGCCAGGAAGAGCTTCGGGAGAAACTCACCCCGCTGCAGTACCGCGTGACGCAGGAGGACGGCACCGAGCCGGCCTTCGACAACAAGTACTGGGACAACAAGCGGGAGGGCATCTACGTGGACATCGTCTCCGGCGAGCCGCTCTTCGCCTCGGTGCACAAGTTCGAGTCCGGCACCGGCTGGCCGAGCTTCTACAAGCCGCTCGAGCCGGAGAACATCGTGGAGAAGAAGGACCGGAGCCTGTTCGTGACCCGCACCGAGGTGCGCAGTAAACACGCCGACTCTCACCTGGGGCACGTTTTCAAGGACGGACCCGAGCCGACGGGGCTGCGCTACTGCCTCAACTCCGCCGCCCTACGGTTCATCCCCAGGGAAGACCTCGCGGAGGAAGGCTACGGGCCCTACGAGCGGTTGTTCGAGGACAACTGACGGCGGACCTCGCGCCAGCGCTCCGCCATGTCGTCGGCGTAGAGAACTGGCTCGTAACCGAGCCGGAGATACGTCTGGATGGCGGGCAGGCGCCAGTCGTCGGTCTTCAGGTAGATCTCCCGGTAGCCGGCCTCAAGGAACCGGCGCGTCACGGCGGCGCAGACCGTCCGGCCCAACCGCTTTCCCCGGTGCTCCGGATCGGCGGCCACCCAGCCCAGCTCCCCGCCGGCGGGGTGCAGCGCGGAGGGGTTGTGCGTGGCCATGGCGGTGGCGGCCAGATCGCCGCTGAACGTGTGCTCCACGATGAAGAAACCACCGGGCAGGATGGTCCTGCCGACGCTCTTCAGCCGGTCGTGGTCCCAACCCTCGAAACCGACCTCCTGCATGAGCCGGACGTAGGCGTCCGCGTCCTGGGCCCGGAATTGGCGCAGCTCGTAGCCCTCCGGCACCCGGACATCCGGCGGATGGTCGAGACGCTCCTTCGGCCAGGCCATGTGGAGCTGCCCGCCCTGCTGCTCCTCGCCCCAGGCGCGCGAGTCCGGCACGTCCAGCCACCGGCCGCCCTGCTGGATTGAGCGCTGCGAGATCAGCCCCGGCAGCGTCATGTCCATCGCCTCGTGTACGCCGACGGCGGGCTCGATCTCCCCGCGGACGGCGCGCAGGAAATCCACGATCATGAAGTAGTCCCCGCCGCCGTGGCCCGCCCGAAGGGCCTCCTCGGTCGGATTCTTCCAGGACTCGGGCAGGTGCTTCGCGCCGAGTTCCGTCTCCGACATCACTTCGTCGAGTTCATGCCAGCGAATATCCGAACTCAGCTCCCGCAGCCATATCTTGTCGTGGTCGCCGGGGCCGCCTCGGGAGGACTCATAGACTCCGTCGGTCCCCTGGATCTGGTAGTTGGTCATGGCGTGGGGACGGTCGGAGACCATGTCAACGCGTATCTTGATGAGCGCATCGCGGGTGGTTTTGCAGAGCATCACGACGCTTTCCTGGTGGTAGGGCTCGCCGCGGGGGTCGGTGTAGTGATGCCCGCTTCCCTCGCAGCAGACGCGCACCACGCGGTCGCCCGGCATGCACTGCAGGATCGGCCCCAGGCTGTGCGTGGGGTAGGTGACGCCCTCGATGCCGGTCTGCCACTCCCGCCGCCAGCGGGTGACCTCATTCAGCTCCTTCAGCTCGTGCAGATACTCACCCTCGGCGTAATACACCTCACCGAACAGCCCGGCGCACGCCAGTGACCGCACGAACACGTTCGGCTTCGTGTAGAGGTAATTCTCGGCCATCATATAGAGCGCGTCCGACGCGGTGCGCGCGGCCACCAGGCGGCGGCACTCGTCCACCGACACCCCCACCGGCACCTCGCTGAGGGCGTGGACGCCCGCTTCCAGCGCCTTGACGGACTGCGGCACGTGCAGCGGCATGGGCGTGCCGATGACCACAGCGTCCAGGTCCGACTGCGCCAACATGCGGTCGTAATCGGCGTAGCTCTCGTCGGCGCCCAGCTTCTCGGCGCACTCCTCGAGCCTGTCCTCCTGGATGTCGCAGACGGCGCGGACGCGGGCGCCGTTGACCCGGAGCGCCTCGGCGAAGGCCCGCCCGCGCCCGACGGCGCCGACGATGCCCACTTTGATCTCATCCCTTACCGACATCGGGTTTCTCCTCGAAGTCACTGTTCGGCTTTGCCCGGCAGGGCGCTCTTGATGAGCCGGTCGGCGTTGTCGTACATGATGGCGCGGACGTCTTCCCGCCCCAGGCCCAGTTCCGTGCAGACGTCCTTGAGCGCCTTCAGTGCCTCGTACATGTAGAGCGTGTAGCCGGCCTCGACCTCGGGCGCCTCGCGCTCCTGGTTGAAGTGGAACGGATGGCTGGTGCGGTTGAGGTATTCGCGCCCCTTCCACCGCCGCCGGCCGCGCATGTAGAACACCGGGTTGTCCGTTCCGTAGAGCAGCCGCTCGGGCGTGATCTCCTGCAGCGCTATCCGCAGCGTGGCGGGGTTGAGCACGGCGGAGATGTCGAAGTAGAGCCCCTCGTCGTCCGCCAGCGGCGGGATGCCCTCCCGCGCGTGGGGCTCGGTGTAGCAGCGGCCCAGGTGGGCGATGACCAGAATCACGTTCGGATAGCGCCGCCGCAACTCTTTCACCTCCCGAATGTTGTCCGGGTGCGGCAGGCGGTCGGCCTTCGGCACGTGGAGCGTGATCCAGGCGCGCCGCTGGTCGGCCACCTCCAGGATATGCGGCGGCAGGTAGTCGAAGATGCTCGCCTCGAGGTGCCGGTCGCGCGTGGCGCAGTCGGCGCCGATGAGCGTGTAGTAGGGCTTCAGGCCGAGCACGCCGGGTTTGTCCAGCTCCTCGGCGACGCGTTCGGCGGTCCATTGCGGCGGGCAGACGCTCAGGGCGTGCCATCCGCGTTTCAGGCATTCCCGGCGCAGATACTCGTTGGCCGCCTCGATGTCGTAGGCCAGATTTGGCGGCCCCAGCGCGACCTGAGTGACCTCCCGCCCGGGGAAGACGATGTCCAGGCAGCGCTCGGAGTCCTCGGCGGTGATGGGTTCGTTAACCTCCGCCACCCAGTACTGCCGCCGCCGCTCCTCGGTCATGGGCTCCAGCCGGTGCTCCGGGTTTGTGACGTGGGTATGCGCGTCCACGATGCGCTCCGGCACCCAGTCCTCCAGGTGCTCGGCCCAGAAGCGCCGGTCCACATCCGTGTATTCCCACACGTAGTGCAGCGGTATCGGCTCCATCAGCCGTTCTCCTCCGTCTCGCTCTCGCGCAGCGAGGCCAGATAGTCCTCGAAGATTTCGCAATAGAGTTCGCGGTGTGGTCCCGGTTCGAAAAGTCTGTCGTCCGGCCTCATGGCTTCCGACAGATCCGCAAGCCCGCGCGACTCGTCCACCAGCGCCCGCGCGAGCACGGCGCCTCCCAGGGCGCTCACCTCCCCCTCCGCGATGCAGGCCACCGGCAGGCCCGTTGCATCGGATACGATGCGGGGCGTAACCGAGCTGTTCGCCGCGCCGCCACACATGATGAGCCGCTCGGCCGCCACGCTCTGCGCGCTCAGCAACTCCAGATGCCGGGTCAGCTCCACGGCCAGCCCCTCGACGACCGCCCGCAGCACGTGCGCCCGGGTGTGCACCAGGCGCAGGCCGGCCAGCCCGCCGGCCGCACCGGGCGGAAGCCCCAGCCCGCCGCCGGGCGCCAGCAGCGGCCGGAACCGCAGGCCGTCGCATCCCGGCGGCGCCTCTCCCATCAGGGCGTCCAGTTCCGCCCCGGTCAGGTCTTCCAGGCCGAGAGTCTGCACCGCCCAGCGGAACGAGGAGCCGCCGTTCACCATGGACAGCATCCGCCCGTTAAGGCCCTCTACCGGATGAGGACACGTGAAGCCGGCCGACAGGCCGGCGCCGGTGGGCTGTTCATCGGAGACCGCCAGAAGCACCCACGCCGTGCCGGCGCCGAACATCACATCCCCCGAGTGAACCGCACCCGAACCCAGCGCCGCCGCATACTGGTCGTGCGCCGCCGGCGACACGGGAATGCCCTCCGACAGACCGGTACGTTCGGCCGCTGAGCCCGTCAGTGCCCCCGCCGGCTCCGTGGCCGGCAGCAGGTCGGGCAGGCGGTCCTCGGTCAGCCCGATTCTCCGCAGCAACTCCGGGTCCGCCCGGCCCTCGCGTGGGTTGAGCAGCATGGCCAGCGAGAGCGATGTCGCATCGTGCGCCCGGCGGCCGCAGAGCCATCCCACGATGACGTCGCCCACGAAGGCCATCCGGTGCGGCGGCTCGGCCAGTTCGGGACATTCCTCCCGGAAACGCAGCAGGTGCGCGGCGCCGATGCGGAAACTTCCATGACCGATGTGCCGGGCGAACCAGTCGCGGCCCAACTCCTCGCTCAGTTCCCGCGTGTAGGGCTCAGCGCGGCCGTCCAGCCAGCTTATCACCGGTCCGACGGGGTTCTCGGCCCCGTCGAGCATCTGCAGCGCCCCGCCCTGGCTGGAGACGCCGACCGCGCGCACCGCCGACAGGTCGGCCCCTTCGCCCGCGCCGCGGATCGCGGACACGGCAGCGGACCAGATGTCCTCTATGTCCTGCTCGACGCCGCCCTCGCCGACGCAGCGCACCTCGCACGGCGCGGAGCCGCGCGCGATGATCCCGCCGTCCCCGCCGCAGACGACGGCCTTGACGTTGGTGGTGCCGAGGTCGAGTCCCAGGAGCATGTATCAGACCTCGCGATAGTCGGCGCCCAGCAGGTCGGCCGCCATGCGGATGCGGCGCCGGGCGTCGCCGAAGCAGACGGCGCAGTGGTGCGGCCCGCCGGCAAGCGCGTAGGCGGTCAGGAAGTCGCGCACGTCGCCCTCGGGCGCGAACTTGCTGTGCGGGGCCTGCATCGAGTCCAACGGCCCGAAGTCCAGAATCTCTCCCGCTGCGGCAATGAGGCACCAGTCGCGGTCCGGCCCGATGGTTAGCGCGCAGAGCGTGGCGGGGCCGGACCGGAACGTTGTCACCAGCGCAAGCTGCCGCTCGCGGGTCGGCGTTATCTTCTTCGGCCGCACGGCCAGCGGCACCTTCCGGTCCTCGCGCACCATCGCCACGTTCGCTTCGCCCATGTGGCTCAGCAGCACGCTGCTGCCCGCGTAATCCACGGTGAACATCTCGGTGAAGCCGGCGGGGGGCTGCAGGCGGTTCAGGAGCGCGCTGCCGGCGGCCGCAATCAGGTCGCCCTCCCCGCCGAAACCCAGCCCTTCGCCCATTAGCCGGCTTGCACCCACAAAGGGAAGCGTCAGCGCGCGCTCGTCCTCGCCGAACGCCAGGAACTGGTAGGTGAACCCGTCCAGCCCCCGCTCCCCCACCATGCCGCGCAAAGCGATCTCCACACGCGCCGCTGCATCTAATTCCCCGTCGGTGATCCCGTCCGAAACCTCGTATGTTTCCCGGTATTCGGCCACCAGATCCCGCACGGCGTCCTCCGGCTCCTCCTCGGCGCGGCGAATGTATTCTGCCATCGGCATGACCGACCACTCACAGCCCAGTGTGCCCACCATGTGGGTGGTATCCAGGGCGAAATCGCCCATGCCGGGGAACGGGTAGCCCAGAATGCCCAGCTTCACCTCCTTGAGCCCCCGCACGGCAGTGGCCGCGGCGAAGAAATCGGCCAGTTCTTCCAGCGCACCCTCGTCCTGCAGGTGCGATGTAACGTAGGCAAAGTCCACGCCCTCGCGCAGCAGGACGTTGGCCAGGTCCTGCGTGCCGTGCACCCCGTGGTTGTCCGTCATTTGAGTGCCGGTGAAGTCCCCGCCGATGCCGTGGAGTTCCTGCGTGTTCCAGACGATCACGGGCAGGTCGGTGGCCTTCAGCTCCGGCAGCGCGATCTGGCTTGGCGAGTAGGTCAGCAGCATCACGAGCAGCGCGTCGCAGCCGGCCGCCTCAAACTCGGCCACGCGCGCGGCGACGGCCTGCCGCGTGAACGCCGCGCCGCCGAATGTCACGTCGGCCACCGGCTCCAGCGCGGGCAGGACCTCGCGCCGCACCCACGCCTCCCGACCCTCGCGCAGATCCGGCGCCGCCTCCTCGTAGAACTCCAGCGTCAGTCCCAGTAGACCCACCTTCGGCCGTACGCCCTCGGGAGCCATAGTTCACCTCCGTGTCAACAGTATTCGGCCTGTGGCAGGTCCATCCAGCGCCCGGTTTCCGCCGAATCCCGCGCCGCCTCCAGCACGCGTTGCATGTGCAGCCCGTCGGCCAGGGACGGCCGCGCTTCCCCGCCCTCCGCCACGGCCCGCAGGAACGAGTAGAGGCTGTGCACGTGGCTGCGGATCCACCCAATGCCCAGCTTGCCGGGCACGAACTTGCCACCGGGCGCGGGGTATTTCTGCACGCAATCTATCCGCTGCCAGCCGCTGTCCCCGCCGCAGTCGCCCCCGGGCCGGCCCTGATCGAATGCCTCCAGGAAGTTCGGCTGCATCAGGTTGAAGCGGAGAGCGCCGTGTCGGCCGTGGACCTCGAAGCGCAGCTCGTCCTGAGTGCCCGTCGCTATCTTGCTGACGTCCACCATGCCGAACGCGCCGTCCGGTCCGCGCAGCAGCATGGCGGCCGCGTCCTCGACGTCTATCTCGATGGCCTGGCCCGGGTTGTCCAGGCTGGGCCGCTCGCTCGCCCAGATGCGGCCGGCGCAATGGACCGACTCGAACGGGCCGATCAGCCACCACAGCACATCGAGTATGTGCGGGCCCAGATCGCGGATGACGCCCCCGCCGGCGGCCGCGGTGGACTTCCAGTTGACCGGCTTGTCCGGGTCCACGCTGCCGCTGTGCAGATAGGAGGCACGGAAGTGCGTCACCGGCCCCACAAAACCCTCCTCGACGAGCTGCCTGGCGCGCATCGTCGCCGGGAAGAACCGGTACTGCAGCGCCACCTGCGCCGTGCCCGTGTAATCGGGCAGCAGCGCCTCCAGCTTATCGGCCTCTTCCAGGTTTGAGGTCACGGGCTTGTCGCAGTAGATGTGCTTGCCGGCCGCAATGGCTGCCCGGAGCTGCTCGAAGTGCAGGTGGTTGGGCGTGCAGATGTGCACGATGTCCACGTCCTCCGCCTCGATGACCTCCAGCGGATCGAGCGTCCAGCGCGCGAAGCCCCCGATCTCCTGCGCCCGGACGGCCGTCTCCTCCCGCGACGTGCAGACCGCGCGAAGCTCGGTGCGCAGCGGCGGCGGGTCGTAGTAGAACGGGATCGTCCGGTGCCCGTAGGCGTGCGCCTTGCCCATGAAACCGAAGCCCAGCATACCGACGCCCACGGTGTCCGTGCCCGGTTCAGGCATATCCCAGCTCCTCCGCGGTTTCACCGATCGCCTCGTCAATGATGTCCAGCCCCTTCAGCAGCACCTCGTCCTCCATGACGATGGGCGGGCTCATCCGGAGGATGTGACCGGCCGGAATCCAGGCCAGCCCCTTCTTGAAGGCCTTACGGTAGACCATTTTGCCCGCCTCGCCGAAGGGCTCCCTGGTCTCCCGGTCCTTGACCAGCTCGATGCCCATCAGGCAGCCCTTCGCCCGCACGTCGCCCACGATGGCGTGCTCTTCCACCATGCGGCGCATGCGGCGCGTCGCCAGCTCGCCCAGGTGGGCGGAGCGCTCCAGCAGGCCCTCCTCCTGGATGGCCTCGGTGCTGGCCAGGGCGGCCGCGCAGGCCATGGGGTTGCCGCCATAGCTGCTGCTGGCGGAGATGGACTCGAAGGACTCCTTGTGCGCGTCCCGCACGGCGACGCAGGTGACCGGGAAGCCGTTGCCGAAGCCCTTGCCGATGGCCACCACGTCGGGCACCACGTCCCAGTGCTCGGTGCAGAGCCATTTGCCGGTCCGGCCCCAGCCGGTCAGCACTTCGTCGGCCATCAGCAGCAGGCCGTTCTCGTCGCAGTAGGCGCGCAGCTTCGGAAAGAAGTCGTCCGGCGGCATCACCGTGCCGCCCCAACCCTGGATGGGCTCCAGCACGAAACCGGCCACATTGTGCACCGTGGCCTTTTCGAGGTATTCGTCGTAGAACTCGATGTAACGGTCGGTGTCAATGGACCCGTCGGGCTTTGTCCAGTGCGGACGATACACGTCCGGCCGCGGCACCATGTGCATTCCGGGCGCCCGCGCCGGACCGTAGACGAAGGACCGAAACTGCGCCAGCGAGACGGAGCCGTAGGTCTTGCCGTGGAAGTCGTAGAAGCAGGAGAGCAGCTCCTGGCTCCCGCTGGCCGCCCGCATGACGCGCAGGCCGGCTTCGACGGCCGTGGTGCCGGAGTCGTAGAACTGGAACCCGCTCAGGTCACCGGGCAGCACCTCGGACAGCTTCTCCACCAGCCGGGTCTTGATCTCGGTCACGAAATCGTGGCAGTTCATCAGCCGGCCGGCGTACCTCTGCACCGCCTCGGTGACCTTCGGGTGGCAGTGGCCGAGCGTGGTCACGTAGATGCCGGACGAGAAGTCAATGTAGCGGTTCCCGTCGGCGTCGGTCAGCACACAGCCCTCGCCCGACTCGAACGCCACGGGGAAGAGCTTCACCTGCGTGCTGAGGCCCTTGAAGTGCCGCGTGCAGCGCTGGTGCAGCTCGCGGGACTTCGGCCCCGGCGGCTCGACGCGCAGGTCCGGCACCTCGTCCAGGTCCACGTGGCCCCAGTCGGCCGGGATCGCGGTTTCATTCGAGTTCGTATCTGCGGACGACGTCATCTACATCCTCTCCTTTCTTGACCACGTCCATCAGCGCGGCCTGGAAGGCGTGCGGATCGGGCACCTGGATGGCGTTGCGACCGAAGACCACGCCGCCGGCGCCCTCCCGCGCCTCGGCCGCCGCCAGCTCCAGAGCGTCCGCCTGGGTGGGCCGTTTCTCGGCGCCCAACCCAAGGATGGGCACCGGGCAGGTGCCGGTGACCTCCTCGAAATCACAGGTATAGAAGGTCTTGATCGCATCGGCGCCCAGCTCGGCGGTAATGCGCGCGCCGACCAGCACGTCCTCGTGCAACTCTTCGGGCGTCATGTCCAGGTGGCCGGTGGGGAAGTACTCGCCGATCACGGGCAGGCCCAGCTCGTGCGCCTCGGCGGTCAGGTCGGCGAAGACGCTCACGTTGTCGGCGTCCCGCTCCTCGTCGCCCGTCTGGAGCGTCAGCGACACCAGCGGTAAGTCCATGCCCTCCCGCAGGCCGTCCGGCACGCCGTAAGCTGTGACGCTGCGGGCGGCGCGGTAGTTCCATCCGAAGCAGTACACGGAGTTCCAGTTCAGCCGGACAACCGCCATCGGCCGCCGACTGCCGGCGAAGACCTCGCTGCAGTTGCGCAGCATTCCGGGCGCCAGCAGAACGGCGTCCACGTCGGGGTTGACCTTGCGCGCGGTGGCCGGCAGGTCCTCCATGCCCTCGATGGGGCCGTCGAACAGTCCGTGGTCCATGGCGATTATCACCGCCCGGCCGTCCCCGAACAGCCGCTTCAGTCGTATCTCTCGTCCGTCCATGGTGCTCCTCACACAAGCGTTACCTGCACTCCGCGCTTCCGCAGCGCCTCCACGTGCTCCGGGTCCGCGCCGCGGTCGGCGACCAGGTCGTCAATCCCCTCGGTGGACACATACCGCGCGCCGCCGGCCGCGCCCAGCTTCGAGGCGTCGGCCACCACGACGACCCGCCGCGCGTTGGACGCCATGCACTCAGCCACCCGCGCGGTCTCCAGGTCGCCGGCGAAGCTGCCCCGCTCCGGGTCAATGCCGTCGCTGCCCACGAACGCGACGTCGGCCGTCAGGCGCTCCAGCATAAGCTCCGTCCCCGGGCCGACCAGGTCCGGGCTGCCGCGCCGCACACGCCCCCCGGCCAGGATCAGGTCCACCTCTTCCCTGCCCCACAGCGTGCTGGCAATGACCAGGCTGCTGGTCGCCACGGTGCACTCGACGCCCGCTCCGGCCAGCGCCTCCGCCACTTGTAGCGTGGTGGTGCCGGTGTCCAGGAAGACCGTCTGCTCCGGCTCGACCAACCCGGCGGCGTGCCTGCCGATGCGCCGTTTCTCCTCCAGGTGGCGACGTCGGCGTTCATCGAATGCGAACTCGAACGATATGCGCTGGGCGGCCATCGCGCCGCCGTAGCAGCGCACCGCTATGCCGGAGTCCTCCAGGGCCGCCAGGTCCCGGCGGATGGTCATCTCGCTGACATCGAAACGCCGGGCGGCCTCGGTCGTTGAGACCTCGCCGTCGCGGGACAGCATCCGGGTCAGCTCGCGCTGCCGTTTCTCGGCCTGTGCGGAATTGCGTGCCATTACGTCCGATTATGTGCGATTCGCACACCGGCGTCAAGGTACTCCAGCACGCAATTCACGCGGATTCGCCGGCGCGGACCGACTACGTCTGCCGGAGTTCCTCCCGCGTCATCTCACGCCCCTCATGCGCGCTACGCAGCACCATCTGGGTGAGTTCAGTGATGGCCAGCGCCTGCTCCGGTGTGGTGCCGATGTCCACTGATTCCCCTCGGATGGCACGCACGAAGTCGGTGTATGCGTGTTCGTTTCCGCGCACACTGTCCTTCCAGTCGGTGGTCGTGTTCATCCAGCGCCACGGGCCGCCCTTGTCGTGGAAGAACGTAAAGGGATGATCGCCGTCCATCAGGATACCGCCCTCGGTGCCCAGGATGGTAATGCGCCGCGTGGGGTGGTTGTGCGCCACCCAGGCCAGATCGAAGGTGAACGAGAGCCCGCCGGTCGCGCGGGCCAGGAAGGTGCAGTGCTCCTCCACGTCGAAGGGCACCTCTTCCGGCAACTCGTGCCCGTGGCCGCGGAAGGTGGTGGCGGACGCCGCGGTAATCTCCGGCCAGCCGGTCAGGTCCAGGACCGCGTCCATGAAATACTGCCCCATGTCCATCACCACTCCGCCGCCCGCCTGCGTGCTGTCCAGGAACCAGTGCGCCTCGGGGATCACGTCCAGCCCGGGGCGGCCCCGGCGGCGGTAGTAGGTAACGTCCACGCGGTAGATGTCCCCCAGCTTGCCTTCCTCGGCGTATTCGCGGGCCGGCGTCATCATGCCCCACCTCATGCGGGAGCTGAAGAAGATGACCTTCCGGCCCGACTTCTCCGCCTCGCGGACCACGGCCTCGTTCTCCTCGATGGACAGGGCGCTGGGCTTCTCGCACGCCACGTGCAGGCCGGCCCGCAGGGCGTCCAGCGTGATGGGCACGTGCGCGGCCACCGGCGTGGCGACCGTCACGAAGTCCAGGTCCGGCATCTCCAGAAGCTTCCGGTGGTCGTCGAAGACGGGTGTGTCCGGCGTGCCGAACTCCTCCCGCCGGGCCTCGGCGCGCTCGATGTCTTTGTCGCACAGGGCGGCCAGCTTGATGCCGCATGCGGCGTAGGTCTTAAGATGCGAGGAGCTGATGTCGCCGCAGCCGATCAGCCCTGCGCGCACTACCTTTTCTGCAGTCATTCCGTCCTCCGTGTCGGGCTCACTCGGACATCACGCGGTCAATGGCGTCCTGGACGATCCGGCGTGCGTCGGGCAGGGGCGTCAGCAGGTCGCCGTCCACCACGGACTCGAACGCCAGCGCCCCGTCGTAGTCCGCGTCGCGGTAGATGCGGATCACGCGGTCCAGGTCGTCCCCGAAGCCGAACAGCTTCCCGTCTTCGGTGATGCCCTTGATCTTCAGGTGGGACTGGGTGGCCGGCGGCGCCACTTTGGCCAGGCTCTCGAAGACCTTCTCGCGGTCCTCCGGGTCCGCCTCATCGGTCAGGAAGCCCCTGCACCAGTTGCTGGGGTCGGGGCACGTGGTCAGGCGGTCGGTATCCATCTCTTCGATGAGCCACAGCAGGTCGTCGGCCTGGAAGAAGATCGAGTTGTGGTTCTCGACGGCCATGTTGACGCCGCATTCCTCCGCGACGGGCACGCACTCGCGGAGGCCGTCCAGTGTGAGTTGCTCCAGCCGCTCTCGGTCCTCGCCCTCGATGTAGTAACCGGTCAGCATCCGGATGTTGGGAACGCCCAGGTCAGCGGCGATGTGCAGCCAGTCCTTGATGTACTGGATGTTGGCCAGCCGCCATTCCTCGTCGCGCACATACGCGAAGTCGTTGTAGGTGGCCAGGCTGAGCACGTCCACGCCGACGTCCTCGGCGTGGCGCATCGCCAGGCGAAGGGCCTCCAGGTCGTCCGTGCCAAAATCCCCGCCGGGGATGCCGGCCTTGCCGGACATGATCTCGATGGCGTCGAAGCCCATCTCGGCCGTCCGGTCCAGCGCCTGAAACACGTCGAAATCCTCGTCCTGTTTGAACCGCTCGCGGAAACTCCATGAGTGCAGCGCGGGTCGCATCGGGCAGACCTCCGACAAGGTGAAGTTGCGCTGAGACTACCAGAGCCACGGCACGTGTCAAGCGTCCCGGCCCGTTCCGTTGATACCGGGTCCGTTGTCCGGTAGCCTTTGCGGGAGGATTCTTCAAGAATTTCACGCTGGAGAGCGCATTATGTTGCATCGGGCCGTTGTTGTGGGAGCGGGGGGCATTTCAGGAGTCTGGTTCCCCGCGCTGAAGGAGGAGGGCGTCGAGGTGGCCGCCGTGGTTGACCTGCAGGAGGATGCGGCGCGCGAGAGAGTCGAGGAATTCGACCTGGACGCAGCCGTCTCAACCGACCTGGAGGCCACGCTGGAGGCGGTGCAGCCGGATTTCGTGGTGGACCTTACGGTGCCTGCGGCGCACTGCGACGTGACCTGCACCGCGCTGGAGGCCGGGTGCCACGTCATCGGCGAGAAGCCGATGGCGGGCAGCATGGAGCAGGCCCGCCGCATGGTCGAGACCTCCGAGCGAACCGGGAAGCTCTACATGGTCAGCCAGTCGCGGCGCTACAACGAGAAGCACGACCGCGTGCGGCTGACCCTGGAGGCCGGCGACCTGGGCCGCCCCACCATCGTCAACTGCACGTTCTACCTGGACCCGCACTTCGGCGGCTTCCGCGACGAGATGGAAAGCCCGCTCATCCTGGACATGGCCATCCATCACTTCGACCTGCTGCGCTTCCTGACCGGGCTCGATCCGGAGACCGTCTATTCTTACGAGTACAACCCGGCGCATTCCTGGTATGCGGGCGACGCGGCGGCGTCGTGCGTCTTCCAGATGAGCGACGGCGTGGTGTTCAACTACCTGGGATGCTGGTGCGGGCAGGGCTGCCGGACGAGCTGGAACGGCGACTGGCGGCTGGTCTGCGAGAACGGGACCCTGCTCTACGAACGCGACGAGGACCCGTGGGGCGAGGTGGTGGTGCCTGACGAGAACGGCCGGGAGACGCGGGACCTGGAAGTGGCAGAATCGCCGATGAAATACCCCGGCCAGCGCGGCGCGCTGCACGAGCTGATCCGGTTCCTGGAGGGCGGCGAGACGCCCCGGTGCGAGTGCCACGACAACATCAAGTCCCTGGCCATGGTCTTCGCCGCGATGGAAAGCTCCCGCCGCGAGGAGCGAATCGCCGTGGACCAACGGTGAAGGTGCTCGGGGCACTCACCTACGGAGCACGTAATAGAAGCAGTCCGGCAGCAGTTTGATCTGCAGGCGACCGGCTGAGCCCCGGGGAAGCTTCTGCCGCCGGTAGCCGCTGGCATTCAGCGCAACCACTTCCAGTTCGGCGGCATCCGGTCGCTCGATCGTCACCGTGCCTTCCATCCGACGGACCATGATGGGCGGCCTGCCCACATCGGTGATGTGCAACGCTTTGACCGTCTCGCCGTCCTTGTCCTTTGTGCTCACGGGCGAGGTGCGGTACCCGTAGTTCCTGTCCTCACTCATCACCTGCAGCAGCATGCGGCGCGAGCGGGAAAGGGGGTCACCGTCCATGGACACCAGCAGGACGGCGCCGTACTCGTTGTCCACACTGACGCCCATCAGATCGGTCTTCCGAGGGCCCGCTTCCCGCAGGAACCCGACGACCCCCTGAGCGCAGGGCGCGTTGATGGTCAACAGGCCGGCGTCCCAGTCCCATACGAGTTCGCCGTTGGCGCTGCGGATGAGCTTTCGGCCCCGGTCTATGAAAGGCCGGAGGTCCATGATCCGGGATGGACCGGGCTCCGGGGCAATCTCCCGCACCACCTTCCCCACGTAATAGGCAAGGGGGTCCACCTTCCCGATTTTCTCCGTCTCCACGCGCTGACCTTCCGGAATGTTGGCACGTGTCATCTCGTCCAGCCCCTCGGCCTCCGTCACCGCGGCGCCTTTCAGCGCGTAAAGGTCAGCGAGCTTCAGCGCTTCCCGGACGACGACCGGCCCTTCCTGAATGTAACATTTACGGAAGATAAGGGAGGTCGCGGGGAACTGGCCCAGGTGTGTCGGCACGTCCAGGGACCACCGCCCGTGCGACTGGCGCCAGTAGATGGAACCCGCGAAGTGCGTGAATGCATCCGTGCCCTGCACAAGCCCGTAGACGGCGGTCAGCGGGATCCAGTCCGTGCGGAACCTGTTCGGCAGGGGCGACTTGGGCTCGGAGATAACGTGCGTCTTCCCCGAGTACTGGGTATCGGTCAGCGGCGTGCCCTCGGGGTCGCGCAGGGGGGAGAGGTCCTGGTAGACGTCGCCGACGTTCAGCGCCCAGCTCCGGGCGAGCTTGATCGGACCCTTGTACCAGCCGACCCCGTGGCGGTCCATCACATCGCATACGGCGTTGGCGTATTTGTCGAGCGGCCCGAGGGTCCTCGGCATGGCGGTCTTCCAGTTACCGCCGTTGACCAGCCCGCGGAAACCGAGGTCCTCCTTCAGATAGCGCTGGAAACCGCCCAGAACATCCCGCAGGTCTTCGGTCATAAAGCGGGCCTGGTCGAGATAACGCTGACGGCCCTCCCGGTGATCCGATCGAAGCGCCCAGGAGGGGAAGAGCCCGACGCGCCCGGCCTCAAAGGCATCCCCCTCAACCTCCGGACATCCCTCCCCCCACGCCTCTCGCGCCTTCTGCAGCGAGCCGTACCGCTCCACCAGCCAGTTGCCGAAACGCTTCTCCAGCACCCGGATCACAGGTCCCGGGATGTTCTTGTACGGGACGAAGGTGTACCAGAAGTAATTGTCCTCGTTGACAAGCTGCACGATGGCGATCGTCTGGTCCCCCGCATTGCGCAGGCCGGTATAGGGGTTCTGTGCGTCCAGCAGCCGCTTGACCCAGCTCCTCCATATCTGATGCCCGCGGGGGTGGATGAACTGGAAATGCGTCGCAGTGGCCCCGGGCCGATAGCCGGGCAGATTCATCTCCCGCGTGACGGTGAAGAAGTGGTCGTAGTAGGTGTTGAGCATCAGGTAAATGCCCTGCCCCTTGAGCGCGGCTACGAAGTAATTGAAGTGGTCCATGTAGTCATCGCTGATGGCCAGGGGCTCGCCCTGGACGCCGCCGTGGAAACGCCCGTGCAGCCGCACCATGTTGCAGCCGTATTTGGCCATGCGGCGCGCAAAGTGGTCCACCATGGATTTGCTCTGGAGCACAACGCCGCTGCCGATGCACGGTCCCCAGAACTTGACAGGCTCCCCGTCCTTCTCGAAGACGAAGTCGGTTCCCGAGGCCCGCAGGTAGCCCTTCTCGCCGGCGTAACGATGGTTAAGCGAGCGCAGGTCCATGACGGCGGAGTCATCGAACGGGTCGGGCGGAGGTTCGAAGGGAAACCAGCCGTCCTCCGTGCGGCCGTATGTCTCGCCCGGTCGAAGCTTTCCGCGTGGAAAGAAGGCGCCTTCGGACAGCACGAAGCAGTCGAAGGCGATGGCACTCGCGCCCCGGGGGATGGGTTTGACGCTTTCGGGGGCCACCGGCACGCTCGGCGAGGTCACGCTGGCGCTCTTGCCGCCCCAGGTCCCGTCTTTGCTCAGGTAGATCGTGCAAAAGACTCCGGCCATGGACGGGCCTTCGTTGACCACCTTCAGGTGGAACGTGTGCCGGCCGCTGCCCTTGACCTCGGGGTAAGGGGACCCCGGGGAGACCACACCGCCATAGGAGCCGCCGCCTTTCTTCCAGCTCAGGTCGCAGCAGAGTTTGGTTTTCTGCTCAATGCCCCGGTAATCTAG
>CAYVBE010000009.1:0-2066 GCA_964448935.1 uncultured candidatus Brocadiaceae bacterium
TTGGGCTTTCCGAAGTTCTGCAGCACGTACTCGATCAGCAGCTTCTGATAGTGCAGAGGCACGCACCGCTCCTGCGGGTCGTAGATCGCGTCGCAGTATTCCTCGATGAACCGACTGTCGCCGCCCGGGGCGTACATCCGGGCGGCCACCAGCTTCACGTTACCCCACAGCAGCCTGGCCAGTATGCCACCCGTGCGGCTTTTGTGCAGCGTGTAGGGCGTTACGAGCGCGTATGCAAGTTCGGTTTCCTTCGGCATGATTGGAGAGCACCACCATTAACCCCGAGAGATTGTGGGCATTATATCAGACCCCCCCGGCCGTTCAAGGAAGCCTTGCCCGCAACGGCGGCGTCTGCTATACTCCCTCGCCGTCCGGGAGGGCCGGGCCCATCGCGTGGCAACCCGGCCGGATTTGAACTTCCTGCGCGCTTTGCACACCAAACGCTGCGAAGACTGCGGCTGCGCGCCCGTCCCGGAATAGCCGGAGAACGACCACGCGAATATGCTGACGGGCGAGACTGTGCGCGCGGCAGTCGAGCTGGAAGGTTACGGCGTTGTGATCCTGCGAGAGCCTGCCTGAGGCGAAAGAGAGGTCACCCATGAACTGTGCCCTCATCACCGGCGGAGCCGGCTTCATCGGCTCCCACCTGGCCGAAAAACTGCTGGCCGAAGGGATGGATGTGCAGGTCCTGGACGACCTGTCCACCGGCTCCATCGCGAACCTGGATCATATTCGCGATTCTAACCGACTGGGCGTTCACCTGGACGATCTGGCCAACGAGAGCCTGCTGATGGAGCTGGTGGACCGGGCGGACGTGATCTTCCACCTGGCCGCGGCGGTCGGGGTGCGTCTGATCGTCGAGGACCCCGTCCGAACCATCGAGACCAATATCCACGGGACCGAGCTGCTGCTCCAGCACGCCGCCAAGAAAGGCAAAAAGGTCATCCTGGCCTCCAGCAGCGAGGTCTACGGCAAGGGCGGCAGCGAGAAGTTCAGCGAGGAAGACGACCTTGTCTTCGGGGCCACTACCCGCCCCCGGTGGAGCTACGGCTGCTCGAAGGCGATTGACGAGTTCCTGGCACTGGCCTACTGGCGGGAGTGGAAGCTGCCCGTGGTGATCGCGCGGTTTTTCAACATCGTCGGTCCCCGGCAGGTGGGCCGCTACGGCATGGTCGTGCCGCGTTTCGTGAGACAGGCCCTGGAAGGCGGACCGATCACCGTCTACGGCGACGGCGAGCAGGTGCGCTGCTTCTGCCACGTGGAGGACACCGTGCGGGCGCTCCACTCCCTGAGCACGTGCGAGGCGGCCATCGGTGAGATATTCAACGTCGGCAGCGACAAGCCGGTCACCATCAACGAGCTGGCGGTGAGGGTCCGCGACCAGGTCAACCCGGAGGCCGGTATCGTCCACATCCCCTACTCGGAGGCATACGAGGAGGGGTTCGAGGACATCCGCTACCGCGTGCCCGATCTGAGCAAGCTGCGTGAAGCCATCGGTTTCGAGGCTACCCACGATCTGGAAAGCGTGCTGCGCGACGTGCGGGACTACCTCTCGTCCTGACCACCGGCGGCCGACACCGTGTCGCCCTCCCCCACGCCGTTCCGGCGGAACCAGCCCCGCTCCATTTCCAGCACGTAGTTGACGGGCACGTCGGGCTCGACGCCCCACCGATCGCCCGGGTCCATGTGGCGGATGTCGGCGATCACTCCGTCCCCCCGGATGAAGGCGATGGACAGGGGGAAGGAAACGGATTTCATGACGAAACGCGGCCGCAGGGCCCGCCGGAACACAAAGAGCATCCCGTGATCCTCGGGCAGGCCGGTGCGCCCCTGCAACCCGTAGCTCCTCTGGGCCGGCGTGACGGCCGGCTCCGCGGTGACCGACCGACCGCCGACCTCCAGTCCGATCGCCCGGAACTGCCGCACCCGGACGCCCAGCAGCTCCGCCCGGCCGGGCCGGTGCGGGCAGGGGAACTCCGTCCTGCACCAGCCGAGACCGGAGGTCCGCAAGACCTGTTCACTGCCGCGGTAAACCCGGATGTCCCACGGCGGCTCGTCGCGCGGCG
>CAYVBE010000009.1:2166-43510 GCA_964448935.1 uncultured candidatus Brocadiaceae bacterium
GCAGGTGACCCGCACCGGCTCTTCCCGATCCTCCAGGTCCCGAAGCTGCCCGGCTGCGCAGGGGAGGTACGCCGCCGGGCGACCCTCTGCATCCGGAAGGATGTGCCGGATTTCGATGCGCAGGCCCATCGTCTTATCGGGGACGTGAGAACACTCCACCTCATGCACACCGGCGCGGGCAAACCAGCCCACGGGCCGGGTGCCGCCCCCCCACACGACCATCGCCTCCCTGTGGAGCACCGCGCGGGCAAAGCGCAACTCCTCGGTCAGGTTGCCCTCCGCTCCGGCGGCAAAGCCGAGAGTGGCCAGGAGCAGCGCTGTCAGCAGGATCAGCTTCACCGGTCTTCCCCCGCCTCGCCCGGTCCCGCCCAGGCCCCCAGATTGGGGGCTTCCGGGTCGAACGACCGCCCCGCGAAGTCCGACGGCACGTCCACCGAACCGTCCCCGGCGGACAGGCACGGCGAGTCGGCCCGCAGCCGGAAGTTCCCCTCCTCCGGGCCCACAAGACCCGGCGGCGCTTCAATCGTTTTCGTGTCCCTGCCGTACCTGGACGCCCATTCCCCGTAGGTATCGCAGAACTCGGTGCCCCATCGGACGAAGTGGGTCCCTTCCGGCCCGATGCAGTTGAATTCATAGATGTTGCCGCTCCCGTATCTGCCGTCGTTATCGCCCCCTACGTCCAACCATATCCGTGCCTGGCGACGCGTGCCGAAAAAGATATTGTTCTTGAACACGTTGCTGTTGACGGCCGGCTTATTGTTCTGCACCCAACACCCGGACATCATCTGCCACCAATGACCGCCATAGACCACGTTGTGGAATACGCGGTTGTTGTTCGACTCGCGCCCGCCCCACGCTTTCACGCCCACACCGGCGGTGTAGCGGACCTTCGCGTTGTCGAAGACGATGTTCGAGTAGACGAGCGTATTGCTGGCCTTCTCCATGTAGATGCCCCAACTGTTGTTGTCGTAAACGCGGTTGCGGCAGATGACATTGCTGGGGGTGCCGGCTCCAGGAAGGACGTCGTCCAGCCAGATGCCCACGCCCTTGCTACCGTCCCCCCCCGCGAAGCCGTTGGCGAAGACGGTGTTGCCCTCGATGCGCATGCCGGAAACGTTGCCGGGCCTGTAGCCGCCCCAGCACTTGATGCCCGCGCTCCAGCGCTGGCGCGCCCGGCCCTTCACCCACACGCGGCCGTTGTGGTGCACCTCGTTATTGATGATCTGCCAGTTCTTGACCCTCACGTTCACCAGGATGCCCACCGAGCCGCAGTGGCTCACCCGGCAGTCCCGGACCACGCCGCGCACAAACCCGCGATGGCTGCCGCTGGAAGCCCGTATCCCCTCCAGAAAGGCGTAGGTCGAGACGCAGCGTTCGCACCGGAAGCCGTCGCACCATTCCAGCGCCTGGACGTTCACCCGCCGGGCCCCGCGCAGCTGGAGGTCGGCAATCGCGACGTGTGTCCGGCCTTCCAGCAGGATGCAGAAATCGCGTCGGCTCGCCTCCACTCGGCGGCCGGACGGGTCAGCGCTCTGCCGCAGGTGGAGCGTGCCCGCGTCCCACCTCCAATCGCCTTCCTTCTCCAGCTTCTCGCTTTCCATGCGTCTGCGGCCGGGAACGCCGTCCAGGAAAACCTGCCAGGGCTCCTCGGGTAATGCCGCAGTCCAGACATCGGGCCGATTTCCCTCCTCCGCCCAGCCCGTCACGAGGTCCGTGCCGTCTATCACGGGCAGCGGACCCTCTCCGTAGGCGCCGAAGGTGAGCGGCGCCTCCTCCGCACCCGAAGCGGGCACGGTCAACTGCTCCCGCCAGTGTCCCCCTCGCTGCAGAAGGACGGTATCGCCGGGACCGAGTTCCGCGGCGCACACGCGCTGCACCGTCCGCCACGCCCGAGCGGGCGAGGTGCCGGGAGCGCCGTCGTCACCCCGGGGCGATACGTAGAACGTCTCCGAAAGAGCCGCCGCGCAGAAACACGCGAACGAGATAACCGTCAGCAAAAGAACGGCCCGCCGGTTGGCTGTCACTTCAGTCTGCTCCTTTTCAGTGTGAGCGCCCGGCCGCCCGGCTGAGGCGGACGAACGCCTGTCTGTCATGCATCTCCACAATGGCCTCCTTCTCGCAGATGCCGACTATCTCCAGCCGGCCGCGGCTCCGGCGGCAGACGGGCAGGCAATCATAATCGTAGTTGCCCATGGTGCGCCACGTCCGGGCCAGGGAATCGTTCGGCTCCAGGTATATCTTCTCGGGCTCCATCAGGTCACCCACGGTCGGGCACTCCGCGCCGGCGGATGTCCGCGCCGCTCCGGCCAGCAGTCTGGCCAGCATGACCAGCCCCGCGTAGTTCTCCCTCTCGTCCACCACGGGGAAGGTCCGATTCTCCGAAGCGCGCACGAGAGGCCCGACATCGCTGATCGGCGCGTAGGCGGGAAGCGCCACGAAGTCCCGGTCCATGATGTCCCGCACCCGCGTGCCGTCCAGCAGCGAGAAGTCCATCCCGCGCCTGATGCGCTCCCCCTGCCTGACCAGCCACCGCGTGAAAGCGGACTCCGGCTCGAAGACCTCCGAGAGCTTCAGGCTCAGCACGCACGCTATCATCAGGGCCGGCACGGCGGCGTAGCTGTGCGTCAGCTCGAAAGCCACCAGCACCGCCTGCAGCGGCGCCCGCATCACCGCGCCCATCACCGCCGCCATGCCCACCAGCGCGTAAGCGCCCGCCGGTGCCAGCGGCAGCCCCAGCCAGCCCGAGCCGATCCGCGCCGCGAGAGCACCCAGAGCAGCACCCATGAAAAGCGACGGCGCGAATATCCCGCCGCTTGCCCCGCTGCCCAGAGCTGTGGCGCAGAGCAATGGCTTGAGCAGGACGAACAGCAGCAGCAACCGCAGGGAGTAGGCGGGTTCCTCCAGCAGCCTCTGGATCACGCCGTGCCCCGTGCCCAACAGGTCCGGCCAGGCGAACCCCACCAGCCCCACAACCAGGCCCCCGCCCAGCGCCTTCGCCCACCACGGCGCGAACAGCCGGTCCATCAGGTCTTCGGTGGCAAAGAGCATCTTGATGAAATACGCCGCCGCCAGCCCGCAAGCGAGCCCCAGCAGCACGAACATGCCGTAATCGAGGGGGGTGAAGTCCATTGATCCGGTCGGGATGCGATACTCCGACACGTTGCCCAGCACGGCGTTTCGCGTGAGCACCGCCAGAAACGAGGCCACGATCAGCGGCATGAGCGCCGCCGTGCTGGCGCTGCCCAGTATCAGTTCCGCGCTGAACACCGCGCCCCCGATGGGCGCCCCGTACCTGGCCGCCAGCCCTGCGGCGGCCCCGGCGGCCACCAGGATGCGAATGTTGCCCACGCCCATCTTGAACCGCGCGCCCACCAGGCTGCCCACGGCCGCCCCGGTGTGTACCACCGGACCCTCCATGCCCAGCGGCGCGCCCACACCGATGCACAGCGCCGTCATCAGGGGCTTCATGAAAATCACGCGCCTGCGGATGAAGCCCCCCGCCCGTCCCACCGCGCTCATCACCTGGCTGATGCCCGTCCGGCCCGCCTCCGGAGCCCACCGATTCAGACAGTAGGCCACCACCAGGAAGACGGCCGCCGGCAGCAGCACCAGGCCGTAGCGCCAGGACCCGGCGCCCGCAATCCGCCCCCGGCCGAGACCGAAGAGAAGATGATGGCTCAGAAGCCTGACAACCCCGCCCAGCGCCAGGGCCAGCAGCGCCGCCAGCGCCCCCACCACCCCCGCCAGGATGATCGTGGTGCCCACCGCCCACGTCTCCGCCCGCGGGGGCACGATCCTGCGCCACATCTGCCGGAGCCTTTTCACACCTCGCCCCTCTGGCACGCCCGGTTCTTCGCCCGTGTTCGCGCCGGATTATAGCACAACCCGCCGCCCATCTCACAGCCCGCAGCGGGCCATTCTCGGCCGGCTCTCCGGCGGCGGGACGAGTTTTCCGCACGCCCACGGTTGACAGCGGCCGTAAATGTTGTTACCTTTCCTGTAATCGTGTCACCAGGGGCGGGCCTTTGTCCGTCTCCGGTCAGGGCAAAAAGGAAACCGGGGAGCGGCCCGTCAGACCCCAACCAGGCGAACCGCTCCCCGTGAACCAGGTGGAAACCCACCCGGCATGTGCCCATTGTATGCTCCGGGTGTGGAAACGTCAATGCGTGGGGAGACAGGAGGCGAAATGAGTTCTGCACCCGGTGGAGCAAAGTTCTGGCTGGCTGGTTTGATGATCACCCTGTGCGCCGTCTGCATGGCGGGCGAGGAGCCGGCGCCGCGAAGCGATGAAGAGGTGGAGCTGGGCGAGGTCGAAGTCATGGCCACACCCGTGGTCGAACCCACCATTACCACGCGCTACGGCGCCGAGGTCTCAACCGTCACCGAGGAGCAGATGGGAGCGCTGAACGCCCAGGACCTGCCCTCGGCCGTGCGGCGCGTGCCGGGCGTCAGCATCTCGCGCTACAACCTGGTGGGCAGCTACGGCGGCCGCGAGGGCGGCGCGGTGTTCGTGCGCGGCATGGGCGGCGCCCGGCCGGGCGGGGGCGTGCTGACCATGATAGACGGCATACCTAAAACCGTGGGCGTCTGGACCCACCCGCTGATGGACGTCCTGAACGTGGATAACGCCGAGCGCATAGACATCTACAAAGCGCCCAACCCCCTGGTGTTCGGCAACATCGGGTACGGCGCCTTCGACCTGGTGCTGAAGCGACGTCTGGAACCGGGCTTCGAGACGCGTGTTTTCGGCGCGGGGGGGATGCACGAGACCTTTTACGAAACCCTCGAGCACGGCGGCCGCGTCGGCCCGTGGGACTACTACGTGGTACAGTCCATCAAACAGTCCGACGGTCACCGCCACCAGTCGGCCGGCCGGCTGGAGAACTACTACCTGCGGCTCGGCTACGCCCTGTCGGAGCACTGGGACCTGAGCTACGCGTTCATCCGCACCAACAACCGGGCCGAAGACCCGGGGCACGAGGACTTTCCTCCCCCGGTGCGTGGGCTCTACAAGACGCGCGACGACATGCACATCTTCACCCTCTCCAACCACTGCCCCGGTGGGCAGGGGCACATCAAGCTCTACTGGGACAACCTCCACGCCGACTGGGAGCAGTTCGACCCCGCCGTGCCGGAGCCGTTCGACAGCATCACGGACCACGACAACTACGGCCTGCGCGCCCGCCAGACCCTCTGGCCCTGGGACGGCGGCGAGGTGGTAGTCGGCTTCGACTGGGACAACATCGGCGGCCGATTCCTGGAAGCGCGGCCCTCGGGCAATGAGTTTCAGGACTCGGAGAAGTTCTTCCACATCGTCAGCCCCTATGCCGGCGTCAGCCACATGATCGGCCGGCAGGACGAATGGCACGTCATCCCGTCCGCCGGCGTGCGCTACAACTCCCACAACGAATTCCGCGAGGTCTGGGCGCCGCAGTTCGGGCTTGTTGCCGGCCGGGGCGAGACCGAGTTCCACGCCGCCTACAGCCGCGGGCTGAACTACCCCGGCGTCTACGCCGTGTTCATGTCCGAGAGCCAGTGGGGAGCCGGAGACGCCTGGAAGGACCTGGACCCGGAGCTGCTGGACCACTGGGAGCTGGGCGTATCGCACCGGCTCTGCCCCTGGGCAAAGGCCCGCGCGGTGGCGTTCTGGAACAACGGCGAGGACCGCATACGCTTCGTCCCGCCGCCTCCGCCGCCGCCCCATTTCCAGAACATCGGCGATTTCAAGACCCACGGGGTCGAGCTTTCCATGACCGTGACACCGGAGGACGGCTGGACCGGCTTCCTGGGCGCCACCTTTCTGACCGACATCGAGCCGCGCAATCTTCCCTACGCTCCCAAGCGGTCCCTCAGCGGCGGCGTCAGCTACCGGTTCGCCGACCGGTGGCAGCTCGATGTGGACGGCCAATACGTCTCCGATTTCTTCACCGATAATCCCCGGTTTCCCGGTGCCATGGCCGAGGTGGACGACTACTGGCTGTTCAACGGGAAGCTGTCCTGCAACGTGACACCGAAGAACGGCAAGTTCAAGGGCCAGGTATTTGCCGCGGTGGAGAACATTTTTGATCAGGACTACGAGTACCGGGACGGCTATCCCATGCCCGGCACGACGGTTATGGCGGGACTCGACCTTTCGTTCTGAGCGAGGCAACGAACATGCGATCCGGAAAAGTCTGGACCCTCATCCTGCTGGCCGCCCTGGTGGCCGGCGGAAGCGCACTGGCGGTGTGGCAGCGGGCCGCCGCGAATCGAGATGGGGACAATCCCCGCGCACAGTGTGTGGTGGCGGGCACCTCGATGATCGCCTCCGCCCTCAACTCCCTGGCCGGCGACCGGCTGGAGGTCCACCTGCTGGCACCGCCCGGCCAGTGCCCCGGCCACTTCGACCTGAAGCCGGACGACTTCCGGGCCATCGTCCGCAGCGAGGCCCTGTTCCGCCACGATTTCCAGGGCCATGTTGACACAAAGCTGCAAACCACAGGGGGCGCACGAACGGTCGTTGAACTCCCCACCGCAGGGCCGCAGACCATCCCCACCAATTACCTGAAGCTCTGTGAAGACGTCGCGGCGGACCTCTGCGAACTCTTCCCCGAACTCCGGCCCGAGGTGCAGCACAATCTTGGCCGGCTTCGGCAATCGCTGAAAACCTTATCGGACGAAATGCAGCGGCTTGCCGCTCCCCTCTCGGGTCAACCGGTGGTCGCTTCCAGTTTCCAGAAGGCGTTCTGCGCGTGGCTCGGCATGCGCAACATTGGCGCGTTTGACCGAGCCGAGGGGATGGGGCTGCGCGACCTGCAGGGGCTCATCCGGCAGGGACGCGAGGCGAACGCCGTGGCCGTGGTCGGCAACCTGCAACGCGGGACCAAAGAAGGCGAGCCCGTGGCCCGCGGACTGGGCGTGCCCCTGGTGCTGCTGAGCAATTTCCCGCTTGAACCCGACCGACCCGACGCCTACGCCCACCTGCTGGAAGGCAACGTCCGCAGACTTCTCGAGGCCTGCCATGGCGCCGACGGCGGTTGATCTGGAAGACGTGCGCGTCCACCTGCGGGGAGCTCCCATCCTGCGGGGGCTGACCTTCTCCGTGGAGCCGGGAGAACTGATCGGCATCATCGGCCCGAACGGCGCGGGCAAAACCACGCTACTGCGCGCTTTGCTCGGCATGTGCCCCGTCCGTTCGGGCCGCCTCACCGTGCTGGGGGAGGAACCGTCGGCCCTGCGCGGTAAGGCCCTGGCCCGTTTCCGCACCCACGTGGCCTACCTGCCGCAGCTCCACTTCGGCCCCGGCGGTGTGCCGCTGACCGTGCGTGAGGTGGTGGAGATATCGCGCACCGGCCGGGCGGGGCTGCTGCGTCCCCTGAAAGCCACGGACCACGGCACCGTCGCACGGTGGATGGACCGCATGGGCCTGGACGAACTGGCGGACCGCCCCTACGGACAGCTCTCGGGCGGCCAGCAGCGCAAGGTCCAGCTCGCCCGCGCCCTGGCGCAGGAGCCAGAGGTGCTCCTCCTCGACGAGCCCACGGCCAACCTGGACCTCCACTGGCAGGAGACGCTCCTCTCCCTCATCGAGCAAATCGCCGCCGAGACCTCCCTCACCATACTGCTCGTGACCCACGACCTGTCCCTGCTGCCGCCGGCCTGCCGTCGCGTGCTGGTGCTGGACGGCGGGGAACGGCAGGCCTTCGGGCCGCCGGAGGATATCGTCGTGCCGGATGTCCTGCTTTCCCTGTACGGCATGGTAGTGGACGTGGAACGTCGCGACGGGCGGTTCCACGTCTTCGCCGGCGGGGAGGGACAATGAACGCTGAGACCATCGCCCTGTTCGGCACCATAATCGCCGCGGCCCTGCTGGGCGGCGCCGGCTGCTCGCTTTCCGGCTACTATCTGTCCAACCTCCGCCTGCCGTTCATGGGCGTCTGCCTCTCCCACGCCGCCATGGCGGGGGCCGTCTTCGCCCACCTGTTCGATCTCCCGATCTGGCCGGTGGCCTTCGGGGCCGCCATCGTGGTCTCCTTCCTGGTGGGTTACCTGGCCGAACGCATGAGGCTGGACCTGAACGTCTCGATGGGCATCCTTTTCTCCTTCATCATGGGGCTGGCCTTCATCGGCATCGGTCTGACGCAGGGCGCACGGACCGAAGTGCTGGGCCTGATCTGGGGCAACATCCTTCTGGTCTCCCCGTGGCAGGTGGTGTGGGTGGGCGTGGCGGCGCTCCTCGCCGCCCTGTTCGCGGTGAGTTTCGGCAAGGAACTCAAGGCCGTGCTGTTCAGCCGCGCCATCGCCGCCAGCAGCGGCATCCGGGAGGGGCTGGTCTACTACCTGCTGCTGGTCGTCTCCGGGCTTGTGGTCACGGTCAACCTGGAGGCGGTGGGCGGGCTGATGCTGTTCAGCCTGCTGGTGGCGCCCCCGGCGGCCGCCTGCCGGCTGACCCGCCGCTACCGGAGTTCCGTCCTGCTGAGCGCGCTCCTGGGCGCCGCGGCAGCCCTTGGCGGTCTCGCTATATCCTACGTCCTCAACACCCCCACCGGAGCCAGCATCGTCATCGTGTCGAGCGCAATATTCGCCGTCGCCGCCCTGCTCACGAAAAAGGAGTCCTGAAACCTGTGACGCCCAACGAACGCAAAAGGGAGTTTTTCGACGAGGCCGCGCCGGACTGGGCCCACGGAACCTTCCATGAGGAGGGCCTGAAGGTCGCCCGGTGGATCGTCGAGATGGCCGGTATCGAACCCGGCATGACCGTGCTGGAACCCGGCTGCGGCGCCGGCCGCATGACGCGCCTGCTGGCCCGCGCCGTGGGGCCGTCCGGCCGGGTCATCGCCTGCGACATAAGCGAACGCATGTTGGAGGCAGCCCGTCGCAACGTGCCCGGCTCCCATGTCGAATTTCACGCAGTATCGGCAGAAGAGACCGAACTGGAAAAGAACTCACTGGATGCGGTCCTCTGCTTCGACGTCTTCCCCCACTTCGACGACCCCGCCGCCCTGCTCGACCGCCTCCACCACGCGCTCAAGCCCGGCGCCCGCCTCGTCGTAGCCCACCATCCCGGCCGGCACGAGGTCAACGAGATTCACACGGAAGCCGGAGGCGCGGTAGGCGCCGACCGCCTGCCCGATGAGCAGCAGATGCGCCGCCTCTTCCGCGACCACGGATTCCAGGTCCAGCGCCTGCTGGACCAATCGGACCGCTACTACCTATCGGCAAGTCGCAAGAACCGCGCCTGAATCGCTAATCAATCACGAGACTTCCGTCCTCATTGAATTCCCAGCCTGCCGACCACGCAACCTCCCACAGGTGGCCGTCCGGATCGGCGAAATACCCGCCGTAACCGCCCCAGGAGGTATCCTGCGCTGCCCTCACTATCCGCCCTCCGGCGCTCTCGGCCAACGCCAGAACGCGGTCCACTTCCTCTTTGGTACGCGTGTTATGCGCAAGAGTTACACCCGAGAACGCCAGCCGTGCCGTCGGGAGATCGGGGGAGACGTCCTGCGCCAATTCGTCCCAGGGATACAGGGCCAGGCTGGTCCCGGACGTCTTGAAAAAAGCGATAGGTGCGTTTTCCGTGGCGGAAGTTGCGAACCCCAGGCCGTCGCGATAGAACCGCACGGCCCGCGCCATGTCCGCCACGCCCAATGTGATGATGCTTATGCGTGGTTCCATTGCTTCCCCCCTGCTTCGGATGTCGAGCGACCCCGTGGGCCGGCGTAGAACCAGTGACATGCCGATACAACGGTAGTCCGCCGGGCGGCCGCTGTCAACACTGTGGAGAAGAATGCAGAGATCCGCCCGGGGCAGGAGCCGAAGACTCTCGGCCATTTGACAGCCGCAGGGCCATGGTATACTGTGGAAGACGCCTGGACGGCCCGCATCAGCCGAACATCCCACCCGTGAGGGCGTAGCTCAGTTAGGTAGAGCAACGGACTTTTAATCCGTAGGTCTTGGGTTCGATCCCCAACGCCCTCACCATTCCCCTGTAGACCGCCGCATCTTCCCGCCCGGCACGCCTGCCGTGCGGGTGGGCTGCCCCGGAGGCTGTGCCGCCTCCAGATCAGTATTTCCCGTCTCAGTACTCGGTGCGTCTGACGATATCCAATTGCCGCCTCCGGTCCAGGTCGACGAAGCGGCACGTGAAGCCGCCGAGACGCACGAGCAGATGGGGATACCGGTCCGGTTCCTCCATGGCCGCTTCGAGATCTTCCTGGCTGACGGACGAGATCATGGCCTGCAACCCGCCCTGCTCGAAGAAGGTTGCCATGGCCGCTTCCAGCTTGTCCCGGGAGCGGGCGAAAAAGTCTGGGTTGATCTTCAGGTTGGTCACCGCGCCACCATTTGCGGGGTCAAGCTTGGCCACTGAGCTGAGCAGAGCGGTGATACCCTCGGTATCGTTGCCGACACTTGGGGCATGGCCAATGGCAAGCGGCTCGCCAGCGCGGCGACCGTCGGGCGTGGCGCCGCAATGCTCTCCCGTGAAGTAGCCGCCGGGGTTCACGCTGGAGAGGGTGAGGAAGTCGAGCCCGGCCTCCTCGCCGGCCTCCGCCACGGCCCGGTTGGCGTAGTCCCACAACTGCCCGTACAGGTCGTCCACTTCGTCAATGTCGTTCCCGAACTTCGGACACGCCTTCAGCCGGCTGCGCAACAGCTCGTGGCCTTCGAAGTCGTCGTCGAGGGCCTGGATGAGCTCCCCCATCGTGCAGGCCTGCTGCTCGAAGACGAGTTGCTTGATGGCGATCAGGCTGTCCGCGGCGTTGGTGAACCCGTGCCCCATAATGCAGGCGCCATTGTAGCGGACGCCCCCGTCCATCATGGCCCTGCCGCTTTCAAGGCAGTCGTGCGTCAGGAGGCTTCCCAGCAGCAGGGAGCATTCCTCGCGGAGGACCGAGTTGTTCAGGGCGTGAATGCGCGCGGGGATGCGGACTGCCCAGCTGATCTGCCGGTAGAAGGCGTCCAACAACTCGTCGAAGGAACGGAAGTCGCGGGCGTCGCCGGTCTGGATGGAGAACCGGTTGCCATTCTTGTCCACGCCGTTGCGCAGGGCGGCCTCCAGCGCTTTGCCGATGCTCATGACGAAGTTAAGCTCGCTCGGGCTTCTTCCGGCGATCATGTATTCGCCGCAGCCGAGGGGATGGTAGTTCAGCGAATCCTCCGGCGAAACACGGAGCGCCTCTTCGACGCCGGGCAGAATGGCGTCGTCGTTGTAGAGCAAGGGGTAAACACAGCCGGTCGCGAGCGCATCGTACGCGGCCTCCAGGAGCGCAGGGTCCTGCCCCTCGTAGAAGCGAAGGGTAAGCTGGGGGATGAGTTCCCGGTGAACAGCGCTGGCCTTGATCGCAGCGAGGGCGAAGCGGTCGGCGTTGGTCTCGTTGCGCCGGCCCCGGCCACCGACCAGGATACGGCCGACTGCAGGATTAACTTCGTTGCTGAACTTATGCCAGAGTGCGAGAACCAGTTCGAAGGCCTCATCCTCGGTCAGCACTCCGGCCTCAACATCCCGCACGTACAGGTCTCCGAGCGCCACATCGGGCCGGAAGGCATCAATGTGCTTGCCACAGGTGATGAGGCTGACCAGCCAGACCAACTGCATGGCTTCGCGCAAGGTCCGGGGGGGATGGTCGAGGTTGGCCTCGAGGGTCCGGGCGATAGTGAGGAGCCTGGCCTTGTCGTCCTCGGCTGCGAGGTCCGCCTTCTGGCGCGCTTCGGCCGCATAGTGCCGGAACACATCGCACAGGATGTCCAGGACGGTACGGAGCCCCTTGAGAAAATCCAGGTCCGTGCTCTTGCCGCTTCGGGCGATTCGCCCGTCAACATCCTGGTAAAGTCCGGGGATGCCCCTTCTGACCAGTCGGTCCAGGTCGGGCACAAGGCACATGCCACAGCCCCCGCCGATGATCGGGTTGGTCAGACCCGTGAACGTCTCGTCATCCTCGGAGTATTTACCGAAGATTTTGGCGCAGGTGTTCTCCTTCAGCCAGAACTCGGTGAGCTCCTCAAGCACGGCGCGGTCAGCGGGATTGTCCCCGTAGCGTTCAAGCGCGGCAAAATCGAAACAGTAGCCGCCCTGTTTGCCGGGCCCGGGGCGTCCGGGCATCCTGGCCCACCAGAGCACGCCGAGGTAGGTGATCCTGCCCTCGGCCTGAGAACCGGCAAAGAGGTCGTCCGGCTTGATCGGCCCGACCAGCGCCGGATACTGGGTCTTCAGGCAGGCGGCCTCGCGGACAGCGGGGTGTTCGCCGAGGTGTTTCTTATAGGTATCGGTGAATACCTTCGCCTGCCGGACAACGGGGTGGAGCTGCCTATCTGTCATCGGGTCTCCAGAAACTGGTGTATCACGAAAAGTGTTGTCAGCAGGTCCCTAAAACCTGCATCACAGATCCCATGTTCTTCGGCGGCGTGCTCGGCAAGATGGCACGGCGGACCTCAGCCTACGTTCCGTGCTGCCGAGGGTATCGAGCGTACAGCGGCCGCCGGCGTCGCAGGTCGGACAGATGATCCTGACTGTCCGGACCGTTCGCGATATTGACGACTTCCGTCGGGTCGCCTTCCCGGTCGTGCCGAGAGCAGACACCCCAAATGGAGTAGCGGACTTCAAAACCCACTGCTATCCCACGAGTGTACCCGGCATGGTTGGTTTGTCAAACTCGTTCTCGCGTTCTTGCGTTCTTGCGTTCTTGTGCTCTTCGCTTCCAACTCCCCCAGCATGACCACACGCCAGTGCGGATATGATATGCAGTTCGCCCGGGCGGCCGAGACCTTTTAGTCCACAGGCCCCAGCGCCCCCACCCTTTCCCTGTAGACCACCGCGTCTTCCCACCCGACACGCCTGCCCTACGGGTGGCCCGCCGCCTGCGGCCCATCATTTACCGGGCGGCGATATGCCGTCAAGAGCTTGTTCCAGGTCGCTCCAGATATCTTCCGCTTCTTCAATGCCCGCGGAGAGCCGGACCATGTTATCCCGTATCGCCAGGGCGTGGCGCTCCTCCAGCGCCGCATCCCAATAGCCCATGATGGTCAGGGGTTCGACGAGGGTCTCCGTGCCGCCCAGGCTGGGAGCGATGCGGCACATGGACAGGCCGTCCAGGAAATGTCGGGTTTCGCGCAGTCCGCCCTTGACCGAGAAGGTGACGACGCCCCCGAACCCGGCCATCAGACGGCGCGCCACCTCATGGTCGGGGTGGGACTCCAGACCGGGATACAGCACGCTCTCCACGGCGGGATGGTCCTCCAGAAAGCGGGCCACCGCCAGGCCGTTGGCGTTGTGACGCTCCATCCGCAGGGCAAGCGTCTTGAGGCCCCTGTCGAGCAAGAACGCCGTGTTCGGGTCGCAGACGGCGCCCTGCGTCTTGTGGAACTCGGAGAGGGGCTCTACGTACCTGGCCGCGCCGGCCACGACACCCGCCAGCAGGTCGTTGTGGCCGCCCAGGTATTTGGTGGCCGAGTGCACCACCAGGTCAACGCCCAGGTCCAGCGGACGCAGGTTGACGGGGGTGGCGAACGTGGCGTCCACTACGGTCAGGCAGTCGCGCCCGCAGCCCAGCTCCGCAAGACCTTCCAGGTCCACAACGCGCAGACCCGGGTTGGTAGGCGCCTCGGTAAAGACCAGACGCGTCCGCGGCGTCAGCGCGTCGCGGACCGCCCCCAGGCACGGCTCCACCACATCGGTGCGGATATCGAACTTCGGCAGGACGCGGGTCGCAAAGTCGCGCGTCCTCTTGTAGCAGTCGCGGGTGAGGATCAGGTGGTCGCCCGCGGACAGGTGGTGGACGAACAGCGTGGTGAGGGCGGCCATGCCGCTGGCGAAGAGCTGAGCTGACTCGGCGCCTTCCAGCGCGGCAAGCCTCGCCTCGGCCGCCCTCACCGTGGGATTGCCCATGCGGCTGTATTCCGGCTGCCGGCGCTCCGAGCGGCCCTCCACCAGATCTATAAGCTGCCCGGTGCTCTCGAAAGTGAAGGGCGCCGAGTGCACCACCGGCGGCGTGAGGGACCAGTGCGGCTGTCGCCGGGGCGCGCCGGCATGCACACAATCAGTGGAATTCGGTCGGCGCAGGTCCACGGAACGCTCCGTTCATTGCTCAGGGAAGAGGCGGCTCAGTTCGTCGGCGAGACGCTCTTCCTCGCGCTCCAGGAAGTCGCCGAAGCCCGCCCCACGTGCGTTCCGATCGTAGTCGGAAACCAGCCGGGAGACGGCCCGCGCGGCGTCTGCAGCGGGGACGGCGCGGTGGAGCCGTCGGGCCAGGCGCGGTCCCCGCCCGTTGTCGCCGCCGGCCAGGAGCTGGAAGCACGGGGTGCGCCTGCCGCCGACGCTCTTGATGCGTCCCACCAGACCGATGTCGGCAACGCCGGGATGGGTGCAGCCGTTGGGACAGCCGCTGATGCGCACCTGCAGGTCCGTCCGCTTCGGCAGCGCCTCGCGAATGGCGCTCTCAGCCGCCCGCGAATCGGCCAGCCCGTTGCTGCACCACGTGTTGCCCGGGCAGGCGATGACGCGCGTTGCGTCCCGCAAGCGGTGCAGGCCCACCCCGAGGCCCGGCTCACGATCGGTGTACAGGTTTAGATCATGCACCAGTCCGATGCGCATGACGCCCTCGGCAGCATCCACGGCGTCGGCGACCTCGCGGGCGTCCTGCGGCCAGACATCGCCCAGCGGTAGATGCAGCCTTGTGGTTACCGCCATGCCATCGCCCACGCGCCCGAAAGGCGGCACGGGCCAGCCACCCTCCCGGTGTTCCTTTCGGAAGAGAGACTCCAGCCGTTTGCGGAACGGTCCGTCGCCCATGCGCTCCCGCACGTGGCGGAAGCGGGCCCGCGAGCGGTTTTCCCGGTCTCCCTCGGCATGGAACATCTTGAGCGCCGCGATCGTCAGGGACACGATGTCCGCCGGGGCCACATCCTCGTAGAGCCGGATGCCGGTGGCCGGACGCGGTCCCAGGGAGCCGGCCCCGAGCACGGAGAACCCTCCGTTCGTTGCGACAAAGGCCAGGCAACTGGTCCACGGCGCGGTGCAGAGGTCCTCGCAGCCGGTGATGCTGATCTTGAACTTGCGCGGCAGGTCCCTGATCCACGGGAGGGACCCGGCGGCGGAGCGGATGGCGTAAACAATGGGCTCGGTGTCCAGACTCCCCTTCTTCAGCCCGCTGTCGGGGCAGACCGTGATGTTCCGCAGGCTGTCCCCGCACGCCGCCATGGCGGTGAGGCCCGCCTCGGCGATACCCCGCTGCAGGGCAGGCACGTCCCCGGGCGTGACGCCGTGAAGCTGGATGTCCTGCCGGGTTGTAACGTGCAGCGGGTAGTCCGGAGTGTAGCGCTCCGCCAGATCGGCGACGGAGCGCCACTGGTCCGTGGTGATGCTGCCTCCGGGCACCTTGATGCGCTGCATGAACAGGCCCTCCTGGCGCTGGGGGTAGAGCCCGGCCAGGCGGGCCGCGCCCGGTGCGTCGGGCACTTCGCCCACGGGGAAAATGTGCTCTGACTCTGTCACGGTTGCTTCTCCGCTGAGGGGTCTCTATATCTGGTAATCGCCCTTGATGGGCCGGGTGTGGATGCCGCACTCCCCGCCACACTTGCTGGTGCCGATCCAGCGTCCGGCCCGCTCGTCGCCGCCTGCGACGACCTGGCTGCAGGGCTCGCAGCCCAGCGAGCGGTATCCCCTGGCGTAAAGGGGGTTCACCGGCACCTGGTGAAGGGCCAGGTATTGCCAGACCTCCCGCTCCTTCCAGATGAGTATGGGGTTGAGCTTGATGAGCCCCTCGTCCCGCTCCTCGATCTCGTCGAAGTCGGTGCGCGTGCGACCCTCCGTGCAGCGAAGGCCCGTCACCCAGCATTGCACGTCCATCTCCTCGATGGCCCTGCGGGTCGGCTGGACCTTCAGGATGTCGCAGCACCTGTCGGGGTCCGTCTGGTGGAGGTCCTCCGGCAGGCGCTCATCGTTCTTGTAGATGCGCAGCTCCGGGTAGCGCGCCACCATCTTGCGCATGAATTGCCTGGTGACGTCGGGCTGGAACCGCGTGGTGACGATGAATCCGGGGATATCCGGGCTCACCTTCTTCGCGAGGTCCCAGACGACGCACGAGTCCTTGCCCAGGCTGTTGGCCACCACAAGTCTGTCGCCGTACAGGCGGTGGGCGTCTTCAATCAACGAGAGGGCCCGCTCGACCTTCTCGGCGAAATTGAGCCCCTCCACGAGCTTCTCCACTTCCTGGTCGGTTGCGGCCAGGGACATGATCCTTTCTCCTGTCTCTGCGAACAAACGGTCGGTATCGCAACGACGGGGCGGCAATTCATAGCCATCGCTCGGAGTTACCCGTTCTTCGCCTTCCCCTACGGGCGCCACCGCTTGCGACCTCTCCGGGCCTCGGACCCGATTGCCGGTTAGCCTATCCCGATAGTTGTGCTATGAATTATACGGCCGCCGTTGCGCACTGTCAAGGGAGGGTCTCCGGATTCCGGGCGACTTCCCCCGTGGACCGATATGAAATAGCCGGCCGTACACCTCCACCCCGCCTCTCCGCCCCGCTACAAGTCCCTTACCCCGGAACGCTCCACCCGCTCCGTGCGAATCGCGCTTGACCAACGGGGCCCGCCGGACTAAAATACTATCAGGGAACTATGGTTTATGAGGTGGCGGCACTGTGAAGCTCAGTACCCGGACGAGATACGGCACGCGCGCCCTGGTGGAACTGGCCCTCGCGCCCCCCGGCTGTCCGCTGTCGGTCCGCCGCATAGCGCAGCGCCAGGATATATCCCCCAAATACCTGGAGCAGATCATGATCCCCCTCCGGCAGGCGGGGATCGTGGAGTCCGTCCGCGGGCCGAACGGGGGTTATGTCCTGGGGCGCCCCCCCGAGGATATCAGGCTCGTCGAAGTGTACCGTCTCCTGGAGGGGTCCGCCGCCCCCGTGGACTGCCTGGATTCGGACGGCTCGTGCCCCATGCACGATGTCTGTCCCTCGCGCGAGACCTGGGGGCGGATCAAGGAAGCGATCGAACGCGTTCTGCAGAGCAAAACGCTGGCCGACCTGGCCCGCGAGACCAGGCGCCGCAGGAGAGCCGCCTCCGGCATGTACCACATCTGAGGTCTGACAGAAAGGGAAAGACAATGGCCAACATACACGACGACATCACGCAGACGGTCGGAGGCACGCCGCTGGTCCGCCTGCAACGCATAGGCGCCGACACCGAGGCGGAACTGGTGGGCAAACTGGAATCGTTCAACCCCCTCTCCAGCGTCAAGGACCGCATCGGGGTCAGCATGATCCGCAGCGCCGAGGAGCAGGGCGAGATCGGTGAGGACACCGTGATCATCGAGCCCACCAGCGGCAACACGGGCATCGCCCTGGCGTTCGTCTGCGCCGCGCGCGGCTACCGGCTGATCCTGACCATGCCGGACACCATGAGCGTGGAGCGGCGCCACTTGCTGCGCGTGCTGGGCGCGGAGCTGATACTCACGCCCGGGGGAGACGGAATGCCGGGCGCCGTGCAGAAAGCTGAAGAGCTGGTTGAGGAGACTCCGGAAGCCTTTATGCCTCAACAGTTTAAGAATCCCGCCAACCCGGCCGTCCACCGCCAGACCACGGCGGAGGAGATATGGGAGGACACGGACGGACGGGTGGACGTCCTGGTAGCGGGCGTCGGCACGGGCGGCACTATCACCGGCGTGGCCCAGGTGCTGAAGGAACGCAAGCCCGAATGCCGGATCGTGGCCGTGGAGCCCGTGGGATCGCCCATCCTGAGCGGCGGCGAACCCGGCCCGCACAAGATACAGGGCCTCGGCGCGGGCTTCGTGCCGGACGTGCTCCGCGAGGACCTGATAGACGAGGTGGTGCAGGTCCACGACTCGGACGCGGGTGAGATAGCCAGACGCCTGGCTTGTGAGGAGGGCATTCTGGCCGGCATATCGTGCGGCGCGGCAACGCAGGCGGCCGTTGAGATCGCCGGCCGGCCCGAGAGCGCCGGCAAGCTGATCGTGATCATCCTGCCCGACACAGGCGAGCGCTATCTGAGCACGTGGCTGTTCGAAGAGTGAAAGGGGTTAACAAGGACGGAAGAACCACCATGCGACCCGCCACGAGACTGGTCCACCATCCCGGCTGCGTCTGCCCGCACACGGGCGCCGTCAGCCCGCCCATCTACCAGGTGTCCACCTTCAGGCAGGACGGCGTGGACAAGAACCGGGGCTACGACTACTCGCGCTCCGAGAACCCCACGCGCCAGGTGCTGGAGGCCTACGTCGCGGACCTGGCGGGCGGGCAACACGGATACGCATTCGCCTCCGGGATGGCCGCCATCAGCGCCTGCCTCATGCTGCTGGACGCCGGCGATCACGTCATCGCCACGGAGGGGCTCTACGGCGGCACTTACCGGGTGCTCACACGGGTGTTTGCGGACCTGAACATTGCCTCGACTTTCGTGGACACCGGGGACCCGGACGCGGTGGCGGAGGGATTCCGCGAGGATACCCGCGCCGTGTTCGTCGAGACGCCCTCCAACCCCCGGATGCGTATCACCGACATCGCCGCGATGGCGGAGCTGGCCCATGAGCGGGACGCCCTGGTCATGGTGGACAACACGTTCATGTCGCCGTGGCTCCAGCGTCCCCTCGAGTGTGGGGCGGACATATCCATACACAGCGGAACCAAATTCCTGGGCGGGCACAGCGACCTGATCGCCGGTCTTGTGGCAACCGCCTCCGACAGCCTGTCCCGGCGCATCAAGACCATCCAGAACGCGGTGGGCGCCGTGCTGCCGCCGTTTGATAGCTGGCTGCTGATGCGGGGCATGAAGACGCTGGGCGTGCGGCTCGCCAGGAGCCAGGACAGCGCCCGGAGAATCGCCGAATGGCTCGCGGAAAGGCCCGACGTCCGCCAGGTGCTCTATCCCGGAATCGGCGCCCTGGCGGGCGACGAAGTCCACGAGCGGCAGGCCGACGGGCCGGGCGCCGTACTCTCCTTCGCCGTCGAGGAGGACATCTGTGCGCGGACCCTGGTCGAGAGCGTCTCGATCTGGACGCTGGCCGTCAGCCTGGGGGCGGTGGAAAGCATCATCACCCTGCCCGCGCGCATGACGCACCTGCCCTACCCCACCGGGCACCGGGAGAGCCTGGGGATAGACGACAGCCTGGTGCGGCTCTCCGTGGGTATCGAGGACCCGGACGATTTGATCGAGGACCTGGCTGAGGCGTTCGGCAAAGCCGCGGCCTGAGAGAGAACGTTTCCTGAAATAACATGAGTTCCCTTTGGAGGAAAAAGTGAGCGACGAGAAAAAGACGTTCAGCCTTGTGGGCGAAAAAGACGTCACGCGCGCCATTGTCGGGGCCTTCTCCCGGCAACTTGAGGAGTATGTGGAAAGCGACTGCGTGATCATCGGTGCCGGACCGTCCGGCCTGACCGCCGGGCGGGAACTGAGCCGGCAGGGCGTCAAGACGCTCATCGTGGAGCGCAACAACTACCTGGGCGGCGGCTTCTGGTTGGGCGGCTACCTGATGAACAAGGTCACCGTCCGCGAGCCCGCGCAGCAGGTGCTGGATGAACTCGGTGTGCCCTATGAAAGTGCGTCGGAAGGCCTCTACGTGGCCGACGGGCCGCATGCGTGCTCCCGGCTGATTGCGGCCGCCTGTGACGCCGGTGTCAACGTGGCCAACATGACGGTTTTCGAGGACATCGTTCTGCGCGAGAACGACCGCGTGGGCGGCGCCGTCATCAACTGGACGCCCGTGCAAGCCCTGCCCCGGCAGATCACGTGCGTGGACCCCATCGCCATCGAGGCGCGCGTGGTAATAGACGCCACGGGGCACGATGCCTGCGTGGCGCGCAAGCTGGAGGAGCGCGGCCGGATCGAGACCGTCGGCTACGGCGCCATGTGGGTCGAACGCTCCGAGGACCTGGTCGTCGAGCACACCGGCGAGGTCCATCCCGGCTGCATAGTGACGGGCATGGCGGTCTCCACCGTCTACGGCCTGCCCCGCATGGGGCCCACCTTCGGGGCCATGCTGCTGTCCGGACAGAAGGCCGCCGAAGCGGCGCTCGATGTTCTGGAGGAGGATTGATGCCGGTGAAGGACACGCGCACCCATCCGGCGACGGTCTGGATCTACGACGGAGCCGAGCCCGAGGAAGCGGACGCGGAGGACCTGGCCGCTTTCTTGAGGGAGCGGCTCCCGTCGGCGCGGGTGGAGGTGCGGCGCGATTTTCTGTGGCATTTCCTGGAGGGCCGGGGCGCGGCCGTCGAGAGGCACTCCCTGGCCGCACAGATCGCGCGGGCCCGGGTCCGCCGGCCCGAGGAGCGCGTGACATCAAGAGAGCCCCTGCCGGGCGAGGTCGCCTACGAGTTGAAGTTCCTGATGGCCGGCCCCGAAAAGCCCGCCGGGATACTCTACGACGGACAGCTTCTGGCCGCCGCGCTGGCCCGGCTGCTCGATCCGGACGAGGTGGACCGGTCCGTGTGCCACGCGGCGCTGACGAACCAGTTGATCGGCACCTGGGACGGGGCCAACGGCCGCTACCACGCACGGGTCGCGGTGTTCGGGTTCCCCACCCTTATCTCCATCCCGGGACTGGTCGAGGGCCCCGCGCGGCCGCGCGAGCACTATCTTCAGCGGGGACTGGGGCTCCCCGAGAGCCAGGGCACGGAAGAGACGGAGGCGCCCTATCTACAGCGGGGGGACCCGCGCATCCGCGAGGCGCTCAAGGGCTACCTGCTGCAGGCGGTCTTCTACCAGGCGGTCGGCGATCCTTTCTGTGAAAGCGCCGACTGCCGGCTCTACAACGCCCACTGGCAGGAAGAGCTGATCCGGGCGCAGACGGGCCCGGAGGCCGGCCTCTGCCCGCGGCACAGGAGAATGCTGGAGGAGATGTCATGCTCGTGAAAGTGTCCGTACTCGGAGTGTCCAGGTTGGGAGTAAGCGGGAACGAACTGCGCCTGGAGGAAGAAACGCTGGCCGGGGTAGCGGACCGGATCGCCCGGAAGGCCAACGGGGCCATCCCGGATGCCGACTCCCTGCAGGCATTTGTCAACAGTCGCCCTGTCAACGGCACCTGGGCCAGTGTGCGGCTTCAGGACGGGGATCAGGTCATGCTCGTCGTGCCCATGGGTGGGGGATAAACGCAACGACCGCAGGCGGGGGCGCCTGCGCCACATCTGGCTTTCGCTCGTTTCCGTATCCGCGGCAATCCGCCGCTGTCTGTCGCTGAAAACTCGTTCGCCGTTGTCGTTGACCCTCCCGATCCGTTCTCTGCGTCTCGCCGCTCGCCGTGCCCGCGTCATCCCCCGACTGCTGTGTCTCCGCGTGACACCGTTGTCATTGCTCCGTCCCGCCCCTGGCTACCTGGTTGACCGCGTGGGAATGGCCGGCGGCGGTGATCTTTGCCCGACGGGGTTCCCCGCCCTGGTTGGGCTTCACTTTGTAGCGCACGGTTCCGGGACCGGCGCCCTGCCCTTTCCCCTCTACGACAAGCCAGTCGGCGGTGCTTTGCACCGACCATTCCCGGCCCGGCTCCAAGATAACGTGGCACCAGTTCAGGCGGCCCGCGGCGGGGGCCTGGCATTCGGCCGGTACGAGCCGGTCGGGCAGGAGGCGGATCAGCACGGTCGAGGTGTGCGGCGCCAGGCTTACGAAGTCGCCCACAAGGTTCATCTCCGGGTCCAGCCAGAGGCCCTCCACGTGCATATTCTGCACGGTGGCCGAATCGTTGGTCAGCAGGCGGACGGGCTCCTCCGCCTCTTCCGCGACGTCGGCGGGGCCGATGAAGGTGGGAGCGGGGTCCGCCCACGCGAAGTTCTGCTGCCAGTCGGCGATGGAGAATGCGTTCTGGGTCCACTTCGCCGATCCCGTGCCGTGGATGTTCAGGGGCGCGGGCCGGTACGGGTGGATGAACCGGTTGCCGAGCATCCGCCCGTAATCACACTGCGGCCGGAAAGTCAGCGTGGCCTGCTCCTCGCCCGTGGCACACAGCAGGTTGCCCGTGATGCGATGATTCTGCGGCAGGTTGTGACCGCGGCCGGTGCGCTCATAGCTGGATCGGCCACTGAGCAGCAATTGCCCCCTCCGGTTGCCGTACAGCACGTTATCCCGCACGATGGTCTCGAAGTTGTTGGGCAGAAACAGCCCGTATGCGCCGTTCCGCGCGCAGGTGTTCCGTTCGACCACGCTGCCCCGGAAGTCGCCCAGGAACTCCAGCCAGATTCCGTGCCCGAGATTCGCCCAAGACCAGGAATTCTCCCGGGTGCGCTCTTTTGCGTGCGGCACCGGTATCCGATGGGAGGATTCCAGGTTGCCGCGCACATCCGTGATGATGTGATGGATGAAGTTGCGGTCACAGTTGGTGTAGATGCCCGCCCCGTCATTGAGGGTCCACATTGCACGTCGTACGGTGTTATATGCCACGTGATTGCCGGGACTTCCGATGAACATACCGGAGTAGCCGGTGCCGTCAATCGTGTTGCCGCGTATCCGCAGGTCGCGTGCGTTGTATGCGCATATACCCACGGCGTACCAGCCGGTGGACGCTTCGTAGGCAGGCACCATTCCCGTGTTGCGGATCACGTTGTCGGCAATCACCGAAGCAGAGCCGTTTTCCGGGTTCTCGTTCCAGGTGATGGCGTTGTTCAGGTTATCGGCGAAGACGTTGCCGATCACCCGCGCGCCGGCCACACTCCAGGGGGCGAATATGCCGGAGCCCGCCGTTGCCTCAAAGCGACAGTTCCGGACCTCCGCCGCGCCCGTTATGGTCAGGGCGTTGCCGAGTTGGTGCTGAAACGAGATGTCCCGGACGGTGCTGCCGTTGACCGTCAGCCCCTTCTCCCGCACCGCTCCCTCGACCAGCAGGTCATTAGGGTCTGTGCCCCCAAGAGAAGGAGACAGAAAGCCACCAGCAGCAAGCGGACCTCCACCGGTCCGGAACCGCGCTCAAATGCATCTCCGCCCGGCGCAGAACCCGTGTCGCCCGTCTCCATTTCGCGAGACATCAATCAGGAGTCTCCGTTTCCAGTCAGTGTTGCCAGCTTACTGCCAATCATCCAGGTTAACCTGCCCGGCAACCACGTCAAGCACCCGCCGCACACCTCCCGGTGCAAAGTCAACTGGAATCGGCAACCCGTCGCAGCCGCGGTCAGCGCGCCGCTTCGATATCGCGTGGCCGTAGGGCCTCGTAGTCGAACCAGCGGCCCTCGAACGGGCGGATGAGGGTGGTGTGGACGCGGATTACCAGGCGGTTTCCGGCGGTGTCGAGGCGCTCGGACGCCACCCGCAGGAGGCGCGGCTCCCACAGAAGCGGCCGGGACGGTCCCCCGTTGATGCTGACCTCGCATGCCTCGTGGAACGGCTGCTCGCTCGTGAACTCCAGCACCACCTCCCCCCCGTCCGGCAGGTCCGGCAGATCGAAGTCCGTCTCGTACTCCACCACGCCGGCGTAGAACGGCAGCCGGTTGCCCTCGTAGTCCTCGAAGCTACCCTCCCGGAGGGGATCAACCAGGCGCGGCGGGTCGAGAGCCACGCCGAAGTCCCCGGCCAGGTAGAGGGGATTCACCAATCCGCCGTCCGGCCTCTCGGTGGTCAGTTCGATCCGGACGGAATTGGCCCCCGGCTTCAGGACGTCGCTGACGTCCACCGCCAGGCTGCCGCGCACGTGGCTGTCGGTCGGCTCGAAGTCCTCCCGAGTGTAGCCGGCATCGTTCACGCGTACGGTCCATTCTCCGCGCAGCGAACGGGGCTCCATGACCAGCTCCGCCACGCCCTCATAGTCGCAGTCGAAGCAAGATTCGTACGTCAGCGTCAGCTCGGGCAGACTCCACTCGGACGGGTGGCCGAAGAACTTGTGGTGGCGGGGCTTGAAGGCGAAATCTCCGCGCTCCAACTGGTCGCAGACAGGCATCGAGGACACCGTGGCGCTCTGCCCGTCCGGAAGGGACATCGTCCACTCGGCCAGCCGCAGCAGGTTGGCGTTCACGGGCCGGACCTGCGCCGGTCCGCCGAGCGTCACCTCCAGGCGGCCCAGCGGATCGAGCAGCGGCACCTCCCCCTGTGTGGCCTCCACCACGAACGATTCGAACGGGGCCACGGCCCGCACGAACTCCTCCCCCTCGGCGCGCAGCCGGGGGCCGAGGGTGTCCTCCAGCGGTATCTCTCTCAGGCCGCCCGACCGGGGCCACAGGGTCAGTTCGTGCGAATCGGCACCCGTGTTCAGCACGAACCAGCGCACGCCCTCCTCCGTGTCCCGGCATGAGACCCAGATGTCCTTCACTTCTTGACCGTCCTCGCGAACGGACAGCGTGGGAGCCGTCACCTTGCTGAGCGCGGCGCGCAGGTGGCCCTCATCGAATCCGTCTTCGACGCGGATAACCGCCCCGCCCGCTTCCTCCGACGCCGCAAGCCAGTCGGCCAATGCCCCCTCCGTCCGCCGCATGGGCGGCACCACCACGGCGTCCGCGCGGATGTCCTTGACGCACAGCCGCCCGTCGGCCCGGTCGGCCTCCTCCAGGATATCCACGTCAACGAGCAGGAATCCGATGTGCTGGCCCATCAGGACCTGCTGCAGGCGCGCGAAGTCTTCGGCTTGCTCCTGCGTGGGCAGGCCGGGGTTTGGGTCCACCACCAGCACACGCGCATCCGGAACCCCCTCCGTGAGCGCGGCGATCTGCTCGACACGCTCGGAGAGGCGCCCGAAGTGCTGCCAATACGGCATCTGGAAGAAGAACGATGGCGCCGCGTCGTGTTTGGCCAGCGAGTGCGTGGTGTAGAAGAAGCCGTGGGGCACCAGGTGCGTGACGCCCAGGAGCAGCAGGCCTTCAGCAATCGTCTTTGCATCCTGCAGTGTGCCGCTCCAGCCCAGGCTGTGGTAGCACTCGGCCAGCGCCACCGGTTTGTCGTAGAAGTACGCGCCCGAGGCCGCCGCGACCGCGTTCTGACGCAGATGGGGCTGCAGGAGGTCCATCGGCGCGCCGGCCTTGGTGTGCCCGGGGTCCCCGCCGGGTATGCCGGCGTAGCGGTGCTGCGACATCCGCCAGACAGCCTTCTCGGTAGCGTAAAGCAGCTCGTTCTCCTCGCACCACCCGGCATATTGCTCCTCCCACGCCTCGCAGAACAACGCGTACTGCGTATCCCACAGGTCGCCTGCGACCTCGACGTGGCGGGGGTGACTCTCGTCCTGCAGGGCGTGGAGGACGGGCGGCAGCTCGTAGCCGTTACGGCGGGCGAACTCGCCCGGCACGCGGTCGCTCCACCGGGGCGATGCCTCGTCCGTGAAGATGGCCGGTATAAGTCCCCCGAAGTGCTCGGAGAACCGCGCCCGGTAGCGCTCGTGCGTCAGGCGCATGAACTCGCGGACCGCTTCCGGAGACATGGTGTCCAGGAAGTGGTCCCAGTATTTGTAATGCGTGACCTCCACCTGGACGGACGCGAAGATGCGGTGCGGCCGCTCCGGCAGGTCCGCCTCGAGGGTGGGCGTCGGCGTGGCGGCGAAGTAGCGCTGGTAGGTGTACGGTGTCAGCCCCGCCTCGTAATAGGTCTCTTCCACCAGGACCATGCCGACGTGGTCGGTCAGGTCGCGGGCCTCCTCCCAGACCGGCTCACCGTCTCGAAGCGGCACGGCGGTGCAGTTGAGCACGGCCCCGCGCGGCAGCTCGATCCGCACATGGCCGCCCGGCACGTCGAGGGTGGTCTGGTCCAGCCGGGTGGCATGGTGCTGCGGCCGCCCCACCAGCGCCTCTCCCCCCGCCGGCCCGCTGGGATAGGGATACTCATCGTAAAGGCAGACCTGCATGCCATGCATCTCCGCAGCCTCCAGCGCCACCCCAACCATCAGGAAGAACCGGTCGGACAGGTACGGCGTGCGCAGCCCCTGTCGGGGGTGGATGTAGAACCCCCGGATGCCCTGCTCCGCCATGCAGTTGATCTGCCGGCGGATTTCATCCTCCTGCAGATCATCGTTCCAGAACCAGAACGGGTAGAAGCCCGCAAGCCGCGGCATGAGAACTCTCCTGTTGATGGTCGTGAGCCGCATTATAGCCGGAGCAGCGGCCCCGTCAAAGCTGCTCACCCGGCGGCCGGGACCCATGCCGCAGTTGAAGGAGCGCCGCAGGTAACGTAAAATGATTGCGGCTGAAGCAGGAAAGGCGGAATGGCTTTTCCGAACACCGAAGTCGAGTTGGAGAGTGACGAAGGAGACGACGGATGTCCGATGCTGTACGCCGCAGCCTGTGCGCCGCACTCGCGGCCCTCACAGCGCTCGTGCTTATCACCTCAGCGGACGCCGCGCACAAGAAAGACAGGCCCACGACTGCCGAGACGCGCGAGTATAACTGGAACTGGCAGAAGGACATCGAAGCGGCCTGGTACGGACCCACCGAGGGCGTGCTGGAGGAGGCGCTGGCCGGGGCCCTGGCCGACGTGGAGGAGGTCATCTTCGCCGCGCGCGCCAACGGGCGGGACTGGCACTGGTATGCGAACTTCGGCTACAACATCTATGGTGAAAACCGGATCTACTTCGGAGGCGAGGGCACCAGGCTCTGCGCCCTGAACCTGCGCACCGGGGAGGTCCGCACCATCCTGGACGACCCGGTGGGCGACGTCCGCGACCCCACAGTAAGCTACGACGGCCGAACCATCCTGTTCTCCTACCGCAGGGGCGAGTCGCACCAGTTCCACCTCTACACCGTCCGGGCCGACGGCTCGGAACTGACCCAGCTCACCGAGGGAAAATACGACGACATCGAGCCCTGCTGGCTGCCCGACGGCGGGATCATGTTTTGTTCCTCCCGCTGCATGAGGTGGGTGCCCTGCTGGTATTCGCAGGTGGCCATCATGTACCGCTGCGAGGCGGATGGCTCGGACCTGCACCCGGTCAGCTTCGGCGTGGAAAACGAGAACACGCCCTGGCCCATGCAGGACGGCCGCGTGGCCTACACGCGGTGGGAATACGTGGACCGCAGCCAGACCGCCTACCACGGCCTGTGGAGCATCAACCCCGACGGCACCCGCCCCGCCCTGCTATACGACAATCTGGGCACCTCCAACCTCTACATTGACGCCAAACCGATCCCCGGCGCGGACAAAATGGTGACCATCATCTCGCCGGCCCACGGCCGCAATGAGCACCGGGGGCGGATCGGCATCCTGGACCCGGCCTACGGGCCCGAGGACACGGACGCCGTCCGCTGGCTGGACCGGGGCTACCCCGGCGAAGCGCCGAAGAAAAAGGGGCACGTGCCGGAGGAGACCTGGCGCGATCCTTATGCGGTGAGCGAAGACTGCTTCCTGGCCGCCACGCTGGACAGGCTGGCCGTGATGAACGGCGAAGGCGATTACGAGATAATCTACGAACTGCCGGGCGATCTGAATCCGAAATGGAACCTCCACGAGCCCCGTCCGCTCGTAGCCCGCCCGCGGGAGCAGGTTATGCCCAGAATGACCGACCCGGAGCAGAAGACGGCCACCATGGTGCTCTCGGACATCTACGAGGGCCGGGACATGGAGGGCATCGAGCGGGGGCAGATCAAATCCCTGCTGGTCATGGAGGAGCTTCCCCGGCCGGCCAGCGTCTGCGCCTACGCCGACGCCATCTCCAGCGGCCCCAACTACGTGCTGCACCGCATCCTGGGCACGGTGCCGGTGGAGCCGGACGGGTCGGCGCACTTCAAGGTGCCCGCCGGGCGACCTATCTTCTTCGTCGCCCAGGACGGTAAGGGCCTGTCGGCCAAGTTCATGGCCAGCTACATCAGCGCTATGCCGGGCGAGCAATCGAGCTGCGTGGGCTGCCACGAGCGCCGCACACGCACCCCGGAGACAGGCTACGGCGGGCTGACCGTGGCCGGCGTCGAGGAACCCCCGGACGAGATACAGCCCGTCGAGGGCGTGCCGGAGATCATGGACTACCTGCGGGACATCCAGCCCATCTGGGACGCTAAATGCGTGCGCTGCCACAGCTACGAGAAATATGCCGGCAACGTGATACTGGAAGGCGACCTGGGCCCCGCGTACTGCCAGAGCTACACCGAGATCAAGCGCCGCCGGCCCGGCAACTACCGCCTGGGCGGCTGCAACCCCGGCTCCGCGCCGGAGCCCTACTCGGTGGGGTCGGGCAAAAGCCTGCTGGTGAAGAAACTGATGGAAGGCCACAAGGACGTGGAGTTGAGCGGCCGCGAGATGCGTCTGATCAAGCTGTGGCTCGACTCCGGCACCCCGTTCGCCGGCAGCTACGCCGCCATCGGCAGCGCCAACCGCGACAAGAAGATCAAACTCGACTCGGGAACCAAAAGGGTCGTCAAGGATCGCTGCGCGCAGTGCCACAAGGGCGCCTGGTGGGAGAAACCCGGCTTCCTGGAGGGGGAGATCCGCAACGCCGGCCGGCGGTTCAACATGACGCGGCCGGAGAAGTCCATGGTGCTGCTGGCACCGTTGGCGAAGTCTGCCGGCGGGTTAGGCCTGTGCGAAGCGGAAGAACCGGTCTTCGAAAGCAAGGAGGACCCGGCCTACCGACTGCTTTTGGACTTCGTGCATAAGGTACAGAAGCAATACGGTCCTCCCCGGTGGTTCCAGGACGGCTTCAAGCCCCGGGATTTCTACGTGCGCGAGATGAAGCGCTTCGGCGCGCTGGACGAGGATTTCGACCCGTCCGAGGACAAACTCGATCCCTACGCCACCGACCGGCGGTATTTCCGCAACATCTACCGCGAGGGACCCGGACCGGTGGATTTTCACCGATAGCCGACCCGCCCCCACCCGGCGCCTGCGCTGAACGAGAGGAACTATGAAAGCCTGGAAACGCCGTTGCACGCAGCTGATGCTCGCCGCCCTGCTGATTCTCGCCGGATGCTCCGTGGTCATCGAGGGCGCCGAGAACGGCCCCTTCGCCGAACCGGGTCAGGAATGGCCCCAGTGGCGGGGCCCGCACCGCAACAATCTGTCGCTCCTGGTGCCGCAAAAGCTCCCCGAAGAGATGCCCGTCGCCTGGGGGCACCCCATGGTCGGCCAGACCTACAGCGGCGTGGCGGTGGACGAGGGACTGGTGGTCGCCGTGGACCACGAGCGGGGCAAGCGGGACATCGTGCGGTGCTACAACGCCGAGGACGGAAAACTGGTCTGGAAGCAGGAGTGGGAAAACACCTTCATGCAGATGCCCTGGGGCTCCTGCCCCCGCGCGACGCCGGCCATCCACGAGGGAATGGTCTACGTCGTGAGTGCGCTGGGGAAGCTGAAGGCATTCAGACTCAAGACCGGCGAACTGGTCTGGGAGAAGGACTACGAGGAGGACTTCGACGGCATGTTGCCGATGTGGGGCTACTCGTCCTCACCGCTGGTCGCCGACGGCAAGGTTATCGCCAACCCCGGCGGGATGGACGCCTCCGTGGTGGCGCTGGACGCGGCCACCGGCGAGATCATCTGGAAGTCCCCCGGCATGGACGCCAACTATGCCAGCTTCATCACCGCAACCGTGGACGGCAAGGAGCAGGTAATCGGCTACGACCTGGACAACGCCGTCGGGCGCTCCCTGGAAACGGGGGAGATCATCTGGACCAAGTGGCTGCCGCCCAACCAGGGCTTCGTGGTGCCCAGCCCCGTCGTGGCCGACGGCGCCCTGCTGGTGGATGCGGACGGCTATCTCTACAAGATGACCCTCGGCGAAACCGGCGAGCTGCCGGACGAGTGGGAGGCGGAGAACGACAGCTTCGACATCGGCGACTCCTCTCCCGTCGTGATCGGCGACGTGGTGCTGGGCGTGACCAGCGATGGCCTGACCGCCGTGGACACCGGAGACCTTTCCACGCTCTGGACGCACTCGGAGAGCGAGATCGGCAGCCTGGGCGGCTTCGCCAACATCATCGCGGAAGACGGCCGGGCCCTGGTGCTGGATGAGGGGGGCGTGCTGCGCCTTTTCGAGTTCGATCGGTCCGGGTGTCGGGAGATCAGCGCCGCCGAGGTCTGCGGGGGCATCCTGGCCCACCCCGCCCTCGTGGACGGGCGTCTCTACCTTCGCAGCGGCGGCAAGCTGCTCTGCCGGAAGTTGCCCACCGGCGCACAATGATGATTCTCCTGAGAAGGCTTTTTTGCCATTTTCACAGGTCTGCCCGATGAACGTCAGATTATGGTTGAGCCTTGTGCTGGTGTGCTGTTTTTCGCTCGTGGCCTCGGGGGCCGACTACGTGTGGATCGAGGGCGAGTCACCCGCGAGCCTTCCCGACATAGATAAGGAAGAACTGGGGCTCCAGATGAGCTCCTGGAGCCACGCCGACTATCTGTCGGGCGGCCGGGTGTTGAACATCCACCTGCCGGGCAACAAGGCCGAGGAGATGTTCCCGAAGGGCGGGATCGTCATCGGCTATGAATTCGAGGCCACCGGAGCCGGCGCGCACGATGTCTGGGCGCGGATCGGCTACGAGTTCGCCCGCTCGGAGTTCGACTGGCGCATAGACGACCGGGAGTGGACGACCCTCAGCAACCAGGAGCCCAGCCGCGACCTGATGGACCTGTCCCTGTGGAACCCCATCGGGTGGATCAAGCTGGGCGAGGTCAAGCTGGAGGCGGGCAGGCACACCCTGCAGTTCCGCCATCCGGTCAATTACACGACCGAAAACCGCGGCAATAAGAAGCCCCGCCGCACGCTCCACATGCTGGACTGCGTCTGCCTGACAAAGGGCGAGTTCGACCCGCAGGGCAGGTATAAGCCCGGTGAAGACCACATGAACGAGGTTGACCGCCAGGCCGCCGAGAAGGTCTATAAGCTGTCCTCCTCGCCGACCGGAAAGCGCTCGAAGGCGGCCCTGAACGGCCTGTGGCAGATCGCACGCTGGGACGAATACGACGTGCCCATCCGCAACCGGCTGAAGGGGACCGACGAGCTGCCGGAACTCGACGCGCTGCACTGGTATGCCATCGAAACGCCCGGCGAGAAGAAAGTGAAGCAGCACCGAATGGCCTTCGCCCACCGGGTGATCTACCGCACGCGCGTGGACGTGCCCGCCGACATGGCGGACCGGGGTTGGGTGCTGGAATTCCAGCAGTTCAACATGATCGTCAGCGTCTTCGTGAACGGGCGGTTCTGCGACTGGAGCAAGGCCCACGACGCCCTCTGGCTCTGCGACGTCAGCGACGCCATCGAACCGGGACAGGTCAACGAGATCGCGATCGTACTGAAGGACCGGTACTACGCACTCGACCCTGAGCGGAGCGAGAAGGCACAGGAAACCGGAAACGGCCTGGTCCAGTGGTACGGCGTGCCGGGCCGGATGTTCGAGAATTCCGGGACTGGCGGCTACCTGGACATGGCGGTGGCCACCCACGGCCACGGCGACGGCGGCCGCAGCGGCCTGATGGAACCGGTCACCCTCATCGCTACCGGCCCCGTCTACACCCACGACGTTTTCTGCAAGCCGTCCGTAAGGAACCAGAAGCTCGACCTGGAGATCACGCTGCGCAACCCCGGCGACGCAGAAGCCCGGGTCACCGTGGACAACGAAGTGGTCCCCTGGAGCCGGGAAGGCATGGAGGACGCCGAGCCCGAGAAGTTCATCAGCCCCGTCACGACCACCGTGCCCGCCGGCGGCATGCGCACCATCGAGGTTTCAGCCCCGTGGAGCGACCCCGACCTCTGGTGGCCGGACGATCCGAATCTATACGTGGTCCGCACCCGCTTGCTGGTGGATGGCCGCCTGGCAGACACGAAGGAGACGCGCTTCGGCTTCCGCGAATGGGGCTGGGACAGGGAGCTTTTCACCATCAACGGCGTCCCGTGGCAGTTCTGGGCGGACACCACGAAGTTCGAATCCCCGCAGGCCCTGGTCGAGGACGCGAAGACCTCCGGCCGCAACCTGTATCGCTTCTGGGGCCGCCACCACTGGCCGGGCATGACCTACCGCGAGGTGATGAACTACTTCGACGAGAACGGCATCGTGGTGCGCGACTCCAGCACCTTCGACGGCGAGGTGGCCAGTTATGGCCAGGGCCTGACCGAGGAGGGCAAGTCCACCTACAACCACACGCTGTTCGACAACATCATCAACCAGCAGAAGGCGTGGGTGCGCGGCGCGCGCAACCATCCCTGCATCCTCATCTGGTCGCTGGAGAACGAAGTGACTTACGTCAACTCCCAGCTCCTGGGACAGGCGAAGGTGGTTGAACCGGCCATCCGCATGTTGGCCGAGGAAGTGATGCAGACCGACCCCTCCCGTCCCGTAATGGTGGACGGCGGCAACGCGCTGGCCCATCCTTCGCAGTGGAAAGACGACAAGGAGATCAACAAGCTCAAGGACCTGGGCCATCTGCCGGTCAACGGCACGCACTACTACGAGTTCGTGGGCCGGGACGCCACGGACTACCCCGACGCGGCCTACAGCGCGGACCAGTGGTATGACGTAAAGCAGCGCGGCTGGTGGCCGCTGATGCCTGGACAGCCGACCTTCCACGGTGAGCTTTTCTACGGGCGCGGCCGGCCGAAGGAGATACTGGCTATCGTGGGTGGAGAGCAGGTCTTCGCCGGCGACGTGGGCACTTACCCGGCACGTGATCTGATGATGCGGATGATGAGCGAGGGATACCGCTGGTCCGGCGTCTCCAGCGCCTGGCATTTCTGGACCGGCGTTGCGACGCGCGACTATTACACGTCCTGGCAGCCGGTCGCCCTGCTCTGCCGCGAGTGGAACACGGCCTTCGGCGGAGGCAGTGAGGCGGTGCGCACGCTGAAGCTGATAAACCAGACCAGCCAACCCGGCCCCATCACCGCAAAGTGGGAGCTACGGGTGGACGGCGACCGGTACGGTCGCGGCTCCCGGACCTTCCAGATGGAACGCGGCGGACGGGTCGAGTGGCAGATAGACTTCGAGGTGCCCCGCGTCCGCACGCGACAGGAAGGACGCCTCATTCTGACCGCCGAACGCGACGGCAGGGAGGTCTTTCGGGACGAGAAGACCATCCACGTGATACCCACGGACCGTGCGCCGCAGCCGGACCTGGCCCGTGGCATGGTGATATACCTGCTGGACAGGCACGGTGCGGCTGCCCGGCGCCTGCGCGAGAAGGGCATTGACTTCAAGACCGTCGGCTCCCTGGACGCGGTGCCCGAGGGACGCAACCTGCTGGTGGTCGGACGGGACTCAGTCCCCGAGGAACTGAGCAGCGACTCCCGCTGGCAGGGGCTCGCCCTCAGCGGCGCGCGCATCCTGGTGCTCGAGCAGGCACACCCGCTGCACTACCAGTCCGTGCCGGCCGACTTCGAGGTCACCGACCACGGCGGACGCGTGGCCTTCATGCAGGACGCCGCGCATCCCGTCTTCGAAGAACTCGGCCAGAAGGATTTCTTCTGCTGGTCGGGCGACCACATGAACTACGACAATGCCTACCGCAAGCCCACGAAGGGCGCAAAGTCGCTCGTGCAGTGCGACTACGGGCTCGACTATTCGGCACTGGCCGAGTGCCAGGTCGGCGACGGCCTGATCGTAGTCAACCAGTTGCTGGTCGGCCGGAAGCTGGACGGCGATCCGGTCGCCCGGAGGCTGTTCGACAACCTGGTCAACTACGCGGCGGAATATGAGCCGGTGCGCAAGGACACCGCGGTGACCTTCGACCCGGAGACCCCGGCCTTCAAGATGCTGGATGGCAGCGGGGTGGAATACGAGCGCCATCCCGACCCGCTTCGTGCCATGGACAGCGGCGCCCGGATCGTGGTGGTGCAGGCCACGCCGGAAAACCTCCGGGCGCTGGCCGCCCGGGCCTCCCGCGTCCGCGACTTCACCGAGGGCGGCGGCTGGCTAATGCTCTGGGGCGTCACGCCTGAGGGCATCGAGCAGTTCAACAAACTGGTGGGCGTTGACCACCTGATCCGCCCGCACACCCGGGAGAAGGTGCTCATCCGCATGCCGCGCGACCCGCTGACCGCCGGCATCAGCCTGCGCGACGTGGTGATGACCACCGGCGAGCGCATCGCCCGCTGGAAAGGGACCGAGTGGCGCTCCACCGACGGCTACAGCTACGTGGTGGATTACGACGACGTGGCGCCATTCTGCACCATAGACGGCATTCCGCCCCGGCGCGATGCATCCAAGATGCCCGCCCCGCGCCACGTGGTGAACGGGCTGACCACCGACGAGTTCTGGATGTATCTCTACTACATCCACATTGACGAGCACGAGCCACAGATTGAGTTCGATCTGCCTCGGCCCGAGGTCATCGAGGGGTTCTCGATCACCTGCGACACGGCCTACTACAAGATCGTCGGTGTGAACCTGTACTTCGACGATGATCCAGAGCCGGTCAGGCTGGACCTCCGGCCGGACTCGTCGGTGCAGAAGTTCAAGCTGGAGCCCCGCCGGGCCTCGAAGGTAACCGTCGAGTTCTCCGACCTGCTCAAGACACACGAGCGGCCGGTCCTGGGCATCAACAACATCGGGCTCAAGGTGGGGCGCTCCGAAGAGTTCTACCGCAAGGTGGACCCGCTGCTGAACATCGGCGCCCTGGTCAAGTATCCGCAGGGAGACGGCGGCATCCTGCTCAACCAGGTGAACGTCCTGGAGCAGGAGGAAAACCCCGCCAACCGCTCCAAGAAGGCCGTCATCGTCAAACAGTTGCTGGCCAACCTTGGCGCCCGCTTCGGCGGTGGACGGAAGGTGGTGGTCGGCACCGGGCTGCGCTACGACCCCATCTCCATCGAAGACACCAAATACACGGCCTACATGAACCACGAACGCGAACCCGGGTGGTTCCGCAACCGCCGGATGCGCGACGTGGACTTCTCAGTGCTGCCGCTGGGCGAGAAGCAGTTCGCCGGCGTGCTCTACAACATCTACACCTTCCCCACGTCGCCGGCCCCCAACGTGCTGATGCTCTCCGGCTTCGGCAGCAACGTCGAGGCCGAGTCCATCGAGGGCATCGAGGTGGGCCGCAAGGCTGACGCGCTCTTTTTCCTCCACACCTACAACCCGGAGAAGAAGGCGGAGCAGTACGACCAGGAGCTGGCCGACCTCAAGGCCAAACCGCCGGGCAAGAGTAAGCCAGAGAACATGCCCGAGCCGCCGCACGTGGTGACTTACGTGGTGCGCTACGCGGACGGCAAGACCGAGGAGATCGAGGTCAACTGGCGGGAGGACATCGGCCCGTGGTTCAGCGATCAGCCGCGCGACCTGAAAAACGCCGCCCTGGCGTGGACCACGCCTATCCCCGAGAAGGAGGGCTGGAAGCTGGCCGCTTACACCATGCAGTGGAACAACCCGCGCCGGGACGTGGCGATCGAGTCCATTGACCTACAAGTGCCCGACCCGCAGCAGACACAGGGCTACGGCGCCCCCGCCCTGCTGGCCATAACCGCCGCCACGGCACCGGAGTGAGGCGGGTGTGGTGACCATTGTGGAGCGCCTGCGTTTTGACAGGGCGGCCGCTTTCCCGCAGAATACGGGTAGGCAAGGGTGACTGATTCTTGGGAGAGTTGGATTATGCGCGGTTTGCTGATCGGTCTGCTGTGTTCGGTCGTCGTCACGTTGTCCTCCGCGGCTTCGGGCGCGGAGTGGGAGATGCGGTTCAACACCGATAGGGGCGATACCGGGGCCACGGTGTCCATCCTGCGGCACGGCACGCAACTTGCCGACTCGGAGTATAACTTCTGGGGGGCCAACTGGGATTACTCCGGCACCAGTTGGGAGTACAAGCAGCTCAGGGGTCCCCGCAAGGAGTTTACGGGGCTGGTGGGCGAACTGGGCATTGAGCTGGATGCCACGGCCGAGCAGCCGGCGCAGAACCAGTTCCGCATGGCCTACGAGGTTAGCTCCGACAAGGAGCTGACCGGCATCATCGGAGGGGGGCTGCAATGGAACCTGGACCTGGATAGCCCCGCGCTGCCCGAAAGCGCCGGAGAGCCGGAACTGCTGGGGGATGACCAGGGCTGGCGATGGCCCATGGGCGGCGGGCGTGAGATACGCGTGGAGTTCCGGCCGGCAGCCGTCCGGGCCTACTTCGAGCAGGGCCGCAAACACCAGATACGCACCATGCTGGTGGGCAAGTCCTTCCCCGCCGGCAGTCGCAGCTACACCATGACCGTCACTGTGCCAGAGGGCGGCGAGATGGTGAAGTCCCCGGCGATGCGCTACGCCCCCGAGGATTCCGAGAACTGGTATTCGGCCGCCCTGCCGCACGATGCGGCCCCCGTGGACCTGAGCTTCCTGAACCACAAGCCGGCCGGCAAGCACGGCTTCGTGCAGGCCCGGGGCGACGAACTGGTATTCGAGGACGGCACCCCCGTCCGCTTCTGGTCCGGCAACATAGCGGCCTACGCCATCTTCGCCGAGAAGGAGAACATCAAGGTGCAGGCCCGCCGCATGGCCCAACTGGGCTACAACATGATGCGGTTCCACCACCACGATTCCACCAGGTGGGTCGGCAACACCGTCATTGACCAGGACCGCGATGACTCGCAGCACCTGGACCCCGAGGTGATGGACCGGCTGGACTACTGGATCAAGTGCCTGAAGGACGAGGGCATCTACGTCTGGCTGGACCTCCACGTGGGCCGGGAATTCAAGACGGGCGATGATATTCCGGGCTTCGAAAGCGACATGGACGACGGGGACGGCAAGGCCGAGGGGAAAGGCTTCTGCTACTACAACGAGCGCATCGAAGAGTTAATGCAGGAGTTCAACGAGAAGTACCTGTCCCACGTCAACAGCTACACCGGCCTCGCCTACCGGGACGATCCGGCCATCATGGGGCTGCTGATCACCAACGAGAACGACCTGACCGGCCATTTCGGCAACCGCATGCTGCCCGACAAGGGCAACCCGTTCCACAACAAGATATTCGAGGCGGCGGTGGACCGGTTCGCCGAGAAACACGGCCTGGACCGGCAGGCCACCTGGAGCACCTGGTTGCCCGGACCCAGCAAGCTGTTCCTGGCCAACCGGGAGCACAACTGGAACGTGCGCATGCTGGAGCACCTGGAGCAGATCGGCGTTAAGGTGCCGGTGGCAACCACACACATGTGGGGCGGCAATCCTATGTTCTCGCTGCCACCGCTGACCGACGGCAGTATCGTGGACGTCCACTCCTACGGCAAGGCCGAGGCCCTGAGCGTAAATCCCCGTTACGACAGCAGCTACATGCATTACGCCGCCACGGGCCAGGCATACGGCAAGCCGATGGCGATCAGCGAGTGGAATGTGCCCTACCCGCGGACGGACCGCTTCACGGCGCCGCTCTACATGGCGTCCATCGCGGCGCTGCAGGGCTGGGACGCGCCGATGATCTACAACTACTCCCAGCGGACCTTCGGCAAGCCGGACCGCCCGCGGACCTGGTCCACCTTCCCGGACGTGGCCATCACCGGCATAACGCCCGCCGCCGCCCTGGCCTACCGCCGGGGCGACGTCTCCCCGGCGAGGAGGACCTACTGCCTGCAGTTCAGCCGGGAAAACCTCTACATGCAGGGCACCCACCCGAGCAATGCGGCCAGCATCCGCACCCTGGTCGAGCAGAGCAAGCTGACCTTCGGGCTGCCCGACACCCCCGAGCTGGACTGGGACGGTAAGCCGGATGTGGCGTCCGACGTCGAGGTCGTGACCGACGTTGACCGCGATTTCATCCCCGCCGGTCAGGACACCGTGACCTCCGACACGGGCGAGATCGCCCGCAACTGGATGGTGGGATACCAGACCATAGATACCGACCGCACGCAGGCGGCTCAGGGATGGATCGGCGGCCAGGAACTGGAGCTGGGCGAGGTGACCTTCGACATCACCACGCCGAAGGCCGCCGTGGCGGTCTCCAGCCTCGACGACGAACCCATAGCCCGGTCAAACCGCCTGCTGGTGACGGCGGTCGCGCGGGCGGTATCCTCGGCGAACGGTAAGATGCCGCTGCTCTCCGAGCCCGTGGCGGGCACTCTCACCATCGAGGCGCCTGACGGCCTGGAGCTCATCCCCCTGCGGGGCGACGGGACGGAACTGGAAGCCATAGACACGGAACGCCGCGGCGGGGCTTACACCATCGAACTCCCCGCCGAACGCGGCACCCACTGGTTCCTGCTGAAGTAGAACGCCAGAGGTCAGTCACCTTCCGCTTCGGCGCAGGGCCAGTAGGCGTGCGTCGCGCCCTCGGTGTCCACGCGCAGGTGCCGGTCGGCTTCGTAGAGGCCGGGCAGCTCCAGCAGCCGATAGTGGCGCCTTATGATCCGCTCGGGCACGGAGCGCTTCCTCTGCCGGTTGCGGCGCAGGGACTCTTCCAGCGGAACGTCGAAGAAGTAGCTGACGATCTCCGCCCCCGACCACCGCCCCGCCTGGAGGGGCATCTGCCGGAGCTTCTCCCGGTAGTTCGTAGCGTCGAAGGTGACCTCCCGCCCCCGGTGTAACTCCTCGCGCACCCGGTCCATGCAGCGCTGGAAGACCAGATAGTTCTGGCTCTGGTCCGATGGGTCGCCGGTCAACTCGCGACGCATCTGATCCGAGGAGATGATGACGGTCTCCCCCAGGTGCTCACGCGCCCAGGACGATTTGCCCGAACCGGCCGGACCGACCAGCAGGTGCAGCCGGCAGTCCGGGTAGTCCATCTCCTGCCGCAGCCGCTCGGCGTACCACTCCGGCTCGTTCATGCGCGCAACCAGCCGGAAGTAACGCAGGGCGTTCAGCGCGCGGTGCCTCCCGGCGGGTTCCGCGCCTTCGAGTTCCCCGAGCACCTCCTCGGTCACCGGCGGCTCAGGCGGTACGCCAAAGCAGTCCAGGCCCCGCAGCTTGTCACGGAACGAGTCCAGCGCGTCTATCGCCTTTTCCCGCCCGGCCACTTCCGCTTCGGCGCGTTTCAGACGATAGAGGACCCGGAGGTCCGCGGTGCAGGCGAACTCCATGTAGGTCTCCGCCAGCGCGCCGGAGCCGAGAAGGCTGGAGGGCTTCCCCTGGTTGGCGATCAGCGCGGCGGCGTGCTCCCGCACGGTGAACGGGCAGCCGGCCTCCCGCAGTATCTCCCGCGCCTTCCGGGCGCTGCGACGTCCGTGGGCCGGCAGGCCCTTTCCCGGCTCGGCCACCTCGGGCAGCCCGATGTGCAGGAGAAGCGCTGTCAGGTAGACGGACGGCGTAGTGTGCCACCACGGGGTGTTGGTGCGGCCCAGCCCTTCCGAAGGCGGGGGAGGATGATCGTGGAGGACCTCCAGCAAAGCCCACGTGTGTTCCAAAAGCGGCCGGCCCCGATAGGTATAGCCGCGTAAGGAGGCCAGTGGCGAGGTGGAATCGGGATCGCAGACGGAGATGGCTTCAGGCCACTCCCCTTCGATCAGCTTCCTTATCGGGCGGCTCATCGCCTGCGGCGGTTACCCCAAAAGCCTGTTCCTGCAGGGAACCCGTGGGAACCACGGACCGGAACGGTGTTTCTATCACAACCGCCCCGTTGTACACAAACTCCCGCCGCACCCGCGGCCCCACACTGCAGGTCAGCTCGTAGGGGATGCGGTCCACCCGCGCCGCCATTTCCTCGACGCTGATGCACTCTCCCCCATCCTCGCCGTAGATCGTCACGTCGTCCCCGATCTGCACGTCCGGCACGTCCGTCACGTCCACCAGGGTCTGGTCCATGCACACCCGACCCACCACGGGCACCCGTTTGCCCCGCACGATTACCTCGCCGGTGTTGGAGAACTGCCGCAGGTACCCGTCGTGATAGCCGATCGGCAGCGTGGCGATCACGGAATCGCGCCACGTGGTGAAGGTGTGCCCGTAGCCGACCTTCTCCCCTTCGCCCAGCCTCATGCAGTGTCCCACGCGCGTGCGCATGGAGAGCACCGGCTCCAGTTCCACAACTGACCGCAGCTCGGGACGCGAGTAGAGCCCGTAAAGCATCAGGCCGGGCCGCACCCCGTCGAAGTAGGCGCCGGGAATCCGCAGAACGCCGTTGCTGTTGGACATGTGGATGGTGGGCAGCTCCATGCCCGCGCGCCGAAGCTGGCTGAGGACGCAGCGCAGCCGGCGCACCTGCCGATGGCTGAAGGACAGGTCATCCGCGTCCGAACGGGCGAAGTGGCTGAAGATGCCGGTTACCCGAAGACCGTCCAGGCGGGATATCCGCAGTATGGCGGCGGCGGCCGACTGCCAGTCCAGACCCACCCGGTGCATTCCGGTGTCGATGTTGATGTGCGCCGTGGCTTCCTGGCCGGCTCTGACCGCCCCTGCGGACAGGTCACGCGCGAAGCCCTCGTGCGCGATACAGGGCGAGACATCGAACTTCAGCAGCGCCGGTATATCGTCCGACGGCACCACCGTCAGCAGGACAATGGGTTCTCGGATGCCCGCCTGGCGGAGGTCAACGGCTTCCTCCGTCATCGCCACGCCGAACATGTCCACCCCGGCCTGGCTCAACGCATGGCAGACGACGGGCGCCCCGTGCCCGTAGGCATCGGCCTTCACTGCGGCGCACACTTTGCGCGGGCCGATCAAGCCCTTCAGGGCACGCACGTTGGCAACCAGAGCGTCCAGGTTTATGCGGGCTACGGTCGGCCGCGGCATTGTCTACCTCCAGGCGCATCACCGAGGACAAATGGCGATTATAGAAGGCCGCCCTTCGTCAAATCAATTCGCGCACGGGCATTTCCCCCAAAATGGCCGGAGCGCCCCTCTACGCCCTCCTGGCACCGAGACAACGCCGGGAAAAAAGTCCCAAAAAGTTCTCGCCGCAAGGACGCCTCTGTAACCGGACGCATTCCTGCTGTATAATCGGCGGCCCGCTTACGATTCCCATGTCCAGGTATCGCGCCGTGTGTGCATTTGGCCGCACAGACCCCTTCGTGGTCGAGCAGGTTCAACTCCCCGCACCCGGTCTGTCGCGGAATCCGTCGCCACTACGGTTCGGGCAGATCAGCGACCTGCACCTGCGCGCCCTCGGGCCGCAACACGAGCAATTGACCCGCACGGTGAACGAGCTGGACCTGGACTTCTTGTGCCTGACGGGTGACTTCCTGGCAGCGCACGTCAGCACCTGGCGGCCGCTGCACCGGCTGCTGTCCGGCTTCCGCTGCCGGCACGGCATCTTCGCCTGCCGCGGCAACTGGGAGGTAAAGCAGGGCGTCCGGCCGTCCGTTTTTCGGGAGATGCTGGCAAGCTGGGGCGTCCGCCTGCTGGTCAATGAGTCGTGCGTGGTGGAAACGCCGTCGGGATCGGTCCGCATCGGTGGGGTGGACGACGTCAGGGCCGGCTGGCCGCGGTTCGACGCGGCCTGGCGGAACGGCCCGCCGGCGGGCTTCAATATCCTGCTCTCGCACGCGCCCCTCACGGCCCGCTTCGTGCGCCCGAAGGACGGCGTGGACCTGGTGCTGAGCGGTCACACCCACGGCGGTCAGGTTCGCATCCCCCTCATCTGGCGCCTGCTGCTGCCGCACTGCAGCGGCGGCTTCGTGGACGGGCTCTACCCCATG
>CAYVBE010000009.1:43610-46461 GCA_964448935.1 uncultured candidatus Brocadiaceae bacterium
CGTTCTCCTCGAGCACGCGCACGGCAGCCCGCGCCACGGCGGCAAGGTCGCTGGCCGTCGTCAGGTAGCTGTCGGCCCCCATGCGCCGCAATCGCCGCCGTCTGGCCCGCTCGGCGGTTCCCTCGTAGAGAACCAGCCGCATGTCAGGGCATTTGGCGTGCAGCTTCTCGATCAGCTCTTCCTCTTCCTCTTCGGCAAGCTGGGCGTTGACCACCGCCAGGTCCATGCGGCGCTCGTCGAGTATGCTCAGGGCGGTCTCCAGGTCCAGAGCCACCTCGCACTCCAGCGACTCTTCCGCGAACGCGGCCCGCAGTTCATCGAAGCTGTGACGATCGCTCTCGACAATCAGCAGCCGGGGCGCCCTTATGCCTCCCTCGACCATTGGCCTTCCCTCTTCCTGTCTATGGCTTTAAGCACGGATACCGCAACGCTCGACCTCCGTTACCAGCGGTACCCTACCAGAAAGATGGGCGTCTTGCAAAACGCCCCGCTCTACCCCTCGTCCGTGTAGTCGAGACGCAACTGCAACCCGTGCAGATATCGCTTCACCTGCGTCACCGTGGGCCGCTTGTTCGGATCGAACTCCAGGCACTTCAGCACCATGCCGGACAGTTCATCCGGCACCTCGGGGTTCACCCGCGAGGGCGGCGGTATCTTCACGCCCTCTCCGGGCACAAAGCCCATCCGCTCGTGCTCGCCGGGCATGATGGACGGCACGTTCTCGCCGGTCAGCACCCAGTAGAGCGCCGCAGCCATGTTGAACACGTCCGTCTTGCCCGTCACGCGCCCGCCGGCCTGCTCCGGGGCCAGGTAGCCGAAGGTCCCCTTGTAAGAGGTCAGCTTGGTGCCGATGGGCGCCGCAAAGCCGAAGTCAATCAGCTTCACGTCAAGGTGCTCGCCCACCAGGATGTTCTGCGGCTTCAGGTCGGCGTGCACGTAGCCGGCGGAGTGGGTGTTCTCCAGACCCAGCCCCACCTGGCGGAAAATCGTCAGCACCTCCTCCAGATCGTACTCGTTGTAATCCGAGAGGGCCCGGCCCACCAGGCGCTCCATCATCAGGTAAGCGGCTTTGACCTTGAACCACTTGCGCACCTTCCGGAAATCAACCGCCCGCACGGCGATGCCCACGCCGGTCGTCCGCTGCTCCTGGATGGCTGTCAGAACGTTATACTCGTTTTCCAGGTGCTCGATGACGTGCAGGTCCTCTTCGCCGCGCACCGGGATGAACTTCAGGGCGAAGACCGCGCCGTCCTCTTTCCGCTTTATCTCGTGAATCGTGGTCCGCGCGCCGGTGCCCAGCTCCTTGCCGACCCAGTAGTCATCCAGCACGTCCTGCGGCCGAAGCGTATCCTGAGCAGCCATTGATGCCTCCGAAAACCCCGTTGCCGACGGCCATATCTTACCCCCCGCTCCGCCCCAGCGCAAAGTCGCCGAAAACCATCCCCTAACCGTCATTGCAGGCCCGCGCTGCCCCCCCAGCCGTCATTGCGAGACCGCGCCGTCCAGCGGGCGCGGCAATCTCGCCGTTCCCTCCCCGAAAGCCGTAGGACCCCGCTCCGCCGCCGAAAACCCTTGCGCCCGCACGCCAATCCTGTAAACTGTCCTGTCAGCACTTTTCTACGGAGGCCATAGATGCCAGCACCATCCGAAACGCGCGTGAAGAAGCGGTATCGCATCCTGGGCGATGAACTCGGCCAGGTCGGCATGGACATTGACCGGGTTAAGGACAGGGTCAAGGCGTTCGACGTCGAGGTGCCCTCCTGGGTCTTCGGCGAATTCGGGGGAGGGCGATTCGGGGACTACATGCCGCCGGGCCCGGCCCGGACCTTCAAGCAGAAGCTCCAGGACGCCGCCTTCGTGCACCAACTGACCGGGGCCGCCTCGCATGTGGCCATCCACGTGGGATGGGATAAGCCGGAAGATATCGCCTTCGAAGATGTCGAACCGCAGATGTTCGCCGAACCGCGCGCGCTGGCGCAGGAGCTCGGCCTCGACTTCGGAGCCGTCAACCCCACCCTCTTCCTCACCGGCACCCACCACGGCAGCCTCAGCAGCCCCATGCCGGAGGTTCGCCGCATGCTCATCGAGCACTGCAAAATCTCCTGCGACATCGCCGAGCGGCACGCGCGCGGTCTGGTCACCTACTGGCTGCCCGATGGCACTAACTACCCCGGTCAGAGGGACTTATGGAAACAGGAGAAGCTCGTCCGCGACGCCCTGCAGGAGGTCTGGGACCACGCGCCGGAGACCGTCGAGCATCTGATCGAATACAAGCTCTTCGAGCCGGGCACCTATTCCACCGCCATCGGCGATGCCTGGGCGGCGTGCGACATCGCGGACTCCCTCGGCAAACAGGCCGGCGTGCTGGTGGATATGGGCCACCACGCATACGGGGTCAACATCGAGCAGATCGTCGCCCGCCTGATCGGCACCGGGCGGCCCGGCGGATTCCACTTCAACACCCGATACGCGGCCGACGATGACCACGCCGTGGAACCCAACCGGCCGATGTTCTCGATCTTCTTCGAGCTGGTCAAGGGGAACGTCGTCTGCTCCGGCGACCCCGGCCGCGACTGGGCCTACATGATAGACCAGTGCTCGGCGCTGGAGAAGCGCATACCTGCCCTGCTGCACACCATGGACTCGCTGCAAGTCTCGCTGGCCAAAGCACTTATCGTGGACCGCGACCGCCTGGGCGGCTACCAGGAAGAGCAGGAGATCATCCGCGCCAATCGCGTTATGCTGGACGCTTTCCTGACCGACGTGCGCCCCATCATCCGCATGGCGCGCCTGGAGCAGGACCTCCCCCTCGACCCCGTAGATGCCTACTTCGAAAGCGGCTACCAGCAGA
>CAYVBE010000009.1:46561-47946 GCA_964448935.1 uncultured candidatus Brocadiaceae bacterium
CCGACCACATTCCACCAGCCGGAGCACTGCAATGTCGCTGTCCAGAATCGCTCAGAACGCCACCGCGTCAGCCACCATGGCGCTTAACGCCAGGGCAAAAGTCATGGCCGCAGAGGGCGCCGATATCGTCAATTTCACCATCGGCGAGCCCGACTTTGACACACCGGACTACATCAAACAGTCAGCCATCCTTGCCATACAGGCCGGATACACGAACTACCAGCCCGCCTCGGGCAACGCCGACCTGCGCCGGGCTGTCGCCGATAAACTCCGCGATGAAAACGGTTTAGAATATGAGCCCGCTCAGATCATCGTATCCAACGGCGCCAAGCAGGCACTATCCACCCTAATGCGGTGCCTGCTGCAGCAAGGCGACGAAGCCCTCGTGGTGGCGCCGTACTGGGTCAGTTATGTACACCAGGCCCGCTTCTGCGGGGCCGACGCCGTGGTCGTGGATGCCACCGGAGATCCCGGGCTGAAACCAGGACCCTCCCAGATACACGATGCGGTGACCGAGAGGACCAGGCTGCTCGTGCTCAACTCGCCCTCCAACCCCACCGGCGTGGTGCTCGACCGCGATGAGCTGGCAGCCATCGTAGAAGCCGCCCTGGAACATAACCTGTGGATCATATCGGACGAAATCTACGAGAAGCTCATATACGACGATGCCCGACATTGCAGCCCGGCCGGCTTCAGCGATGCGGCCTATCGGCGGGTCATCACCGTCAACGGCTTCTCCAAAACCTACGCCATGACGGGCTGGCGCATCGGATACGCCGCCGGGCCTCAGGAGGTCATACAAGCCGCCGGCAGGCTCCAGAGCCATATGACCAGCGGCGCAGATTCCATCGCCCAGCAGGCCGGTATAGAGGCCCTCGTAGGCCCGCAGGACGACGTGGAGGAGATGCGCCAGACCTTCGACAGGCGCCGCAAGCTGCTCGTCGGCGGCCTGAACGATCTGCCGGGCGTCACCTGCGTAATGCCACGAGGCGCCTTCTACGCCTTCCCGGACTGCAGCGGGCTGATCGGCCGCAGCGCGGGCGGGCAGCAGATAGAAGACAGCCTGGGCCTCTGCGAAGCGCTTCTGGAGCACGCACGCGTGGCCGCCGTGCCCGGCAGCGCCTTCGGAGCCGAAGGCTTCCTGAGGCTCCACTACGCCAAATCCGAAGAGCAGATCGAGACCGCGCTCGACCGCCTCAACACCTTCTTGAACAAGCAGTTAGACTGATAGCCGCCGCCTGCCATTCTTCCCGGCCGCCGGAAAGGCGGCCATCACCAGAAGACGCGGCACTCTCGCCGTCAGAGCCCGGCTCGGCCGGGCGAGTCAAGGTTAGCCCAGGGCGGCGGCGCCGGAAGCGCCAGAGCCCTGGGGAAGGGAGCGATAA
>CAYVBE010000010.1:0-47100 GCA_964448935.1 uncultured candidatus Brocadiaceae bacterium
CCAAAAAAAGTCCAAAAAACCGGAGTTTCTGCTAAACTGCGGAACTTGGGCTAAAACATAACTCAAACAGTTCTCAAAAAGCAAGTCGGACCGCCCCATGCCGAAGCCCCGACTTGAAAACGCCGCCGGTCCCGACCACAATTCCCGCTTGGCGCAGAGAGATAAACCAGCGCAGGAGTCGGCAATGGCAGTTGACCTGAAGGACGGGATCCTGGGCTCCGTCGTCGGAGCCACTATCGGCGACAGCATCGGGGCGGTGGTGGAGTTCCGCGACGCGGGCGGGGTGCGCGCCCGGACGGGCGGCGCGGATTGGGTGGACGATATGCTTGAGTTCAAGGATCAGCACATCCACCGCCTCGGCGTCTTCCGGGAAGACCCACCCCGCGGAACGGGCACCGACGACACCCGGCTGAATCACGTATTCCTGGAATGTGCCGCGCGGCACGGGAGGCACGTCAATTCCCGACTCGTGGCGATGGAGTACATCGCCCGGCACCAGGCGCCGGAGATCTACTACTGCACAACGCCCGAACTCGCACGGCAGCACCTGGCCGGATACGCGCGGCGCTCGGCGGTACACCTCGGGATGCGGCAATATGAAGGGCAGTCGCTGGAGCCCCACTACCGGTGGACGATGAACCGGTTCCCGGGGCTCTCGGGTCTCCTGAGCTTCCAGTCGGTCGGCCTTCTTTTTCAGGGAGAGCCGGAGACCGCCTACCTGAAGGCGGCGGAGCTGGACTTCCTGGACATCGGGTGGGCGCGGGACGCCACCGCCCTGCTGGCGGCCGTCCTGAGCGCGGCGCTGGGGCTGGAACGCCCCGAGGCCCGCGAGGCGCTAAGCCGGGGGCTCGAGACGAACCCCTTCGAGCTGGGCGGCGCGGACGGCGCTCGGAGGTGCGCCACGGCGTCGGGAACCCTGGGGGACGGCCACCCCTCGCTGCCCGACCTCTTCGAGGCCGTTGATACCGCCGGAGACGATCGGGAGGCCGTCCGAAACCTGGCCCGGGCCGCCGAACCGCTGCATCCCTATGACTGTATGGACATTCTGGGCGTGCCGCTCGCCATCATGCGGTTCACCGGCGGCGACCCCGTGCGCGCGGTCCTGATGGCCGCCAACCACCGGCGCGTGGACGAGGAGGGCAACCTGGTGGCCATGCGCGACGTGGACTGCACGGGCATGGTCAGCGGCGTGATCGTAGGCGCACTGAACGGTCTGAAGGCCTGGCCGCAGGAATGGGTGGACGCGGCCGTTTCCGCCAACCGGGAGGTATACGGGTTGGACATCGCCGAGAACGCACGGGCTTTCCACCGGGCCGTCTACGGGTGAGAACCGCTACTGCAGCCCGAAGCGCACGTCCAGCGCCATGACGCCCTCGCCGCGGGGGTAGACGAAGAGCGGGTTGAGGTCGCACTCGACGATGCGGGGATAGTCCACGGCAAGCTGGGAGACACGCACCAGCGTCTCCGCCAGGGCATCCAGATCGCACTCGGGCTCGCCGCGGAACTCGTGGAGGATCTGCGCCGTCCGGATGCCGTCTATCATCTCTCTGGCATCGCGCATGGTCAGCGGCGCCACCCGGAAAACCACGTCCTTGAGCACCTCGACGTAGATGCCGCCCAGTCCGAACATGATGACCGGGCCAAACTGTGGGTCGCGGTTGACGCCGACGATCACCTCGCGCCCCTCGCGCGCCATCTCCTGCACCAGCACGCCCTCCAGATCGGCCTGCGGGTCGTAGGCCGCGGCGGACTCCATGATCCCCTGGTAGGCATCCCTGAGCGCCTGCTCGTCTTCGATGCCCACCTTCACGCCCCCCGCATCCGATTTGTGCAGGATGTCCTCGGATGATATCTTCAATACCACCGGATAGCCCATCTCGGCGGCGGCTGCCACGGCTTCCTCCTCATCGGCGGCGAAGCTGCTCTGCGGCAGGGGAATGCCGCACGCCGCCGCGATGCGGCGGGCCTGCCGCTCGCCCAGCGTCTCGCGTCCCGTGTCCAGGGCATCTTCGATGGCACCCTCGATAGCCCGGTTGTCGAACTCGTAGTGGGGCGGTTCCTCGGGCGGAGTGTGCAGCCACTGGCCGTAGTCGTACATCGCATCCAGCGTCCAGACGGCTCGGTCCGGGTGCTCCAGGTTCGGCACGTCGCGGGCGTCCAGTTCGTCCCACCCCTTTCCAACCGACGCACTGCCCATGAAGGACGCCAGCACCGGCTTGTCCGTGCGGTCGGCGGCCTCCCCGATCGCCTGCGCGGTTTTCACCGGCTCGGTGGATGTCTGGGGGGTCAGCACGGTCAGGACGGCGTCTACACCTTCGTCTGCACAGACGGCCCGGATGGCGTCACGGTAGCGGTCGGCACGGGCGTCTCCCAGGACATCCACCGGGTTGCGCAGGCTGGCCTGCTCCGGCAGTTTATCGGTCAGCAGCCCCACGGTTTCCTCCTCCAGCTCGGCCATCTCCATCCCGGATCTTCCGACGGCGTCCGTGGCGATGATGCCGGGGCCGCCGGCGTTTGTGACGATGGCGATGCGGTTGCCCGAGGGGGGCGGCTGGGTGGAGAGCGCCCGGGCGTAATCGAAGAACTCGGTCACGGTCTCGGCGCGGATGACGCCGCACTGCTTGAAGGCCGCCTCGTAGGCGCTGTCGGAGCCTGCCAGGCTGCCCGTGTGGCTGGAGGCAGCGCGGGCGCCGGCGCTTGTGCGGCCGGATTTGAAGACCACCACCGGCTTGTTCCGGGTGACCTGCGCGGCCACGTCCATGAACTTCTGGCCGTCGGCGATGCTCTCCACGTAACCCAGGATCACGTCCGTCGCGTCGTCCTCCCCCAGGGCCTGGACGATGTCCGTCTCGTCCACGTCGGCCTTGTTGCCATAGCTGACGAACCGGGAAAGGCCGAACCCCTCGCCGACGGCGACATCCAGGATGGCCGTGCCCATGGCGCCGGACTGGCTGAAGAAGCCGATGTTGCCCGGCTCCGGCATGACGGGGGCGAAGGTCGCGTTCAGGCGCTGGTGGGTGGAGATGACCCCCAGGCAGTTCGGGCCGATGCAGCGGATGCCGTGGTCGGCGCACTTCCGGGCCACCTCCCGCTCCAGCTTCGCCCCTTCCTCCCCGATCTCCTTGAAGCCGGCGGTGATGATGATCACTGCCGGGATGTCCTTCTCCGCGCACTGATCCAGGACGTCCGGCACGTAGGGGGCCGGTATCACGATCAGGCCCAGGTCCACCTCGCCCGGCACTTCGGTCACATCGGCGTAGCAGGAGAGGTTTAGTATCTCGTCCGCTTTGGGATTGACCGGGTAGATGTCGCCCTCAAAGCCGGCATCCAGCAGGTTCTTCACGATGTCATGGCCGACCTTGCCGGGCGTGCGACTGGCGCCGATGACCGCCACGGAGTGCGGCTCAAAGAAGCTGTTCAGCATGATGGGTTGCCCCCGCAGGGCTGTTAGGGTCGAAAAAGGCAGATCAACTCTGTATATCACAGCCCCGGCGGAGGCGCAACTGCGCCCGGTTCTTCGGGCGGTTTCCTCAGCACCCGCACAACCGTGTTTGCAACCCCCGGTTTGCGGTGATAAACTCCGTTTAGACCATACCGGAGGGACGACATGAGTCGCAGGAACGGCGGCGACATACCGGTGCTCTGTGTGTCGGGGCAGAACGTGCCGGAAGCGTGGGAGAAAGCAGTCCTGGCGGTCTATGACGGCGGCGTGGGGGTCCGGACGGAATACGACAAGCCCGGCGACCCGCCCAGCCTGGACGCCACGGTAACGGTCGAGGTGCGCGAGCCGCTCTCCGAGCCGCGGGTACACAAGAACTTCCCCGGCGGCCCCACGGACCTCGAGGTCTACCGCCAGGAGGTCGTCGAGGGCATCCACGACCACTGGATTGACCCCGCCGCGGGCAAGTGGACCTACACTTACCACCAGCGGCTGTTCGCCTACCGCCCGCTGGAGGACCTGGAACACCCGCAACGGGGGCCGCAGTTCCCGGCCATTGACCAGATCAGCTACATCGTGGAGAAGCTTGCCGAGGCCCCGCACAGCCGCCGCGCGCAGGCCATCACCTGGATTCCCCACTGCGACCCGGGCACGGACGATCCGCCCTGCCTGCAGCGCCTCTGGGCGCGCCTGCTGCCGGAGGATGACGGCTACCGGCTGAACCTGAACACCCACTGGCGCTCCCGCGACCTGTACAAGGCGTGGTTCATGAACGTCTTCGCCCTCACCGACCTGCAGCGCGTGATCGCCGGGAGGCTCGGGGAAGCCCTGGACCGAACGGTTTCCTGCGGGCGATACGTGGACGTCTGCGACAGCCTGCACATCTACGGCAGCTACCGCGACGAAGACCTGGAGCGCGAGGTCGAGAAGATGAGGTCCTCCCCCTACACCGAGCGGGCCTGGGACAGCTCCGTGCTGCAGCCGATGTTCGAGGAGGCCCGCCGCCACCTGGCCGAGGATCCGGATTACTACGCCCGTGGCGAAGGGGGCTGAGCCGCCGGGCGCCGACGTGTTTCCGTCAATCCGCTTTCATCGAGGGATACCGACCATGGCTGACAAACTGAACTGGGGCATCATCGCCACGGGCAACATCGCGCACAAGTTCGCCGCGGGGCTGGCGGATTCCCGCACCGGGCGGCTGGTGGCGGTGGGCAGCCGGACGCAGCAGTCCGCCGACGAGTTCGCCGACGAGTTCGACGTGCCGCACAGGCATGCAAGCTACGAGGACCTGCTGGCCGACGATGAGGTGGATGCCGTCTACATCTCCACGCCGCACCCGATGCACCCCGAATGGACCATCAAGGCCGCCGAGGCGGGCAAGCACATCCTCTGCGAGAAGCCGCTCGCGCTGAACCACGCCCAGGCCATGGCCGCCATCCAGGCCGCGCGGGAGCACGACGTGTTCCTGATGGAGGCGTACATGTACCGCTGCCACCCGCAGACGCATCGCCTCATCGAGCTGGTGCGGGAGGGGGCCGTGGGCGAGGTGCGCATGGTGCGCGCCGCGTTCAGCTTCCATTCCGGCTCCGGGCCGGACAGCCGCATCTTCGACCCCCGGCTGGGAGGCGGTGGCATACTGGATGTCGGAGGGTACCCCGTCTCCGTGGCGCGGCTTATCGCCGGCGTGGCAGCCGGCAAGGATTTCGAGGAGCCGGTCGAGTTCAAGGGCTGCGCACACATCGGTGAGACCGGCGTGGACGAATGGGCCCTGGCAACGCTCCGCTTCCCCGGCGGCATTCTGGCGGAACTCGGCTGCGGCGTGCGGCTGAGCATGGAAAACCCCATCGTGGTCTTCGGCTCCGAGGGCCGCATCGAGGTGCCCTGGGCCTGGATACCCGCCCGTGAGGGCGGCGAGACGAGCATCCTGCTGCACCGCGGCGGTGAGACCGAGGAGATCACCGTCCGAACGGACCGCTGGCTCTACGGCATCGAGGCCGACGCCGTCGCCGAAAACCTGGAGCGCCGACAGGGCGCCTGGCCGGCTATGAGCTGGCAGGACACGCTGGGCAACATGAAGGCGCTCGATCGGTGGCGCGATGAGATCGGCCTGACCTATCCCATGGAGGAGCCGGACGAACTCAAGCTCACCGTGGCCGGCCGGCCGCTGCGGGTCCGGGACGACAAGCGCATGCGCTACGGCGAGCTGCCCGGCGTGGAGAAACCCATCTCCCGCGTCTTCATGGGCACCATGGCCGCCGACAGCCACCCCGAGGCAGCGGTGCTCTACGACGACTTCTTCCGGCGCGGCGGCAACGCCTTCGACACCGCCTGCATCTACCGCGGCGGCCGGAGCGAGCAACTGCTCGGCCGATGGGTGGCGAACCGCGGCATCCGGGACGAAGTCGTCATCCTGGGCAAGGGCGCCCACCACCCGCACTGCTACCCCGCGGCCATCAGCCGCGAGCTGGATGAGAGCCTGGAACGCCTGCAGACCGACTACGTGGACATCTACATGCTGCACCGCGACAACGTCGAGGTGCCCGTGGGCGAGTTCGTGGACGTCCTGAACCGGGAGCTGGAAGCCGGCCGAATCCGGGCCTTCGGTGGCTCCAACTGGACGCTCGAGCGCGTTAAAGCGGCCAACGCGTACGCCGCAGAGAACGATCTGGAGGGATTCTGCGCCCTGAGCAATAACTTCTGCCTGGCGCAGATGGTCCAGCCGGTCTGGGAGGGGTGCATCTCCTCCTCGGAGCCCGAGTTCCGCCGGTGGCACGAGGAGACCTGTATGCCCGTCATCGCGTGGTCCAGCCAGGGACGCGGCTTTTTCACCGGCGCCACAGGCGCTGAGGTCGAACGCTGCTGGGGCTGCGATGAGAACGCACGCCGGCGCGAGCGCGTGGAAGAAATGGCCGAGGAGAAGGGCGTGCCGCCCGTGGCGGTTGCGCTGGCCTACGTGCTCTGCCAGCCGTTCCCGACCTTTCCCATCATCGGCCCGCAGACACCCGAGGAAACGCGCACCTCGCTGCTGGCCCTCGACCTGGACCTGAAGCCGGAGGAAGTCGCCTGGCTGGACCTCCGGGCCACCTGAGCGCCGAGCAACCGCACTTGTGAGGACCGCGCATGAAACTGGCCGACAGAACCGAACTGCACAGGAAATTCTGGCGGGGTGAGCTGGAGCGGCCCCTCCTGGGCTTCTTCATCACCGACGAGAACCCGGCGGCGGACCTGCCGCCCGGTCCGAAGGCGCCCGGCATTGACATCGGCACCCCGCCGGAGACGGTGGTCGAAAAATGCCGCGCCTCCGCGCGCCGCCAGAACGTCCACCCCGGCGACCGCGTGCCCGAGGTCAGCGTCAACTACGGCACCTCCTTTCTGCCCGCCCTCGCCGGAGCGGACTGGCAGGACGACGGCCACACGGCTTGGTGCATCCCCACGGACCGCAACTGCGCGGAACTGGAGATACGCCCCTTCGACCCCGACCTGCCTCTCTGGCGCGGTTACGCCGAGAAGCTCCAGGCCGTTGTGGACGCCGACATCCCCGACGCAATCACGTCCACCGCCGCCAATACCGGCCCCCTGGAGGCCCTTATGGACATGGTGGGCGCGGAGCAGCTTTCCCTGGACATGTTCGACTGCCCGGACGCGGTGCGCCGGCGCACGGAAGAGTTGTTGGAACTCCGCCGGCAGGTCTTCGACGCCCAGTGGGATATCCTCGGCCATCCGCCCGGCAACGCCGGCTTCAGCGTCTACGTGCCCGGCAAGAGCTGCCTGTTCAGCGAGGACGGCCTCTCGATCGTCGGCCCGCAACAGTTCGACGAATTCTTCCGCGCGCCCATCGAGCGCATCTCACGCGACCTGGACACTGCCTTTATCCACACTCACAGCGCGGGGCTCGACTGCTGCCGGTTGCTGGCCGAAATCGAGCCGCTCGACGGCGTCGAACTCTCCAACGACCCGAACGGGCCCCACATAGAGGAGATCGTCGAGGTTGGCGTCGAACTACAGCAGGCGGGCAAATCCGTGATGTTCAGCAACTGGCAGCACCCCCTCACCGATGACGAGGTGCGGATGGTCTTCAGCCGCACCGACCCCCGCCGCACCCACATCACCCTGACCGTCAAGACCATTGCGGAGGCCGAAAACTGGCTCGAAGAGGCACGCGAGCGCTTCGACAGCCCCTGGTGAAGTCATTTGCCTCCTGTTTGTGCGGAAGCAGGAGTCGAGGATGACCCAAAGAAACCGCCCCAGAGAGGATGGAAGCATGCCCGACACCAGACCCAACATCGTCTATTTCATCTGCCACGACGTGAGCAAGCATCTCGGCTGCTACGGGGTTCCGGTCGCGACCCCTAATGTGGACGCGTTCGCCCGGCAGGCGGTGCGGTTCGAGAACGCCTTCTGCAACTCGCCCGCCTGCACGCCGTCCCGCTGCTGCGCCATGACGGGCCTCCACGCCCACACCAGCGGCGCCGTCGGCCTGGCGCACATGGGCTGGCCGCTCTCCGGGGACGTTTCCACGGTGGTGGACCATCTGAACGAGGGCGGCTACCAGACCATCCACAGCGGCATGGAGCACGAGCGCCACCCGCGCATGAACCGCTACGAGGTGGACCTGCAGGTGAGCTGGGACGACTTTCGCGCGGACGTGGCCGTGGACAAGGCGCTGGCCTATCTGGAGGACCGCACGGACGACCGGCCGTTCTACCTGAACGTCGGTTCGCAGCAGCCCCACGCCAGCACCTGGGCCAGCGCGGAGGAACTCTACGGCGGCCCGGTGCCGCGGGAAGATGTCTGGATGCCCCTCTACTGCAAGGACACCCCGGAGCAGCGGGAGCAGCTGGCCCGCTTCCAGGCGGCCATCGGCTTCATGGACGAGCACTTCGGCCGGCTGCTGCGGGGGCTGGAGCGGCTGGGCCTGGCGGACGACACCATCGTGGTCTTCACCACGGACCACGGCATCAGTGCGCCGCGCAGCAAGGGCACGCTTTACGATCGGGGCGTCGAGATAGCGCTGCTGGTCCGCCTGCCGAAAGGGCGCCTGGCCGGGCGGTCGGTGGACCACCTGATCCAGAACATAGACTTCGCGCCGACGCTGCTGGAAGCGGCCGGAGTGCCGCGCCCGGAGGAACTGCAGGGAAGCTCCTTCTGGCCGCTGCTCGCCGGAGGTCACTACGAGCCGCACGAGGCGGTGTTCATCGAGCGGAACTTCCACGGCGAACGTCCCTTCCCCGGTGCCGACCGCCACATTGACCTGTTCGATCCGGTCCGCGCGGTCCGCACGCCGGAATATCACTACATCCGCTGGTTCCGACCGGAGATACGGCCGCGCCACCTGCTGCCGGGCGAGGAGCCCCTCGATCCCGAGACCGTGGGGCAGCGGTTCGAGTGCGCCACGCCGCCCACCGGCCGGCCGCGCAACGCCGAGGAACTCTACGAGATCCGCCACGATCCGTTGGAGTTCGTCAACGTGGCGGAGCGGCCCGAATACCGGGAGGTCAAGTCCGAACTCGCGCAGCGGCTGGAGGACTGGATGGTGCGGACGGACGACTTCATGCCGGACGGCCACGTCCCCGAGAGGCCCGAAGAGCCCGGCTGGGGCCCGGACTGGCCGCGCGAGGGGGGCGACGGGGCGTGATCACGGGCCCCCGAGGTGAGGCGGGGAACGTCATGGATCGCGTTTTTTTGCAGCGACGTAGACTTGTGCCGTCACCGAGCCTCTGGCGCCGGCGAATGCCCGGAACTCCTTATCTTGACATGGCGGCGCGGTCCGCGTAATTTACACGTGTCATGCCGCGCGTGTCGAATCCGGGGAAATTGGAGCGCGAACGCGTGAGAACGGCGCCCCTTTCCGGCCGGTTGCCTTCCGGGTGTCATGTGCTTCTCGCACGCATGCACGGGGCTGAGGAACAACAGGAGGATGCAGAGGATGAGAAACTTGATGGTGCTTTGTGTTGGCGTCCTGGCTGTGGCGGTTGCCGCTGCGTCCGGTCTGGCTGCGGAGGAACGCAAGCCCCTGCGCGTCATGGCGTTCGGCAACAGTTACTACGAGAATTCGGTGCCGTGGTTTCAGCCCACCATGTTCGCCACCGCCGGGGAGAACATGGAAATCACCACCCGTATCGGTCCGGGCTGGCAGATCTGGATGCACGTGGACACTTTCTTCACGCAGCCCCAGAATACAAGTGAGGTGCTCGCCTCGGGCGAATGGGACGCCGTGGTGCTGCACCATTTCGGGTCGCATCCCCTGCTGAAGGACAACGTGCGCGACCACGTCTGGCACAATCAGGAGCCGTGGCCCGAGCCGCGGGACGTCAGCGATTTCGCGTCGGCCTCCTATATCATCGAGCAGCTCCTGGCCGCTCGCCCGGACGACGGGCGCGTCTTTCTCTACGTGTCATGGCCGAGCATTCCGGGGGCGGCCGAGTTCCGGAAGCGGGTGCGGGAGGAAACCAGGGCCTCGTTGGAGGCGCAGGGCCTGGAGCGCCACGAGATCCTGAAGAAGGTCAAGGAGCGCAAGCCGACCCTGGAGGAGCTGACGCCGCTGCTGGAATCGTTCGACTATCCCGCGCAATGGCTGGCCGAATACGAGCCGAACCGGGAGGTGCCTTTCACGAGCAAGAACGCCCACAGCCGCGACTACGCCTGGGCGCTGATGGACCTGCTGAAGGAGCGCTACCCCCGGCTGTGGCAGGAAGGGCGGCTGGCGCAGATTCCCAACGGCGACGTCTTTCTGGCGCTGGACAAGAAGATGAAGACGGGCGAGGTCCCCGGCATCACCAACATCGGCTTCTTCTCGCGCGACGGCGGCCACGTCCGCGCCGGGCTCCCGCGCTACACCCTGGCCGCAACCACCTTTGCGGTCATGTTCGGCAAGCATCCCAAAGCCCTCGATGCCTCGGTCTACAATGACATCGAGAACTACAAGAACGAGAACATGTTGAAACTCCCCGGTCGCGTGGGGCCGGGCTACATCCACTTCCCCGACTGCGGCGAACTGCTGGAGATCACCGCAGAACGCAAGCGGATCGTGGACGAGACCATCTGGCATGTAGTGACCAATCATCCCCACACGGGCCTCGCCGGAACGCCCGATAGCGAAGGGAACCGATAATGCCAGGAAAGACTACCCGATCTGCACCTTTGATGCTTGCCGTGACCGTTGTGGCTTTCTTGATACTGTTCCTGGCGCCGCCGGCTGCCGGCGGCGGGGGTTTTGGGTTTCCGAAGGCTCCGGGATATCCCGCCCTGCGCGTCTCGTGTGACCTTTCGGGGAGTTGGGAATGTGCGCGCTTCGACGATCCGAACATGGACCGGGATCCTCTGGAGCCGGTCCGGGCGTTGCCCGCGGATTTTGACGCGATGACCTGGGCGGAGATCACCGTGCCGGGCGATGCCTTCGCCGTGCGCCCGGAGATGGACGGCTGCCATCGGTTCTTCTACCGCACGCGGGTGCGCGTGCCCGGCGCATACGCCGGCCGGGGCGCTTTCCTGCATTTCAGCGGAACCAACTACATCGTCAGCGTGTTCGTCAACCGCACCTTCATAGGGTCGCACCGGGGCGTGCTGGTGCCGTGGGACATGGACATCTCCCGTGCCTTGAAGGCCGGCCGGGAGAACGAACTGGTCATAGCCGTCAAGAGCCCCTGGTACGCGGCCGACCCGAAGCCGAAGGACAAGGACGATCCGGAAGGCATCCACGCCAAGCGGAACCTGAAGCCCACCTATCAGGATAGCTTCTACTTCGTGGACGCTATCTTTCCCTCCACCAAGGGCGAGGGCGACGGGCTGTCCGTGGGGCTGGTCAACCCCGTCCGCCTGGTGTCCTGCGGCGAGTTGTACGTCTCGGATGTGCACGTTATGACGAGCGTGGCCGAGAAGACACTGACTGCCGTGGTGACCGTCCATAACCCGTCGGAACGGGAGCGGACCGTCGAGCTGGCCGCCGAGGCGGTGCACGACGCGAGCGACGCGGTGGAGAAGCGGCTGGACCCGAGGAGCGTTCGCCTGCCGGCGGGCGGCGAGCGCAGCGTGCGACTGGAGGGGAAATGGGATGATCCGAAGCTCTGGTGGCCGGCCGAGAGCGCCGACGACATGCCGGACTGTTACCAGTTCCGCACCACCGTGTCGGAAAGCGGCGAGGCCGTGGACCGGCACGAGACGCTGTTCGGCTTCCGGGAGGTCTCGATTGACGGGGTGGACATCCTGCTCAACGGCGTCCCGTGGCACTTCTACAACTGGGTGGACGTGGACTGGAGCAACCCTCCCGTCGAAAAGCGCACGCCCGAGGAGTGGCTCAGGCGCCGCTTCCGCCAGGGCGACAGCTATCACCGCATTGCGCACGATCACGACCGGCTGTTCGGCTGCCGCGAGGAAGCGTTGGAGTGGCTGGACCGCCACGGAATCGCCGGACGGCTGAGCACGTGCATTGACGGCATGTTCATCACGCACGATCTGGAGAACCCGCTGGTCTGGGAAAACTTCCGTCGCCACGTGCGCCAGGTCGTCACCGCCTACAGGAATCATCCCTCTATCATGCACTGGAGCCTGGAGAACGAGTTGATCTACATCGCCGCGCGCCTGGGGTTCACGGAGAACTACGCCGAGCACGAGCAGCGGCTGGCGGACCTGTTTGCCGAAGCGGCGAAGCTGGACCCCACGCGCCCCTCCTTCGGCGACGGCGCGGGCGACCTGCGCGGCAAGGGGCCGATCAATTGCCAGCATTATTCCTGGGATATCTACCGCAACGCACCGTTTCACTTCTACGGTCCCATCCGCAACCCTCGGCCGAAGCGCGGTCCGGCGTCGCGCTGGGGCGGCAACACCGACCTCTACGTCTGGACCGGCAAGAACCCGCTGATCGTGGGCGAGGAGTTCTACTGGGGAGGCGGGCCCGAGGAGGTGAAGGGCTACGGCGGCCCGGACGTTTACGACAGCGCCGAGGCCCTGCGCCGCGGCGCTGTGCGCCTGATCCGTATGGGAATCGAGGGGCACCGGTGGAGCGACGTGGCCGGGGTGAACCTCTGGACGCACTGGCAGCCGGGGGCAGAGAAGGCGTTCGCCCCACGCGCGGTCTTCACGCGCGACCATAACCAGTGCTTCCTGCCGGGCTCCGATTGCGTCCGGCGCATTGCGGTCTTCAACGACGGCCGCCGGCACGATCCGCTGACGCTCAAATGGTCGCTTGTGCGCCGGGGCGAGGCGTTGGCCTCCGGAAGCCGTACCTACCGCATCCCGCCGGGACGGCGGCAGGAGGACGAGCTGAAGGTCGCGGTGCCCGAGACCGAGACGCGGCTGGATGCCGAACTGCGCCTGGAGTTGTACGCACGCGGCCGGAGAGTGTTCGAGGACAGCAAGCCGATCTGTGCGCTGCCTCTCGCCGAGGTCCCGGAGGCGTTCGACCCGGCAATCTGGCGCATCTACGACCCGGCCGGCGACACGGCCGAATGGCTGGCCGCCCGGGGAGTGAAGATCGGTTGCGTGTCCGACATCGCCGCGCTGCCGGGCGAGTGCCGCGCCTTGCTTGTGGGCAGCAACGCGCTGGCCGACGAGACGCGGGCGTCCGCTGCCGATGCGCTGAAGGAGTTCGTGGCTGCCGGCGGGCAGGCGATCGTGCTGGATCAGGTGCACCCGCTCGAAGGAGATGAACTGGCGCTGGAGGGGATCGAGCTGGCGGTGAACTCCGCCGTGCGGCAGGACGCGGCAAAACTCGATGAGTTCCTCGCAGACGGCGGGGGGCGTTTCCCCATAGCGCACCCGACGGCCCCGGCCCACCCCGTGTTCCGGGGGCTTGAGCGGGACGATTTCTTTACGTGGCAAGACAGCGTCTTCGAGCCCATCTTCCGGTCGGCCTATGCGGCGGACGTTCCGGGGGCAACCGCCCTGCTGGTCGGCGGGCGGGACCTGCAGTTCGCGCCCCTGGTCGAGGCCGTCCACGGGCGCGGCGCCTACATGCTCTGCCAGATGGACCTCCGCCGGTATCTGGACCGCGGCCCCGTCGCGGGAAACCTGCTGATGAACATGGTCGGCTGGGCCTGCGAGCGCCAATCGCGCCCGGTGCTGGACGTGCGGCTCGTCCCGGACGGCGACCGGGAGATGGCCGATTTCCTGGCCGGGGCGAACCTCGAAGTGCCGCCGGCCGACGGACTGGCCGAGGCCATGGGCGCCGGGCCCGCCATCGTGATCGCCGGGGCGTCGCGTGAGAACCTGGCCTGGCTGAACGCGCACCGCGCGGCGGTCGAGGAATTCTGTGACGCCGGCGGATGGATCATGCTGCACGGGCTGGAGGGCGAAGATGTTGAGCTATTCGATCAACTGACCGGGCACCGCCACCGGATCCGGCCGTTCCGGTTCGAGGGAGTGAACCTGGCCAACCGGGGCGACCCCTTGCTGCTGGGCATCTCGCCGGCGGACATCGCACAGTTCGGCGACTCGAAGGTCACCGCTTTCATGCCCAACAACGCCCTGCAGGTCTCCGACGCCGTGTTCACACAGGTGGTGGACGCGGGCGAGGATATCGCCTCCTTCACAGTGGACGGATACGGGAGCGTCAAGGACACCAACACGGGCAAGATAGATGCCCTTGTGGACAACCGAACCTCCTTTCACCACTGGGTTTACACCTGCTATCTGCCAGCCGATCGCACCTCGGAAGTGACATTCTCTCTGGGTCGGGAGGAACTCCTGGACGGCTTGACGGTCTGGGCCAGCGATGCGTACTGCATGCCGCGGGACGTCGAGGTGGTGCTGGACGGCGACGAGGCCACGGCGCGCAGGCTGCGGCTGCCGCCGCAGGTCGGGCCGGCGACCGTCGAGTTCGGCCCTTCGAAGGCGAGCCGGGTGGCCGTGCGGTTCCTCAATCACTACCCGCGGCAGAACGTGCGCACCGACATAATCACGATAGACGAGATCGCCCTGCGCCGGCACATTCCCGCCGCAGAGCGCGCCCGGTGCGTGCCGCTGACCCACCCGGCGGGCATAGTCAAGTATCCCATCGGCGCCGGCGGCCTGCTGCTGAACCAACTGCGCCTGGACGAACCGGACCGCAGCGGCGCGGTGTTCGGCACCCGCTCGGCATCGCGACGGATGGCGGAATCCGTGGCGGCCGAGAACATGGCCAAAAAGCGCAAGATCATGGCCGCGCTGCTGCGCAACATGGGCGCGGCGTTCTGACCGCGCGCCGCTCATGCAGTGGGACTGAGCCGACGGAACGGTTAACCTGGACTGAGAGGGCAATAAGATGACGCGACGCGGACTGACGACTTGCCTTGCGCTCCTGCTGTGCGCCTCTGCCCTCGTCCGGGCCGAGGAGGCGGAACGGATACTCCGGGGGGCGGACGTTCGCGGTGGAGTTGTGGTTCACCTCGGTTGTGGCAACGGGGAACTGACTGCTGCTCTGTGCGCCGGCGACAGCTACCTGGTGCAGGGGCTGGCGGGCGGTACGGAGACTGCCGCCCGGGCCCGGCAGTTCATTCGGTCGAAGGACCTCTCCGGGCCCGTTTCCGTAAGGGCCCTGCGCGGCGGGCGGCTTCCTTACGTGGACGACATGGTCAATCTTCTGGTGGTCTCGGATGATTGTGGCGTGTCCCGGAAGGAAATGGAGCGCGTCCTGGCCCCCGGCGGCGTGCTCTGGCGGAACGGCGTTCGGTTCGTCAAGCCCTGGCCGGACGACATTGACGGCTGGACTCACTTGATGCACGGGCCGGACGGCAACCCGGTCTCCAGCGACACCCGCGTCGGGCCGCCCGCCTACGCCCAGTGGGTCATCGGACCGAACTGGCCCCGGCACCACGACAGCGGCGGTTCGAGCTACACCGGCATGGTCTCCGACAACGGGCGGCTTTTCACCATCCGGGACGAAGCCCCGGCGTTCTCGACTTTCGTTCCCAGTGAGGGCTGCCTTGTGGCGCAGGACGCCTTCAACGGGAAGGTCCTCTGGCGCAGGGCCATCGCCGACTGGGTCTTCCCGGGCAATCGGGGCGGCCCGGCGGCGCTGCCGCGGCGGCTGGTTGCCGTGGGCGACTGCGTTTACGTGGCGCTCGGCCTCGACGCTCCGGTCAGCGTTCTCGACGCCGCTACCGGCGAGGAGGTCATGACGCTTCCCGAATCGGATCACGCCGGGGAGATCGTCGTCTCGGGAGACACGATCTTCGTGACCACCGGCCTTGCGGGAGAGACTGCCTGGGCCAAAGCCTCGAAGGTGGGCTTCTGGGAACCGTCGGAACGCCGTCTGAAAGCCTACGAGCGAGAGAGCGGCCGGCTCCTGTGGGAGAAGAAGACCGGCATGCTTCCCGTCACCCTCGCGGTTGCGGCCGGCGGAGTATACTACCACGACACCGACCGCGTCGTCTGCCTCGACCCGGCCACGGGCGAGCGCAGGTGGCAGGGCGCCGACATGCCTTCCAAGGAGAAGTTCTCCCGATCCAAGGCGCCCATCATGCTGGTGAAGGACGGCGTCGTGCTCTATTCCATGACGACCGTCGGCGGCCGGTCCATGGGCGCGAGCACGCTGCACGCTTTCGACGCAAAGGACGGGGACGGGCTCTGGGCGGCCGAATTCCCGCCCATGGGCAACTGCTGCCCCAAAGACCTGTTCGTCATCAACGGTGTGGTCTACATGTACACCAGGACCGGGGGCATGAAGGTGATCGGCCTGGACCTGCACACCGGGGCGAAAAGGAAGGAATTCGAGCCGAAGAACGATCCGGCCTATTTCCATGCACGCTGCCACCGCTACAAGGCGACTGAGAGGTACATTATCCCCTCGAACCAGGGATTCGAGCTCATTGACCCCGAGAAGGAGACGTGGGACGTCTTCTTCTGGATCCGCGGCGCCTGCAACTTCGGCTACCTGCCGGCCAACGGGTTCCTCTACCTGCCGCCCGGCCCGTGCGTCTGTTTCACCGATACCATGCTGCACGGCACCTACGCGCTGGCGACGCGGGCGGAATGGATGGACGATCTGGAGGGTGTTGACGACAGGGGCTGCCTGGTGCAAGGCGATGCCTACCAGAGTGTTCAGGGGACCTCTCGTGGGGTCGCTGTGCAGCCGGCCGAGGGGTGGTCAACTTACCGCGCCGGCCCGGCCCGCCGGGGTTACACCCCTGCCCAAATCCCAGGTAATCTGGAGCAGCAATGGCGGACCTCTCTGGGTGGGAAGCTGACGGCGCCCGTGTCGGCAGCCGGCCGGGTCTTCGTTGCGCAGGTGGACCGGCACGTCCTGCACGCTCTGGACGACGACACGGGCGAACCGCTCTGGGCCCATGCGACCGGCGGCCGAATAGACTCTCCTCCGACCATCGTGCGGACCGGAGACGGGAAGCACCTCTGCGTCTTCGGCTGCCGGGACGGATACGTCTATTGCCTCCGCGCTTCCGACGGTGCTCTGGTGTGGCGCTATCGCGCGGCGCCGCTGGAACTCCAGATGAACGCCCGGGGGCAGATCGAGTCCCTCTGGCCCGTCCACGGGAGCGTTCTGCTGCAGAACGGTCGCATCTACTGCGTCGCCGGGCGCTCCATCTACCTGGCCGGTGGCATGAGGATGCTTCAGCTCGACCCGGTCAGCGGCCAGAAGCTGTCCGAAACCGTGCTCGACCCGAAGAACCCTGAGACCGGCGAGACGGTTCACTTCGACACGCGGGACGAACCCGGCATGCCGGTGGCCCTGCCCGACATCCTGTCCAGCGACGGCCGGCACATCTACATGCGCTCCCAGCAGTTCGACATGGAGGGAAATCGAACGTTCTTCCGTAACCGGCTACGCAACAATGACTTCCGGGTGAACCGGGGCTACCTGCTGGAGCTGATGCAGGAGTCGGAGCGGCACCTCTTCAGCCCGGCGGGCTTCCTGGACGATTCCTGGTTCCACCGCCACTACTGGACCTATGCCAACGTGATGACCTACGCCTCCGGGCAGTTCCACCTCGCGCGGCGGTTCTACCCGTCGGGCAGGATCATGGTTCTCGACGATCAGAAGATATATACCTATGCGCGCAAGCCGAAGCACCGCCGTTGGATGACCTCGAGCGTTGAGGAATGCCAGTTGTTGAGGACGGATCTGAGGCCCGAGTTGGAACCGCTTGCGGAGAAGGTCGGGAGGTCGAAGTGGGCCTCGAACCAGACATACGCCGCCGACTGGGGCGTGGACGTCGGCGTACTCCCGCGTGCCATAGCCAAGGCCGGGGACCGGGTCTTCCTGGCCGGGCCTCCGGATGTGATTGGCCGCCACCGGGATGAATTTACCTCTCCCTGGCAGCAGGGTCAGTACGCCGGCGAACAGCTCGAGGCATGGCGTGGGGCACTCGGCGCCTCCCTTCTCGCGGTTTCCCCGGCGGACGGAGAGGTCCTGCAGGAGGTCGAGCTGTCCGCGCCGCCGGTCTGGGACGGTATGGCGGCCGCTGAGGGGCGAGTGTTCATCTGCCTGGACGATGGGGCCGTGGTATGCCTCGGGGGCAGGTGAGAGGGTCTCTCCGGAGAGTTCCACGGCCTTCGTCTTGACACCACGCGGTGCGCCGGATAGTTTACACGTGTCAGCCTTGAGGGTGCTAATTCTGGGATTCAGCAGGGACCGGTATCCGTATGAGAAAGCCCCGATTTGCCCTTTGCTGCGCGCTCGCTTTCGTCCTTCTCGCCCCCATTGCGCGGGGTAACCGGGACGAGCCGACATTGCGCTTCTACACCGTCGCTGCCGATATCCTGGCGCTGACCGTCCGCACCCGGCGGCTCGTGCGGGGTCGGCTGGAGCCCTACCACCGACGTCCCGGGGACGTGGTGCGCGAGGGGAAGCTGTATCGGGACGGCCAGTTTGCCGGCACCGTCGGCGGCGAGGAGGACGGGGTGCTCATCGTGCCTGCCCGCCTGGAAGGGCAGAAGCTGGACACCGCGTGGGCGGACTCCACTGAGTCCTATCGCATTGCGGCGGCGGACGATCCGTCGTATGCCTCGCCCGTGACGCCCGACGCGGTGCATCGCAAGAGCCACCCGACAGAATTCGTGCGTGTGGTGCGGGGGAACGCCCTGGCGCGCGACATGCCGGTCGAACATCGCCTCTACCTGAAGCTCCCGCACGCGCTCACGCCCGGCCGGACGTATCGCGTTTCCTTCCCCGGCGGACCGTGGGAGGAGCAATCATTCCGCTTCGACCCGGCGACGGTCCGCAGCGAGGCGGTCCACGTCGCCCACCTGGGCTTTCGTCCGGACGATCCCGTGAAGGTCGCGTTCCTCTCCTGCTGGCTGGGCTCCGGCGGGGCGCTGAGCTACCCGGACGGGACCGGTTTCCGCGTGCTGGAGGACGAGAGCGGTGAGGTCGCATTCGAAGGCACCATCCGACTGGCCCGCGCGGCCGACGACGTCTCGCTCGACGATTTCAAGCGCAACTATAACGGCACGGACGTCTACGAACTCGACTTCTCGGACCTCGCGGAGCCGGGGACCTACCGGGTGTGCGTGGACGGCGTCGGCTGCTCCTTCCCCTTCGAGATCGGCGAGGGCGTCTGGGAGCGCGGTTACCGCGCGGCGGCGCGGGGCATATACCACATGCGGGTCGGCGTGCAGTTCGGCCCGCCGCACACGATGTGGCGCGTGCCGCGGTATTTCCATCCGGACCAGGGCGACGTGGTGCGCGAGGGGCCCGTGGCGTTCGACGTGCACATCATGCGCAAAGAGCCGCGCTACGAGGAGGGCAAGCTCGGACCCGTGCTGCCGGGCGTGTGGGGCGGCCACCGCGACGCCGGAGGATATCAGCACCAGCCGCGCAACATGCGCGCCGCCTGGTACCTGCTCGACCTCGTGGAACTCTTCCCTGAGCACTTCGCCGGCATCGGCCACAACATTCCCGAGTCGGACAACGACCTGCCGGATGCGCTGGACGAGGCGCTGTTCGGGCTCGATCTCTACCGTCGCCTGCAGACGCCCGAGGGCGGCATCCGCGGCGGCGTCTTCACCGTGGGAAACCTCGTGGGGGGCTGGAGCCATGATAGGCCGCGCATTGCCTACAAACCCGGCTGTATCGCCAGTTACGTTTACGTCGTCGGCGCAGCGCGTGCGGCCGGCGTTCTGACCCACCGAGATGCGGAGTTGGCGAAGCAGTACCGCGAGAGTGCCGTTCGCGCCATGGAATGGGCGGAAGGCCACTGGCGGGAATGGCCCTACCCGCGCAACCTCTGGACTATGCGGCGCCGCGCGGCGGCCGCGGCGGAGATGTTCCGGTTGACCGGCGAGGAGCGGTGGCACGAGGCGTTCCACGACAGTTTCGGCGCCGCCCGCCTGGCCGAGGAGCCCCGCTGGGAGGAGCGGGAGGCTGCCTGGATCTACGCGCGTATCGAGCGCCCCGAGGTGGACGCGGAGCTCCGGGCGCGCTGTCGGGACCTGATCGTCGAGAACGCGGATTTCGTGCTGGATCATGTCAACCGGACCGCCTTCGGCTGGGCCAAGAGGGCGCCGGACTTCAACGTGATCGGCTGCCTGGGGGCGCCGCGGTTCGGCCCGGCGCTGGTCCGTGCGCACGTTTTGACCGGCGACCCCAGATACCTGGCCGGCGCCGTGCGGGCCTGCCAGACCGGCCTTGGCGCGAATCCCCTCAACACCTGCTACACGACCTGGCTGGGCCACCGCAGCCCGCGCAACCGGTTCAACCTCGACTGCCTGGGGCTCATCAGCCCGCCCCCGGACGGCTGGTCCTTGCCCGGGCCGATGGACATGCGCTACCTCGGCTCCGACGATTACTTCCACCAGGAAAGCCGGTGGGTCTATAATGCGATAAACGCCCATGCCTGGCCGGACCTCAGCGAGTGGCCGGCGCTGGAGTCGTATTTCGACGTCTTCTGGCTCTACCCCATGCACGAGGGCACCGTGCAGGGCGGAGTCTCGTGGAACGCCTTCACCTGGGGGTACCTTTCGGCCAGAGACCAGCAAGAATTCCCTGGAGATGCAAAATGAGGAAGCGTCTGATTCGGGTCGCCTTCATCCTGTCTCTTGTTTTCCTCACATCGTCCGTCGCGAACGGGGAGGAGGGCACGGTTGCCGACATTCGGGAAGTTTCCGGGGTCAGGGGCGGCCTGGTGGTTCACGTGGGCTGCGGGGGTGGCCGGTTCACGACGGACCTCTGTGCCGTTGAAGGCTATCTGGTGCACGGCCTGGACGCGGACGCGGAGCATGTGCGGGCCGCCCGGCAGCACGTCCACTCACGCGGCCTCAGCGACAGCGTCTCGATTGCGCGTTGGGATGGTCCCCGGCTGCCTTACCTGGACAACATGGTCAACCTCCTGGTGGTGGGGGAGCCGGGAGCGGTTAAGGCCGAGGAAGCGATGCGCGTGCTGGCGCCCGGTGGCGTGCTCCTCACGCGCGGGCGGTCCGGCTGGGATAAGGCTGTGAAACCTTCGTCGGACGAGACCGATGAATGGACGCATTACCTGCACGGGCCGGACAACAACGCGGTCGCCGAGGACACCGTCATAGACTTTCCGTCGGGGTTGCAGTGGATCGGCGGACCGCTGTACGACCGGCACCACGACCACATGGCCGGCGTCAGCGCCGCCGTCTCGGCGGATGGGCGCCTTTTCTCCATCATCGACGAGGCCACGCCGGGATCGGTCGAGTTCCCGCCGCGCTGGCGGCTGGCGGCGCGCGACGCCTACAACGGGACGGTGCTCTGGAAGCGGCCCATCGAGCGCTGGCATCCGCACCTGTGGCCGTTGAAGATGGGGCCCGCCCTGCTGCCGCGCCGGTTGGTCGCCGTGGGAGACCGGGTCTACGCCACCCTCGGTATCGAGGCGCCGGTGTCCGAGCTGGACGCGGCCACGGGGCGCACGGTGCGGGTCTTCGAGGAGACGGCGGGCACGTCCGAGCTTATCTGCGAGGGCGGCGTCCTGCTGGCGGTCGTGCGCTCGGGAGACGAGCCTCCGCGGGAGGGATTCGAGAGTCTGAAGCAACTGGAGCGCCTCGCCTACCGGTATTCCTGGGAACCGCAACCCGCGCGCCTGCGGGCCTTCGACACGGAATCCGGGCGGCTGCTGTGGGAGCGTAGGACGCCCGTCGCGCCCATGACCCCTGCCGCGCGGGGCGGTCGGATTTACTACCACGACGGGGGGAGGATTCAGTGCGTCGAGGCCCGGAGCGGCGACGATCTCTGGCGCTCTGCCCCGCTTCCGGTCTCGCCCGAGATGCCGTCCTGGTATTGCCCGACCCTGGTGGTGCGGGACGGGCTGGTCTTCTTCTCCGGGGGCGACGTGAAGGAGACGCTCACCGAACACGCGCGCTACGGGTACTTCAGCCAGACCGGCGGATTCGACACGATGCACGTCCTGGACGCAGCCACCGGCGAGCAGCGGTGGACCGCCGAGCATCCGCCCTCCGGATACCGGTCTCCCGAGGACCTTTTCGTGATAGACGGAAAGGTTTGGTGCGGCAACTACACCGCGCCGCGGGGCGAGAAAGTGGGCCGCCTGGTCTGCCGCGACGCGCGGACCGGCGAGGTGCTGATGGACTTTATGCCGGACATTGACGTCCCGTGGTTCCACCATCGCTGCCACCGCGCCAAGGCGACCAGCCGCTTCCTGCTGCTCTCGCGGATGGGCGTCGAGTTCGTGGACGTGGAGACCGGAAACTGGACGCCGCACCACTGGACTCGGGGCGCGTGCCTCTACGGCATACTGCCCTGCAACGGGATGCTCTACATTCCGCCCAACCCGTGCACCTGCTACCAGGAGTGCCAGTTGACCGGCTACCACGCGCTGAACTCGAACGGGGTCGAGCTTGACGCGCCCGGCAGCGCCTCGGGGCGCCACGTAAGGGGACCGGCTTACGAGGAGTACCAACAGGCCCGGCGCAGAGGGGACTTCGATTACTCCGATGAATGGCCTACCTACCGGCGCGACGCCGCGCGGAGCGGATGCACGCCAGCCGCGGTGCCGGAGGACCTGGACGTCGCCTGGCGCACGTCGCTGGAGGGCGACCTGAGTCCGCCCGTGGTGGCCGGAGGACGGGTGTTCGTCTCCGTGAAGGGCCGGAACATGGTGGCCGCGCTGGACGCCCGCACCGGCGAGAAAGAGTGGTTTTTCCTGACCGGCGCTCCGGTGGACTCGCCACCCACCATCCATCGGGGACTCGCCCTGTTCGGCTGCACGGACGGTTGGGTCTACGCCCTGCGGGCCGCCGACGGAGGACTGGTCTGGAAATTCCGCGCCGCGCCGCAGGAGACCTACCTCCAGGCCTTCGGGACGCTCCAGTCGGTCTGGCCGGTACACGGCAGCCTGCTGGTTATGGATGGTACCATCTACTGCGTCGCGGGCCGCTCCATGTTCCTGGACGGCGGCCTGCGGATGCTGCGGCTGGACGCTGCCACGGGCCGGATGATCTCCGAGAAGACCATGGACAACACCATACCCGGCACCGGCGAGAGCTTGCATAGCCTCGCCAGCGGCAAGCAGATAGCCGTCACGCTTCCCGATATCCTCTCCAGCGACGGCGAGCGCATCTACATGCGGTCCCTGCAGATGACGCCCGAGTTCGAGCGCATCAATCTCGAGCCCTACTGGGCGGGCGAGCAAGAAGGGGAGGGCGTGCATCTTTTTTCCGGCACGGGCTTCCTGGACGATCAGTGGTGGCATCGGAGCTACTGGATCTACGGCCGCGCCCCGGGCAGCGGAGCCAGCATCTACTACGGGCCCGGCAAGATCGTGCCCGCCGGCAGGATCCTGTCCTTCGACGACGAGAACGTTTACGGCTTTGGCCGTCAGTGGCGCTACTTCCGCTGGAGCACGGCCTACGAGTATCGGCTCTTCTCCACGCGCAAAACGCCGAAGGCCGTGAAACCGGGCAAAACACTCGCCGAGGACGAGGTGGTGGAGAACAAGGGCGGGCACGTCAACTTCGGCTACGCGCCGTACAAGACGCCGGAGCTGAAGATCGTCTGCAACTGGGAGGAGACCGACGTGCCGCTGCTCGGCCGGGCCATGGTGGTGGCGGGGGACTCCATCCTGGTTGCCGGTCCGCCCGACATCCTCGACGAAGAGCAGGCTGCGGAGACCTTCGGCACCGAGGAAACGGACCGGCGTCTGCAGACCCAACTGGAGGCATGGGAGGGCGCGCACGGCGGGATTCTGATGGCATTTTCCCGGCAGGACGGCGAGAGGCATTCCAGGTTAGAGCTTGATTCATCACCGGTCTTCGACGGCATGGCCGCCGCGGACGGTCGGGTCTTCCTCTCTATGGAGGACGGCACGATTGTCTGTTACGGGCCACAATAGGGCTGAAGGGAGACGGCATGAATGACACAGACGGTGAAGGGTTGAGGCGGCGGGACTTTCTGCGCATGAGCGCGGCGGCCGGGGCGGGGCTCGCCCTTGGGCCCTGGCTTGCGCGCGGCGCGGAGGCGGATGCGGACAGGCCGAACATCCTCCTGTTCGTCAGCGATGATCTGGGCTGGCGGGACGTGGGCTGTTTCGGCAGTCCTAACGCGAAGACGCCGAACCTGGACAGGCTGGCGTCCGAGGGCATGCGCTTCACCAACGCCTACACCGCCAGCCCCGTCTGCGGACCCACGCGGGCGCAGCTCTACACCGGCATGTATCCGGTGAACAGCCACTCCTATTTTAACCACCCGCACCATTACGTAAAGGAGAGCGCTTGGACCCTTCCCGCCTGTCTCGGGGACCTGGGCTACCGCGTGGGGATCGTTGGCAAGATAGACGCCGGACCCGTCGAGGCTTATCCCTTCGAACTCCTGTCCTATGAATATGGCAACATGATCGGGGACTCCGTGCCGCAGTTCATTGACCGCGACGCGGACCAGCCGTTCTGTCTGGTCATCGGCAGCAGCAGGCCGCATACGCCGTGGGTGACCCGGCTGGAAGGGCTGGACCCCGCCGACGTCGTGGTGCCGGAACACCTGGTTGACACCCCCGAAACCCGGGAGGCGCTGACTCTCTACTACGGCGAGGTGGCGAAGCTGGACGACCAGGTGGGAAAGTGCATGAGGATTCTCGAGGAGACCGGCCGGGCGGAGGACACCCTGGTGCTGTGGACCAGCGAGCAGGGCGCGGAGACGCCCTTCGGGAAGGGGACGCTCTACGATCACGGGATGAAACTGGCCGTCATCGCCCGCTGGCCGGGGAGGGTCCGGCCGGGGACGGTCTGCAACGAGATTATCCAGCACATTGACTTCCTGCCGACCATTGTGGACGTGGCCGGAGGGCCGGAGAGGCCCAACTGGGACGGCAAGAGCTTTCTACCCATGCTTGACGGGAACCCGGTTCAGAACCACGAATTCGGCTACGGCTGCTACGGCGACAAGCGGGCGATACGGACGAAGGAGTTCAAATACATCCGCAACCTGAGCCCGGAGCAGACCATCAAGTACGGGCCTTCGCCGTTCAACACCGGAGCGATGGCCTCCGATCCGGACAACAAGTTCTACCCGGCCTGGAGCTATCCCAAATCCTGGCTCCCGCCGGCGCAGGAGGACCCCGACGTGGCGCGGAAGGTCGAGTGGTTCAAACAGCGGCCGCCCGAGGAGCTCTACGACATCGAGAAGGACCCTTTCGAGCAGGAAAACCTGATCGCTGATCCCAAATACGCGGAGGTCCTCGCGGACCTGCGGGCCGGGTGCGACGCCATCATGGCCGCTCAGGGGGACGAGGGCATGAAGACTGTGAACGAGCTGAAGCACTGGCAGCGCCGGCAGCACAAAGCCGGTAAAGGTCGCTACGGAACCTCGACAAGCCCCATCATGTACCCGGGCAAGAAGAGATAGGACCGTGTGCGGAACGGACTGACGAGGATTCCGGGAACGGAGGATGTACCGATCAGCCGCCGGGCGTTGGCTTCGTTCGGCGCGCACTTGGAAGGGAGGTAGTAGCATGTGTGCTCGCGCGCGCAGAAATGCCACAATCGCGCCGCTGATGGCCCTTCTGGCGATTCTCAACTGGGCGGGGGCAGCCGTGGCACAGGACGTTCTCGAGCGCTCCGGCGTCCGGGGGGGACTGGCCGTCGTCCTCGGCGGTGACGCCGGTCTTCTGGCCGAGCTGCGCGCCGGAGGGCCCTTCCTGTTTCAGGGGCTGAGCGCCGAGCCCGAGGCCGTGGCGGAATTGCGGGCGCAGCTGCAAAGGCGCGGCCTCTACGGCCCGGTCTCCGTTGACTCGTGGAACGGCAAGGAACTGCCCTACGCCGAGAACCTGGTGCGTCTTCTGGTGGTCTGTGAGGGCAGCGAAGTGCCCGAGGGGGAGATGACGCGCGTGCTCTGCCCCGGCGGGGTGGCGATGGTAAAACAGGGCGAGGGGTGGCGGAGGACCGTCAAGCCCCGGCCGCGCGAGATGGACGAATGGACCCATTACCTGCACGACGCCTCGGGAAACGCGGTGTCCCAGGACGAGTTAGTCGGCACACCGCGACGGCTGCGCTGGCGGTGCGAGCCGCCCACGCTACGCTCCCACGAGCACAATAACAGCATCATGAACGTGGTGACCGCCGACGGGCGGGTCTTCTACTTCCAGGACGAAGGCCCGATCGGGGTGAAGGACGAGCGTTTCCCGCAGCGATGGTCACTCGTCGGGCGGGATGCGTTCAACGGAGTGGAACTCTGGCGCCGGCCGCTCGGGCAGTGGGGCTGGACCGAGTGGGCGGACACCGGGCCTGAGCCGCGCGGTATCACGAACCTGTGGGGCTCCCCCCTGCCCACCAACCGCCGCATGGTGGTGGACGGCGACCGGGTCTACGCCACGCTTGACTACCGAGGAAGCATCAGCGTGTTGGACGCGAAGACCGGGGAGAAACTCGATACCTATGATGACATGCCGGCCGTGGACGAGATGGTGCTGACCGACGACGGCGTACTGGTGCTCCGTGTGCGCGACATCCCCGAGCGGGACGAGCGATACGGCACGTTAAACGGACCGGAATTCCTGAGCAAGCTCAAGGACGAACCGCCGGAGCGCGTCGTGGCCATGAACGCGGGCACCGGCGAGGTGCTGTGGGAGACGAAAGCCAGGCACGTGGCGCCGGAGACGCTGGCCGTGCACGCCGGACGCGTCTGCTACCACAATTACGAGGAACTCGTCTGTCTGGACCTGAAGGACGGCCGGGAGTTGTGGCGGCAGGAGACCGACACCTTCCAGCGCGGCGGCGTCTGGGTGCGCCGCTACGCCGGCACCACGGTGCTCTACAAGGACGTGGCGCTGTTCGGGCACGGCAGGCTGGATGCGTTCGACCTGAACACCGGCGAGAAGCTCTGGCAGGAGCACGGCGGCTTCGCTGCGATGGGTTTCTTCGCGCCCGGGTTGTTGGTGGCGATTGATGGCCGGGTGTACGGGTGGTGGAGATTCGGCAACCTCGATTACCGCACGGGCGCGACCGGGCCGGAGCCCGGCCTGAGCAAGCTCATCAGCCCCGGCCACCATCAGCGCTGCTATCGCAGCAAGGCCACGGCGCGCTATATCCTGAACGCCAAACGCGGCGTCGAGTTCATAGACCTGCAGGGGTCCAACCATATGCGCAACGATTGGGTGCGCTCCACCTGCGGGCACGGCATGGTGCCGGGCAACGGCCTGCTCTATGCGCCCCCGCATCCCTGCAAGTGCTACACCGGGGTCCAGCTCAACTGGTTCAACGCCCTGGCGGCCAACCCCGACCAGGGGTTGGGCCCCGCCCCGGTGAAGGTTCAGCGCGAAGGCCGGCTGCGCAAAGGCCCGGCCTACGACCGAATCCAGGGGTACCGTGACCGCGAACAGGACTCTGATGCTTCCGACTGGCCCATGCACCGGTGCGACCCGGAACGCAGCGGACGGGCGAACACCGAGTGCGCCGCGCAGCCGGAGGAGGCATGGCGCGCCTCGCTCGACGGGCGGCCCACCCAGCCCGTGGTCGTGGGCGACGCGGTGCTTGCCACGGTGCCTGACCAGCATCGGGTGCTCCGGCTGGACGCGGAGACCGGGCGGACCGAGTGGGCCTTCACCGCCGGTGCCGCGGTGGATTCCTCGCCGACGGTCGTGCACGGGCTGGCCATATTCGGCTGCAGGGACGGATGGGCATATTGCCTGGACGCAGCGGATGGTGCGCTTGCCTGGCGATTCCGCGCGGCGCCGGAGGAGCGGCGGATCGTGAATGATGACCGGATTGAGTCCCCTTGGCCCGTGCACGGGAGCGTGCTGGCTTACGACGGCCTCATCTACTGTGCCGCCGGCATATCCAGCTATCTGGATGGCGGCATCTTCGTGTGTGCCCTTGATCCTTTCACGGGCGAGGTCGTGCACCAGGCCCGCGTGAACGGTCCCTGGCCGGACGTGCTGGAGGAGGAGGGGCACTGCACCGAGATCGGCGGCACGCGGGCCGACCTGCTGGTCGCCGGCGAGGGGAAAGTCCACATGATGCGCATGAGCTGGACGAAGGAACTGGAGGAGGTCGAGCAACCATACGTTCACATTGACGACCGGCAGATGCTGGACCGCCACACCACGCGCCATCTGATCGCCAGCGGCGGCTTGCTGGACGGCTCGGGCTTCAACCGCACATGGTGGACCTACTCGAAGCTATGGCAGCGTACCGACAACCGCCGCGCGCCCAGGCAGGGAGCGCTCCTTGCCTTTGACGACCAGAGGACGTACGCCGCCAAGATATTCTACGGGGAGGGCTTCACGCCGCCTTACACGCCGGGCGAAAACCAGGTGCGAATTGTGACCGATGCCAACGATAACGACCCCGTCTTCGTTCCCACCTACGAGCACCCGGAGGGCGTCCAGCACTACCGGCTGGGCCGGGAGCGCGACCCGCTGTGGGACGTGCGCGTGCCGGTGCGGGTGAACTCCATGGTGGCGGCGGGCGGAACGCTCTTCGTCGCCGGCCCGCCGGACGTGATGCCGGAAAGCGACCCGCTGGCGTCGTTCCGGGGCCGCGCCGGCGGCCGCCTTCTGGCCGTCTCCCCCGCCGACGGAAGCACCTTGTCCGAGCTGAAGCTCGAAGCCCCGCCCGTCTGGGACGGCATGTCGGCGGCCGCGGGCAGAGTCTTCGTCGCCTGCGAAGACGGAACAATCCTTGCGCTCCGGTAGAACGAGGACTGGAGGCCGTCATGAAAACAGTGCGCCGCATGGCGAAGGTTGAGAACGCCTGGTACCCCTCCCTGCTTCTGGAGGATGGGGCCGGCTGGTTGACCTGGCGAGACCACGAGCCGGATCGGCCCGTGGCGGAGCCCGAGCGCGTTCTGATCGCGCCACTCCGGGATGCGACGCCCGGCGAGCCGCGGACGGTGGCGGAGGGGTGGTTTCACGGCACTCCGAGGCCGGTGAGGACGCCCGCTGGACTGCGCCTGCTGGCCGTGCGCCGCTCGAAAGATGTGTGGCGATTGGAGGCTGTGGACGTGTGCGATGACGGGCCTTCCGACGAACCAATGGTCCTCTCCGATCCCGATTGCCGGGTTACCGACTTTGCGTTGCACGGTTCGGGTAAGGAGGCGCTCGTGGTCTGGATCGAGGTTGGTTCGGCCGGCCCCCGCCTGGTGGCGTTTCAGCCCGGGCTTGGGCGGAGGGTCGTCATCTCCCACGGTCCGATCTGGAGCCCCGTCGCCACGCGGGTGGACGACGGACCGGTGGTGGCGTGGGAACGGGGTGGTGACATCATGCTGGTGGCACTGGACGAGGAGTTGAACGTCAAACGGGAGGCGCGTATCGCGCTTCCCGAGCGACGCCTCGGCCGGCCGGATATCCGCGGCACGGACGAAACCGTTTTCCTCTCCTGTATCTCCGACGGCCTCTGGAGCCGACACTCGGACCGCCTCAAGGAGGACACGCGCATTCACGCCTTCCGGTGGCGCGACGGGGAACTGGAGATGGTCGGGGGACAGCCCGACGGAGTGATCCCGGTGGAGACCACCAGCCGCTTCGACCACTACCGTGACGAGGCGGCGGAGAACCGCCGTCTGCCCGTTGCGCCCGCGTGCTGGGTCGGCTCCGACGGGCGGCTGCGGGTCTTTTTCCGGCATTTCCGGGACGCTCAGCAGAACGACTGGGGCTGGACGCTGCGCATTGCCCGAGAGGGTCCGGCCGGCTTTGAGGCGCCGGAGGACGTCGTGCGGGAGGCGGGTTACCCCGACGGTCAGTTCGCCGTGGCGGACCGGGGAGATGGCCTGCTCCTGGTGACCACCGAGGCCGACTTTCCCGTCTGGGATCGGGCATTCAGCCCGCGTGGGAAGACCGGCCCGCCGCGGGTCGCCCTCTATGCCCTGGAACCGGAACAAAGCGGGGAATCCGGGCCCTGGGTGTCCGCCCCTGCCGCCTCGCCGACGGTCACCGAAGAGGAGCGAGAATTCCGCCCGCGCTGGGGGGAGTACCGGTTGGTTTTCGCCGACATGCACCGCCACAGCACCTTCAGCCGCTGCGTGCCGGAAGCCGACGGCGACGTCGTGGAACACATGCGATGGGCACGTGACCACGAACGGCTCGGCGGCATGTGCCTGACCGACCACTGGCTGCACCATGCCAGCAGCGGGGAGCAACGGGCAGCCCTGGCGGGCGTGGATGCCGCCCGCCGGCCCGGCAGATTTGCGCCCATCTTCGGCGTCGAGCCGGCGAGCTGGCCGGGCATGATTGACATCAATCTGTACTGGCCCGACCTGGAAACCACGTCCTACGTCGAACGGATCATCCGCGAGCACACCGACGATGTGCGGGATGCGATGGCCTATATCCGTGAGACAGGCCTGGTGGGCCGCATTCTCATGGAGCGTCACTACCACGGGATGGGCCTGGGCGCCGAAAACGACCGATTGGTGAATTGCGCCCTGGCGCGGGACGAGGAGATTGAGCCCGTCATAGAGGTGATACAGAGCCGGGGCGACTGCATTCCCTACTATTGCCGCATGTTACAGGCCGGGCTTCACAAAGGGGTTACGGGAGGCAGCGACCACTGTCGTCCGACCGATCGCCGGCACGCGTTCTGCCTGACGGGGCTCTGGGTGCGCGAGGTGACGGCCGAAGGGCTGTGGGAAGCGTTGCGTGCCCGGCGTTGCTTTGCCACCGGCGGTCTCCAGGCAGAGGTGCGGCTCCACGCTCCCGGGGCGATAATAGGCGAGACGGTCCCGCGAACCGGAGCGGTGGACGTGGCATGGGAGGTACGCTCGCCCGAGCCGCTGGCGGACGTGACGATCTACCGTGACGGCTTCCCGGCGGAGGTGTTCGACTGCGATGGCAAGTGCTCCGCAGCGGGCACTATCCGCGCCCCGGACGCAGGAGGGACGGAGGTGAGCTACTTCCTGGTGGCGCGGACCTGCGAAGGAACGCCCATCATCTCCAGCCCCCTCTGGCTCCGCACCCCAGACAATCCACAAGGAGACTGAAGTGAAAACCGCAAGCGTGCTGTCGTTGGGCCTTCTTGCTTTGCTGTTTGCTGTCAGCCCGCCGACCTTTGCAGAAGAACGGCCGGAGATCATCGCCCGCATCGAGGTGGATAGGCCCCTGCGCGCCCCGAGCATCTGCCGCGGGCCGGAGGGGACCTATTACCTCACGGGCACAGTCTCGACGCGGACGAAGGAGGATGGCACGCCCAACTGGTATGAGAACGACGGCGTGTATCTCTGGAAGTCCACCGACCTTGAATCGTGGAAAGCTGTGGGGTGTGTGATGGCGCTCAAGGATCAGCCGTATGAGCTGTACGGTCCCTACCGCTGGCTGCACAAGGTGCAGGTGGCCCCCGACCGATACGGCGAGCAGCGTCTCTACGGCGTGGTGGCGCCGGAAATCCACACTGCGCGGGGCACCTTCTGGCTGACCATCTCGATGACGCGACAGGGCACCGCCCTGATGAAGAGCTCCACCGGGGAGGTCGAGGGGCCTTACGAGCTGGTTGACCTGCTGACTACGCGCGGCGGCGACCCGTCGCTCTTCGCCGACGGCGAGGACCTGTGGTGGGTTTTTGACGCCGGATACGTGGCGAAGCTGGTGGAATCGAAGCCCGGCAAGCACACGCCGAAAGGGCGTGAGACGACCCTCTCGCTCGATCCACGCCCCGAGCTGATGCGGCCGGAGCCTGATGAGTCCGGCTTCCCGCTGCGGATCGGGGAGCGCGGCGCCTTCATGGTGAAGGATGAAGGCAAATGCCACCTCATCGCCACGCAGCGCACACTACGCGAAGACGGAACGGCCGCCTGGGACACCTTTGTCGCCTCAGCGGACGCCCCCGACGGGTCCTACGGCCCGCGCCGCCTCCTGGTCCCCGGCGGCGGGCAGGCGACGCTGTTCCGGGGCGAGGAGGGCGAGTGGCTGGCCGCCTGCGCGCTCGACAGGCGCGTCGGCGACGCCGAGGACGAACTGGCCATCGTGAAAGTGGACCTGCCATGACCACCGACCGAAGGGATATCAACATGAAAGTTCACGAAATCCTGATCGTTCTGACGCTTCTGTCGGCGGCGCTGGTCCCTGTTGCTCAAGCTGAGCCGGCCGGCCCCGTGCCCGACCCGGTGGCGGTCAGACCGTTCCTTGATGTGCCCATGCAGAGCCCCTCCATCAGCCGGACGCCGGATGGGGATTACCTGCTGACCGGCACGGTTGCTTCCGAGCCACCGGATTTCGACAACAACGACGGCATCTGGCTGTGGGAATCCGAGGACCTGGAAGACTGGGAGGCCATCGGGCAGGTCTGGTCCATCGAGAGGGACGCCGCGGACTCGAGCTGGCAGGTGCGGAAATGGCCGGAAAGGCGCAGCGGCCGGCCCGTGCGCGGAATGGTCTCGCCCGAGATATGCTACATCAAAGATAACTACTACATCACCTACTCGATGAACGGTTGGGGCTGCGGGCTGCTCGAAAGCACCACCGGGGAGCCCGAGGGTCCCTACCGCGACATCGGTCGGGTCACGCCCGAGGGCGAGGCGCTCTCGCTGTTCGAGGACGATGACGGAGCCGTCTATGCGGCCTTCGACGAGGGCTGGGTGGCACGGATGAAGGACGACATGAGCGGCCTTGCCGAGTCCCCGCGGCTGGCCATGCCGCGCTCCGGCAGCGACCTGGGCAACGCGCCCTTCCGCGTCGGGCGCAAAGGGGCCTTCCTGTTCAAGCGCGGTGGCGTCTATTACATGGTCTGCGCGGAATGGACCGGCCGCACGGGCCGGGCCGTCTACGACAGTTTCGTGGCCTCCGCCGAGAACGTTTACGGCCCCTACGACTGCCGGCACCTGATGTGCGGCAACGGCGGGCAGACGACTCTGTTCTCCGACGGGGACGGCCAGTGGTACTGCACCATGTCCGGCAGCGACGTGCAGGCCAAGTTCCGCGACCGGCCCGCCGTAGTGCCGCTGGAGTGGGTTGGCTACGAACTCTACTGGACCCGCGGCGTCAGGAACGAGTTTCCGTCCAAGCCGCACCACTTCATCACCGAACGCGGCCCCTGGCACGAGTGCCGCCCGCTGACGGACGATATCATCCGCGACGTCCACGCGATCTTGCACGACGACGGATACGTCTATTACACCGGCTCATGCCTCTCGGACCGGTACAACGATCAGGTCGTGCTCTGGCGCTTCAAAGCGGACGACGCGGCGGAGGTGGGCCGCGGCGAGATGCGCGCGGAGGCCATGGTGGCTATGCACTTCAAAGACCTGGGTTGGCTGGACTATGAGAACCGGCTCAAATACGGCGAGGGCAAGTGGGGCTACGGGCTGGTCAAGTGCTGCATGGACGCCGACGTCTTCTTCCTGAAGGGCACCTTCTACATAACCTTCAACCTCTACGGCGGAGGGGAACTGGGCGAGAAGCACACGCTGGACGGCGGGGAGACCTTCACGCACGGCTCCGGCGTCATCCGCAGCACCTCGGGCACCTGGGAGGGGCCGTGGGAGTCCGTCGGCAGGGCGCCCTACAGCCACTGCAAGCTGCACGTGGACGAGCAGGGCAGAATCGTGACCAACCGGGGCTGGAGGGGCGTGCTGGCGCTCCAGCCGGACGGCTCCTTCAAGGTGCTGAAGAAACCGGAGGAACTGGTCCGGATCCAGTATCCCCCGCAGGGCATGACCTACTGCGACGACGGCAGCGCCTTCGCCAGTGTCAGGTACGACGAGTTGCTCGATGCGTGGAAATGGACCTCCACGGAGTGGAACGGGACGAGCAGCCTCCACATCGAAGGTCGCCCCGGTTCGACCTACGACACCAGCCTCTCGTGGTCCGAATCGGGCAAGGAGGAGGGCCCCTATCCCCGCTGCCGCAACACCATCCCGCACTGCGGCGGCGCGGGATACTTCCGCGACAGCAAGGGCCGCTTCTGGAACACCTTCTTCGGCAACGACTCCACCGCGCCCTGGTTCACGCGCATGGGCATCATCCCCCTGGAGGTCCGCAAACAGGGCATCCAGTACCGCATAGACATTGCCGACGAATGGCCGGAATAGCGCACGGGACACCAACACTCTGTAGAAAGGACGCACCATGGACTATGTGGCGATTTTTCACGCCAACCTGAACTACGCGTTCCTGATCCCCGAGAATTACGAACGGGTGATCCGGGCCAGCTACGAGGTGATCATTGACACCTTCCGCGAGAAGTTTCCGGAGGCGAAATACGTCTTCGAGGCGTCCGGCTACACCATAGACCAGATCGCCGAGCGCACGCCCGACGTGCTGGAGAAGCTGCAGGCCGCCATCGAGAGCGGGCAGTGCGAGTTCATGGGCTCGCCCTACGCGCATCCCATCATGGCCAACATCCCGGAGGAGGACGGCTACTGGTCCTGCGAGTTCGCCATGCGCGCCTACGAGAAACACCTGAGAATGCGCCCGGAGACGTTCTGGAACCCCGAGATGACCTGGATGCAGTACGTGCCGCGGGCCTTCCGGCGGGCCGGCGTCAAGAGGCTGACGCTGGACTTCGAGTCCTACATGCTGTGCAACGACAAGGACTACCACTGGGTGGAGAAGAACTGGGCGCACGACATCGGCTGGGCCGGGCTGCACCCCTACTACGACGTGGATCCGAATTGCCCCTATCTCCACCGCCCGTTCAAGAACGTGGTGCCCGGGCTGGACGGCCTGTGCCGCAGCATGCGAATAGCCGTGAACTACACCCGTTACTTCCGGCGGGGCCTGCCGCTGGAGGGCTACCTGGAGAACATCCGCCACTGGTCCGGCGACGGCGGGGAAGGCGCGCTGATCTTCATCGCCGACGACGCCGAATACGTGGGAACCACCGGCTACTACTTCATCAAGTACCACGACGATTACAGCAAGACATTCGACGTGGACCCGACCGCGGCCGACAAGCTGGAGGCACTGATCCCCGAGGTGCTGAAGCTGGGCCCGATGACCACCTTCTCCGAGGCGTGCGAGAACATCCCGCCGGTCCAGGAGCCGTTCTTCGTCGAGGACCGCTATGCGTGGAACCGCACCTACGCGGACGTGTGGGCCAACACGCCCGAGTCGCGCCGGTGGGAACCGACGATGCTCAGCCTGCGGCAGGAGTACAAGGAGAAGTATCAGCCCATGGGCGAGACGCCGGAATACGCTGAAAGGTTCCGTCCCCTGGTCGAGCGGTTCTGGTTCCACATGACCAACTCGGCCAACTCGGACGGGCGCTGGCCGCCGCCTCCGCGCGTGACCTGCGCCTTCAACCGCGAGTGGTGCAAGAACGAGATGGCCGAGACCCGGAAGGTGCTCGACGAGTTGGAGAAGGCGACGGAGGGCATCCCCCTGCCGCCCAAGCCCGAACGCGTGGCGCCGACGGGGCACACCTACGGCTACGAGTTCACCGAAAAGGACCCGGAGGACATCCCGAACCTGAACAACTACGAACTCCAGCACGCCGTCTTCTACGCCAACAGCATGATAGACAGCGGCGAGTCGGAACACGTAGAGAAAGGCAAGGCCCTGATGCGCCGCATCTTCGACGAATTCGACCGCCGCGGCATGAAGGGCATCCGCCACCCGGCCATCCGGGACGAAGATTGACGCCACCGGCGCCGGTCGTTCGCCGTAGTCCGTGTCCGTTCGTGTAAAACCCAAAGGAGACCAGATGCCGCAACCAGATACACCACAGCCCCGAGAGCGCCCGAACATCGTCGTGATCATCGCTGACGACATGGGCTGGGGCGACGTGGGATATCACGGGGCGCCGATCGAGACCCCCAATATTGACTGCCTGGCCCGCGATGGTCTGGAGTTGGACCGTTTCTACGTCTGTCCCGTCTGCAGCCCGACGCGCACCGGTGTCATGACCGGGCGCTACCCCAACCGGATGGGCATGCACGGCCATCCTACGCAGTACGCCGAGAACAAGGGGCTGCCGCCGGACGAGGTCACCCTGGCGGACGTGCTGGCGCAGGCCGGATACGCGCACCGCCACGCCATCGGCAAGTGGCACCTGGGCACCGCGGCCACCTGCTTCCACCCCGTAAACCGAGGCTTCACGGGTTTCTACGGCCACTACTGCGGGATGATAGACTACTGGACCCACGAACGCGGCGGAGAACTCGACTGGCACCGCGGCTATGACTCCAGTCACGACGAGGGCTACTCGACCCACCTGATGACCCGCGAGGCGGTGCGGTTCATCAACTCCGTGCCGGAGGATGATCCATTCTTCCTCTACCTCGCCTACAACGCGGTGCACACTCCGGTCCAGGCGCCCGAGGACGAGGTGGCGCGCTACGAGGGCGCAGACCTGCCCGAGGAGCAGTGCCCGACCTACGCCGCTATGGCCACGGTCATGGACCGGGGCGTTGGCGAGGTGCTGGACGCGCTGGAGCGCAAGGGTGTCGCGGAAAACACGCTGGTCTGGTTCTTCTCGGACAACGGGGCGGTCGGTCGCTGGGGGTTAGGGCACAACCGCCCCCTGCGCGGCCACAAGGGTACGCCTTACGAGGGAGGTGTCCGCGTGCCGGCGGCGGTTCGCTGGCCGGCGCGCATCGAGGGCGGCTGCAGGGTGGACGCCGTCATGGGCTATGTTGACCTGCTGCCCACGCTGGCGGCGGCCGCGGGGCTCGACTACGGATCGCCCCGGCCCCTCGACGGCATGGACGTCCTGGGCGTGTTGACCGGCGAGGAGTCGCCCGCCGACCGCGCCTTCTACCCCGATCGAGGCGCCGTGGTGACGCGGCGATGGAAGCTGGCCGAGGACGCGCTCTACGACCTGGAAAGTGACCCGGCGGAGACCGCAAACGTGGCGGACCGTTTCCCCGAGGTCCACTCCCGCATGTGCGAGCACCGCGACTACTTCCTGTCCCTCACGGGCGACCCCTACGTGCCGCCCGGCATGCCGCAGGAGAAGGAATCACCACCCGAGGAATGGAAGATGCCCGAAGTCGAATGACACCCCACCAGTAAGTCCACTGCAGCGACTGACCCAAGGAGAAACCACGCATGACCCAGAGAAGACGCCTGTTCAGCCCGGACAGTTTCTGGAACGCGCCCATCCCTCCGGACCCGGAGGTGGACCCGCGCAGCGAGCATTACATCTCCCACTGGGAGAAGGAGCCCACCGGCGGGCTGCACATCAATGCCAACAGCTTCGCCGTGCCGGTCTACGACGTGGATGCCTCGACGCCCCTGCGCACGGTTGCGCAGAGGCCCACGTCCCCGGAAGCGCAGGCCCGGTCGGTGACCCGGCGCTGCGAGTTCCGCCACGGCGAAAGTTTCCCCGAGCGGGTTCCCATCCCGGCCCACGCGATTCCCGACCCCGCCGGCGACAATCATATCGGTCTGGTGGATTGGGAGCGCGGCCTGGCGTGGGACATGTGGGGAGCGCTGAAGCTGGAAGACGGCTCGTGGCAGTCCTACACGGGGATGCATTACTCGATTGACGGGCCGGGCGTGTTCAAGACGGGCGATTTCGACGTCGAGAACGGCGATTCCATCCACTACCACGGCCCCGGACGGGCCTCGGGCGTGCCCGTCATCGCCGGGCTGGCCATGCGGCACGAGATCGCCTCGGGACGCATCGAGCACAAGTTGTCCTTCGCGGCCCGCTACAACGGCTACCAGCGCTTCACCTTCCCCGCCGCGTGGACGGACGGGCGCTACGTGGACGGTCTGCCCGAGGGTGCGGTGGTGCAGCTTGACCCGGACCTGGACCCGGACCGGTTCGAGCTGACCGATGCGGCGCGTGTCATCTGCCGGGCCCTGCAGGAGTACGGGATGGTCAACGTGGACGGCGCCGCCGGGACGCCCGTCTACGTCGAGGGGCTCTACGGCGACCCCGAGCACTCGTGGGACGGCCTGCTGGACGAGAATGAACTGAAGCAGATTCCGGTCCGCCACTTCCGCGTGCTCAAAATGGACTCCGTCACGCCGATGGGAGACGGACGCAAGGGACTTCGGCTCGAGTTGCCTTTAGATTGAGGAGTGAAGAGATGAGAAGTGATATCGGCTTGTGTGTGATGTGCCTGGCAGCCTTCGCCCTATGGTCGGGCGCGGCCTTCGGGGCCGCGGAGGAGGACTTTGCCGTGGTGGGCTGCGACCGCATCGGCGTGGCCGTTCTGCGCGACGACGCGGTGTTGTTCAAGATGAAGAGCTCCTTCCACGGCTGGGGCTGGAAGCACCCCCGTATGGAGGCGCTGGCTGAGGTGAGGGATGACGTGCGGGTGTTCGAGCAGGAGCTGGCCTTCTACGAGCACTGGACCAGACCCGAACCCCTTCCGGGCCGCATAGACCTGGAATACACCCTCGATCAGACCGCGCCCGACACTTTCCTGATGACCTACCGTTGCCGGCCGGACCGGGAGATGCGGTTCACCATGCCGGGGAGGATGGACGAGCCGAAGGCCACCGTCGGCCCCGTGGTGCCGCCGTGCTCCTACCTGGACGGCGGGACGTGCCGGCTCATCCGCGAGGACGGTTCGGTCGAGGAGATGCCCCTTCCCACGCCCCGCGGCAGCACTGACCGCGTGAAGGAGGCCATCCTCCGGACACCGGAAGGGGAGACCATCCGGTTCACCTTCGAGCCGGCGCTCCAGGTGCATCGTGACATGAACGAGACCCGTTTCTGGGCGCAGTCGGAGGGCACGGTCCCCGCCGGAGAGACCTATACGCAGAAGATCACGATGCAATTGCCCGGTGCGGCGGGGTTCCAGCCCGAGAACCGCTGGGTGGATACCTCGGACTGGTTCCCGCTCGATATCGAGAACGATTTCACTTCGCCCAGCCCCGTGGCCGCGCACGACTGGCAGGACGCCCCCGCCGGACGGCACGGTTTCCTACAGATGAAGGGCGACCGTTTCGAGTTCGAGGACGGCACCCCCGGCCGGTTCTGGGGCGTCAACCTGATCAACCATCAGGTGGACCGGGATCTGTTCGACCGCTGGGCGGAGGCGCTCGCGAAATACGGCGTCAACCTGGTGCGCATGGTGGCCTTCGGGCGGTCGAACAACGACAAGTGGGCGCACTACGTCAAGTTGCAGGACGTCGAGGACGGGCTGAAGTTCGACCGCGAGAGCATAGACCTCTTCGATTACGGCTTCGCGCAGATGAAGGAGAAAGGCATCTACGTCGGCTTCTCGCCTTTCTACGGCTGGTATCCCACTCCGGCGGACGAGGAGCGGCTGATTGACTATGAAGAGGCCATGAAGCTGCTGCGCAAGGGCTTCCCCTCCTCCGGCAGCTTCTACGGCGCCACCTGCGTTATGCCCGACGTGCAGCAGCTCCAGATCGAGTTCCACAAGAAGCTGCTCGAGCACAAGAACCCCTACACCGCCAAGCGCTACGCCGACGACCCCGCGCTGGCCTACGTGGAGCTGCAGAACGAGGAGAACATCTTCCTCCAGCTCCGGCGACTGGAGGGTCAGCTTGCGCAATGCCCCACCTACAAGAAGCTCTTCTACGGGCGCTTCGCCGACTGGCTGGAGGAGAAGTACGGCTCACGCGAGAAACTTGCCGAGGCATGGGGCGGCGAGCTGAAGCCGGCCGAAAACCTCCGGGAGGCCGGCATCTCGCCCTTCCCCGGATGGTTCCAGGGCAACACCTCCTCGCCGCGGGTCGCCGACCAGATGGCCTTCATCTACAGCACCCAGCGGGACTACTACCGCCGGTTCGCCCAGGCCGTCCGGGAGACCGGATACCGCGGCGCCATGGACGCCTCGTGCTGGCAGGCCTCCGACTGGCTGGGGCACCTCTACAACGTGCTCTCGGACCGGGACATCGGTTTCATTGATCGGCATAACTACGCCACGGCCGACCTGAAGAACCCCGGCGTCGGCCTGCTCAGCCCCGGCCTGCAGGCGGTCCTCGATAGGCCGTTCAGCTATTCGGAATGGCACGGCGGCTACCGCATGGGCATGTCGCTGGACGTGCCGATGATCGCGGTCTACGGGATGGGCCTTCAGGGATGGGACATGTCCATGGAGTTCGCGTGGGCGCAGGCCGGCGCGCTGCCCTACGATCACCTGGGCATAAACGACGTCTGCAACGATTACGGCGTTCTCTGCCAGTATCCTGCGCTGGCGCGCATGGTGCGCCGCGGCGACGTCCGGCAGGGCGAGGTCGTCGCCAACCGCCGGGTCAGCATCTCTGCCCTCAAGGAGGGCGACGTGGGGTTCGTCGAGCAGTTCAGCTTGCTGGGCGGTGCTAACAACAAGCGCTTCGACGCCGCCGTGCCGCAGGCCGCCCTGGCCGCCGGGCGCGTGGTGCTCCAGTACGTGGACGGCTCCGTGGACCGACCGGTCATAGACCGTAGCGCGCCTTTCATTGACGAAGAGGCCCATACGGTTCGCTCCACCACCGGGCAGTTGCTGTGGGACGTCTCCGGAGAGGGCTATTTCACCGTGGACACGCCGGGCACCAAGGGTGTGGTCGGCTACGGCGGCGGCCGGTCCCACGATCTGGGCGAGGTCACCATCGAGCAGCGCTCGCCTTACGCTCACATCTATGTCAGTGCTACGGACAAGGATGGGGAGATAGCGACCGATGACAGGCTGCTGGTCACCACAATGGCTCGCATGGTGGACGAGGGCACCGAGTTCGACGCCTTCTCCGAGGCCCCGCTCGTCCGCGTCCCGCCGAAGGTCGGCCCCCTCGTGATCGAGCCGGTCAGGGCCACCATCACCATCAAACGGGACGGTCCGTGCCGCGTCTACGCCCTCGACCACGACGGGCGCAAACCGGCCGACGCGACCGAGGTGCCGGTGGAGAAGACATCGGACGGGCTACGTTTCACCGTGGACGGCACGAAACACAAGGCGGTGTATTACGTGGTGGAAATGGAGGTAACGGGCAAGGGAGGACAACGATGGACAGCAGAAGGCGCACACAACGGCACTTCGCGTGCCGGCTCGTTCTGACGGCGTTTCTGGTGCTTATTTCCGTCCTCGGCGTGTCGAGCGGGGCCGAAGGGAGTTTCGAAGGTCAGTTCCTCTACATCGGCGCCGACAGGGGCTACGTGGCCAGAGTGGCGCCCGACGGGACCTTAAGCCGCTACGCCGAGGTGGAGGGAGCCACCCGCGGGCTCGCTATGGACGAGGACGGCACCCTCTGGGTGGCGACCAGCCGGGGCCACCTGTTCCGCGTGGAACCCGGTCCCGAGGGAAAGACGGCGACTATTGCCAACGGCGCCGTGACCAGGTTTGCCGAAGGCATACGCTCACCTCTGGGGATGGACATTGACCCCAACGGCGATTTCTGGATCGCCGAGCACTACGACGGCGTGGTGAAGGTGGAGCGCGCCACCGGAAAGAAGGACTACATCAACGTCGAGGGCGGCGCCTACAGCGTGGAGAGGGGGCCGAACGGACACATGTACGTCTCGCGGCAGAACGGGAACACGGTCTACGAGTTCCTGCCGGACGGAACGCCGGTCCGCGGCACCGTCGCCGACCCCGAACCCCTTATCGCGGGGTACGGCAACGGCCATCGCTCCATCTGTTTCACGCCGGAGGGCGATATACTGCTTATCTGGCGAAAGGAGATATCCCGTTTCTCCGCCGACGGCCAATGCCTCGGCACGGTCTTCGACTGGGAGAAGGCAGACGGCTTTGACCGCGCCCGGTTCATCAAGAACGGGATGAAACACCCGGTGGACCTGGCCGTGGACGCGCGCGGCAACCTTTACGGCTCGGACCGCGCCTATGCCTCGGCGGGCAAGCTGATCGTCGGTGGAACCGTGTTCAGGTACAAAGAGGACGGAACCCGCGAGCTTTTCGTCGAGATTCAGGGCGGCGTGAACTGGATGACCTTCTGGCCGCCGGCCGATAAGGTGAGCCGGGCGCAGGAGAAGAAGTCGTAGAGTCTCACATCAAACAGAGGGAGTCACAATGCGAAAAACCGGGATTGGCCCGTTTGTGATGGCGTTGATGGTTTTCGGCACCGGCATTTGGGGCGCCGAAGGGGCCGTGGGGGAGAGGCGGCTGCTGGAGCCGGTCCTCGACACGCCCCTGCGCGCCCCGAGTATCTGTCGCGGGCCGGACGGGACGTACTACCTGACCGGGACATCCTCGAAAGATGACCTCGGGGAGGATTTCCGGAACAACCGGGGTGTCCGGCTCTGGAGGTCGGAAGACCTTGCGAACTGGGAGGACATGGGATGGGTTTTCGATCTGCCCGAGGCGGGCGGTATCGGCTACCGGTGGTACGGCATGTTCCGCAACCATCACGCACCGGCCGACGTGCCCGGCGCCCGGCGCAACCTGCGCGGTCTGACATCGCCCGAAATACACTACCTGAAGGGCACCTTCTGGATCGCCTTCTCGCGGAACGGTTACGGCACCGCGCTGCTCAAGAGCGCCAGTGGCCGCGCCGAGGGACCGTATGAGCTCCACGCCTACGTCACGTCGCTGGGCGACCACCCCTCGATATTTCAGGACACCGATGGCAAAGTGTACTGGCTGTGGAGCCCCTCGTGGATTGCCGAGATGAAGGAGGATATGACCGGGCTGGCCGGGCCGCCCCGGCTGCTCGAGTGCGCGCCCAGAAGCCCGATGGGCGACGATGTGCTTCTCGGCGACCGCAACCCTTTCCTGTTCAAGGCCGATGGCGCCTACTACCTGACCATGGCAGATGCCCGCGAGCGGCTGGGGATCAACACCTACGACACCATGGTTGGACGGTCGGAAGAGTTGTTCGGCCCCTACAGCGAACGCGAGATCATGGTGCCGCACGGCGGGCCGACCACCGTTTTCCAGGACGACCGGGGCACCTGGCGGGCCACCTTTTGCGGCCGGGACTACTACGCCGCCTTTCGGGACAGGCCCGGCATCGTGCCCCTCACCTGGGTGAGCAGCCGCGATCGGAAGGGCCACAACGCCAACCTCTACAGCCCCACGCCGCTGCCCCGCTGGCGTAAGGAGGTCTATACCGTCCGCGGGCCGTGGTGGAGGCTGCGACCCCTCATCTCAGAAGAGGGTCTCCACATCCGCGACATGAACATGACCCAGGCGCCGGACGGCTGTTTCTATTTCACCGGATCGGTGCACGGCGAGCGGTATAAGGGCCGCCTCGTGATCTTCAAATCCCGCGACCTGCAGAACTGGGAGGAGATCGAGGTCTACCGCTTCGAGGACGTCGAGCAGGTCTCCCCCGAGCGCCGGGCCTACCGCAGCGACGCACTCGGGGACTGGTGCAACTACTTTATGGATACGGAGATCCACTACATCGAGAAGGAGGAGACGTTCTTCATCTACGCCGGGGTTTACGGGGCGAAGGGAGTGGCCGAGCCCGGGGGCTGCACGCTGCTTCTGCGCAGCACCAGCGGGAAAGCCGAAGGGCCTTACGAATACTGGGGCAGAGGCCCCAGCCAGGCATCGTTCTGCCAGACCGACGACGGAACTGTCTACGCCACCATGGGCGGCACGGCCATCTACAGGATGAACCCCGACATGCGCGGCTGGGAGACCGTAACCCGCTACGCCGTCCCGCCCGGAGGAGGCGGGCTGTGCGAGGATGCGGGCGCGGACCTGATCCGTATCAAGGACCGGTGGGTGCTTTTCACGACGGGCATCAGCGGCGGCCACTGGTGTAACAACCCCGCCGGCGGCACGAGCCTGCTGAGCTATGACTTCCACTACCTGACCGCGGAGAGCCCCGAGGGTCCCTGGTCGCTGGGCGCCACGCCCGGCGTGCCCTTCGGCGGGCACGGAGGCGTGTTCCGGGGGCTGGACGGCCACTACTACGCGGTGGTCTGGGGAGACGATTTTTATGCGCCGTTCCACGCCAAGCCGGGTCTGGTGCGGCTGAAGACCGAGATGGTCGGGGGCCGCCTGCGCATAGACGTGGACGAGGACTGGACGCCCGCGGATTACCGCCCACCCCGCGGGAGCCGCTGAAGCCCGGGCGCATTTGACCGGGCGGGGTTTTGACCGTACATTACACGTGTAAAGAACCGATCCCCTGCTCGCACGGAGGCTGGACCTTTGATCTACCCCAAAAAGGACGTGCTGGTGCGGCATCCGGACAACCCCATCGTGACCCCCGAGGACATGCCGGCCGCCTGCATGGCCGTCTATAACGCCGGCGTGACCAAGACCCCCGAGGGCGAATACGTGATGGCCAGCCGGTTCGAGTCCGGTGACAAGGTGCAGTATATCTGGATGCTGCGCAGCGAGGACGGCGTGAACTTCACCCCGGATCCCGAGCCGCTGGAGTTCGTCGGCGACGAGGAGCAGATGGCCGAGTTCGAGCGGTGCACCAGCGCGGCGGGCTCCGGCCTGAATGCCTGGTGGGACCCGCGCATCAACCCGCTGGAGGGCACCTGCTACCTGACCTTCGCCGCCAATTCCACCCAGGGCGTGCGGATCGGCATCGCGCGCACGGACGACTTCAAGACGGCCGAGCCGGTGTGCTTCCCCCTGCCCATCCACAACTACGACGGCGTGCTGTTCCCGGAGAAGATCAACGGGGAATACTGGATGCTCCACCGTCCGGTGGGGCAGTGGGGCCCGACGTGCATCTGGATTGCCTCCTCCCCGGACCTCCAGTACTGGGGCAACTGCCGGCCGATCGCGCGGCCCCGGCACTACTGGGAGAACGCCAAGATCGGCGCCGGCTCCCCGCCCGTGCGCACCGACGAGGGCTGGCTGATCATCTATCACGGCGTCTTCCCGCACACCAACGGCAAGAACTACTCCGCCGGTGCTATGCTGCTGGACCTGGAGGAGCCCTGGAAGGTGGTGGCGCGGACGGACACGGCGCTGCTGTTCGTCGAGGAGGAATACGAGATGATCGGCCAGGTGCCGAACGTCATCTTCCCCGGCGCGCTGATCGTCGAGCCCGACCGCACGGTCAAGGTCTATTACGGCGCCGCCGATTACGTCGAGTGCCTGGCCACCGGCAACCTGGACGACCTGATCGAGGCGTGTTTCGAGCTGTAAACCGTCGTTCGGTAATGACCGGGCGATTATCGGCACGCGGAACTCCAAGATGGGAGGTGCACGATGAAACGATTGGTTCTCGCCACAACTATCATCGCGCTACTGTGCCCGTTCGCCTTCACGGTCGAGGAGACCGAGGGAGGCGGCGGGAAGAGGGACAGCCTGCGGGTGTTCTACCTGGCCAGCGGCCTCACCGGCTGCAGCCAGCCGGAGTGGCACGGGGAACTCGGTGCGAGCGCCGGTAAGGAGTGGGTCTGTAACTACCTGCTGGCCCGCTCTCAGCTTTGGTCGCACTGCGAGGAGCTCGCCGTGGACAAGGCGACCGTTTCGGCCGGCCCGGAGGGGAAGGCAACCGTGGACCCTCAGTCCATCGATTCCGCCACCTTCGGTGCGAAGAACGAGTTTTACAAGCCCGGTCCGTGGGAGGCGCTCCTGCTGGAGGCGTCCGGAACGCCGCTCGAACAGACGGTTACCGAGCTATGGGGCGGGCGGGTAAAGTTCGACGAGCCGACCGACATCGGCGCCACCGCGAGCGCGGTGAAGATCATGGAGCTGCAACTGAAGCTCAACCGGGAGAGCCGGTTCTACATCCACGCGACCTGGCCTCGGATACCGGTCGGCAAAGTCCCACCCGAGGACGAATTGCCGGAATGGGCCAAAGCGGAGGGCACTTCAGTCAACCCCCGCGAGTTTCCACGCCGCGAGGAGTTCGACTACGAGCAGGACTGGAGCAAGGTTACGTACTCCCTGACCGACCCGCGCGGGAAGCACAACCGGGACTGCCGGGACTACTTCTACCAGCACTTCGAGACGCTGAAGGAACGGTTCCCCGAACTGTGGCAGCAGGGCAGGCTGCAGATGATCCCCACCGGCAACGTGCTGCTGGTGCTGGAGAAGAAGATGCGCGCCGGAGAGTTCCCCGGCGTGGAAACCGTCAACGACTTCTACACCGACACCCAGCACCTGCGGGCGGGCCTGCCGCGCTACACCGTGGCCGCAACCTTTTACGCCATCCTGTTCGAGGAACCCCCCGACGCGCTCGATTGGACCATCTACAACCATCCGGAGAAATACGGCGACGACCCGGCGCACAACGAGGGCGAGCTTCTGGAGATCACCGAGGAGCGCGCCCGGATCGTCAACAACACCGTCTGGGACGTCGTAGCCGGCCACCCGCACAAGGGCATCCCGGCCGCGGCGCAGCCGGCGGAGTGAGCGCCGCCCCGGCGGCAACACACGGAAAAACTGGAAGGCAGACCAGGCGATGAGCATTCTGCACAATGGCCGTCTTTTGCTCGCACTGGCGCTCATAATGACCGTGTTCCATGGATTTCGATGTGAGGGAGCGCAGATGAACCGTGAAGAGCGTCCCGTGAAACCCGTCCTCGACGTGCCACTGCGCGACCCGTCGGTTTGCCGCGGACCCGATGGCATCTATTACCTTACCGGGACGCTCTCGGAAGGCGACCGGGGCATGGATTTCCACAATAACGCGGGCATCAGGCTCTGGAAATCACCCGACATGGAGAGCTGGGAGGAGGTGGGCCTGGTCTGGGACCTGTCCGAGGACCCCGACCCGTGGCAGATGTGGGGCCGGATGTGGCACAACATCCCGGAGACCCCGGATAGCCCCCTGGCGCGCGGCGTGCAGGCGCCCGAAATCCATTACCTGCGGGACACCTTCTGGATCGCTTACTCCATGAACGGCCAGGGCACCGCTCTGCTGAGAAGCACCTCCGGGGAGGCCGGGGGCCCCTACGAGCAGGTGGGCCGCGTGACCACGCGCGGCGGCGATGCCTCGCTTTTCGAGGACGAAGACGGCAGCGTCTACTGGCTGTGGGGCGCGGGCTGGATTGCGAAGATGCGGGACGACATGCGCGGGCTGGCCGAGTCGCCGCGGCTGCTGCGGCCCGATCCCGGCGGGAAGCACGGCATGGCACCGCTGCGCGTGGGTTCCGGTGGGACCTTCCTGTTCAAACACGCCGGCAAATACCGCCTGACCTGCGCCGACTACACCGAGCGGCTCGGCGGCAGCGCGTGTCACGACACCTTCGTGGCCTCGGCGGACGATATCTATGGCCCATATAGTCCCCGGCGCCTGATGGTGCCCCACGGCGGCCCGACCACCGTCTTCCGCAACGGCGACGGCGGGCTGCACGGCACCTTCTGCGGCGGCGACCGCTTCGCGATGTTCCGCGACCGGGCGGGCATTGTGCCGCTCTACTACGATGGCTTCCTGAAGCACGTGCGCAAGGCCACGGACATCATCACGGAGAGCGGCCCGGTGGCGCGGCTGGAGCCCATCGAGCTGCCGGGCGACTACGGCGGCATCCGGGACCCGCAGATACTGCGCGCGCCGGACGGTTACTACTATCTGACCGGCACCACGGGCAAGCAGACGCTCCACGTGCCCGGC
>CAYVBE010000011.1:0-46990 GCA_964448935.1 uncultured candidatus Brocadiaceae bacterium
CACCGGTGGCCAGGGCGCCCACGGTCTCGAGGGCGGTGGACATCTCCTCGGGAGTCTCGCGCCGGATGCCGTCCACCTCGAACACGCCGAAATAGCGCGATATGTCGTAAAAGACGTTGTGCGCGTAGCCGAGTGTCTCGTACGGTATGTGCTCGCCTCGCGGTCCGGCGTGCGGTTCGTTCGGCGCGCGCTGGCCGGAGGTTGGGCGGCTGTGAATGAAGACGTAGTCGGAGATGTCCGACCAGATGGTGCCCAGGTACAGGTTTCGCCCGCCGTGCGGCGCCTGCCGCCGGGTGCCGGCGCCGAACCGGTGAACGGTGCAGTTGAAGACGCGGTTCTGGTAGCTGTGGATCTCCTGGAAGGCCGCCGTGTTCATCAACGGGCTGCGCAGGTCGTTTTCCTTGCCCCAGGCGATGTTGTTGAACTGGTAATTCTTAAAGGAGCCGTCCATGTAGTAGGCGTGCCCGAAACGCGTGCCCACGTGGCCGATGTCCTCCTCGTCGGCGTCCTTCTGGCGCAGCCAGCGCCAGTGCCGGTAGCCGCCGGGGTTGCCGCTGATGTTGTTGTAGACGTAGAAAGGGCCTCCTTGCCAGGTCTCGATGCCGCCCCAGTCGTTGGTGTGCAGCAGCGTGTTGGTGGCCTTGTTGTGATGGATCAGGATGCGGCTGAGCGGCCGATCGTCCGTGCCCTCGCCGCTGGGCTTGCCGCCGAAGATGAACAGGCCGGAGCCGAAGATGTGGTCCAGGACGTTGCCGGCGACCTCCGCGGTCTCCGGAAAGCTGAGGGTTACCGTGTGCCCGTGCGAGCCGCGATGGGGTCGGCGTCCGGCCATGCGGATGCGGTTGCGCAGGATCTTCAGCCCGTTGATGGGAGTGGGATCGTCCGGTTTGGTGCTGCCGTGCTGGGCGTAGCTGTTCTCCACTTCGAAGGCGCTGTGATCCGTGAAGAAAACGTCGTTGTCGGCGATCAAGATGTCCTCGCCCACGTTGCCCGCCGCGTCAACATCCACCAGGACGGCGTTGTTGACGTGGTCGAACCCGCAGTTGCGCACGGCGGCGTTGACGACGTTGCCCTGCAGGCGGACGGCGCTGACGTCGTGGTCGTCCTCATATATCTTGAAGCCCGGCCGCCCCAGCTCGTCCACGTTAGTGAAGCGGAACGTGAGGCCGCTGACCTCCAGGTTTTCCACGTCGCGCAGGTCTATGATGTTCTTATGCCTGGCGGCCTCCAGGTGGGCGCGGTTGGGGTCGCCGCCGTCGGGCAGGCGGACGTAGAGCCGGCCTTTCTGCGCGCCCTCGTCCTCGAAGTACCACTCGCCGTCCTCGTCCAGGTAGTGGGGCTTGTTCTCCAGGTAGTAGCGCATGCCTTTCTCGATGCGCATGCCGGTCGTGGGCGTCCAGAATCCCTCGAAGCTGAGGGCGTGCTTGTCGGGGTCGAACCCGGTGACCGGTATGGCGACCGGCGTGGACATGACGATGCCCCACTCGGTGTAGACCACCGCGTCCTCGTAGTAACCGGGGGATTGGGTCAGGTGTTCGGTGTCTATGCCGGTTCCGCCGCGGCGCTGGCGCTTTCCTTCTTCCCACTGCCACCACTGGCTCTTGATGTCGTCCCAGTTGGTGATTTCCCAGTTGGGCGTGCGGGCCAGCTTCAGATCCACGATCTCGTCGCCGTCCAGTTGCCACAGCTTGCGTGGAATCCAGTCGCCGGGTAGTTCCGTGTACCAGACCTCTCCGGGCTCCGGCATGCCGTCCGGGACGTCGGACGCCTCCGCGCGCCGCCACCGGCCCGTTTGTGCTGAGCCAACCAGCACGGCCTCTCCATCTCCCCAGTCGGGATCGCTGGTCAGGCGCACGGGATCGTCCGGTTTCCCGGCCACACTCCCCGTCAGGGCGCCGCGATAGACCACGCCGCGTTTGAAGACGTAAGTGTGCGCGCCCGTGCAGGCGGCCGCTCTGCCCGCGGCGTTCTCATCCCACGGGTGGTGCTTCCAGGCGCTGTCCTTCGAGGTCCCGGGGGCGGCGTCATCGCCGCCTTTGAAGTCTATGTAACGCACAGAGTCCCCCGCCTCGAACTCAAAAGGGCGGGGCGCCCATTTCAGGTCGCCTCGGGGCAGGACCTTTGCCTGGGGTTCTTGCCACGTCCACGGGGTCTCCCGCGATCCGGCTTCGGCACATCCCAGGACCAGGACAAACATCAGAACAACAGTCACAGCACAGAGTGACGAATTATGTTCGTGCATCAGACTTTTCCTCCAGAAGCGTCGCGGACCATCGCAACCGACATCATCCCGGCGCGTAGGTAACTTTCCGGACGGACTCCACTATGTCGTCCACGGCGGGCCTGTAGAAGTCCTCCATGGGCGGGGCGAAGGGCGGGGGTATGTTGGGGCTTGCCACGCGCTGCACCGGCGCCAGAAGGTAATCGCTGACCCTTTCGGACAGCTCGGCCGCTATCTCCGAACCGATGCCGCCGCGCCGCGGGCCTTCCTCCACGACCACCGCGCAGCCGGTGTCCATCACCGACTCCTCGACCAGCTCCCAGTCGAAGGGCACAAGGCTGCGGGGGTCAATGACCTCGGCGCTGATGCCGTCCTCGGCCAGCGCGTCGGCCGCCTGCATCGTTAGGTGCATCATCAGCAGGTTGGCAATGATGGTCACGTCCGTGCCCTCGCGACGGATGACGCCCCGGCCGATGGGCACCACGTAATCCTCCTCGGGGACCTCGCTGGAGGCGTCCACCGTGCCCTTCTCCTTGCGCGCGCCCTTGGAGCCGTAGAGGAGCTTGTGTTCGAACATCAGCACGGGGTTGTCGTCGCGGATGGCGGCCTTCAGCAGGCCCTTGGCGTCGTAGGCGGTGGCGGGGCAGACGATCTTTATGCCGGGCACGCCCAGGAACAACGCCTCCGGGTTCTGGGCGTGCTGGGCGCCGCGGCCGGTGGCGCCGACCGGTGCGCGCATGGTGATGGGCACGCTGACCTTGCAGCCGGACATGGAGCGCATCTTGGCGATCTGGTTGACCACCTGGTCCATGGCGCAGAAGATGAAATCGCCGTACTGCACGTCCGCCACGGGTCGCAGCCCGGTCAAAGCGGCGCCCAGCGCGGCGCCGAATATACCCGCCTCGCTGATGGGCGTGTCCACCAGTCGGTCGCGGAAGTCCTCCTCCAGCCCCAGCGTTACGGTGAACGCGCCGCCCCATCCGCCGGGAATGCCGATGTCCTCGCCGATGCAGAACACCCGCTCGTCCCGGGTCATCTCCTCCCGCAGCCCCTCGCGCAGGGCCTCGGCTATGGTCATGCGTTTCATGTGTTTCCGTTCTCGAGCGTCACACGAACAGTCCCTTTAGCGCGTCCTCCGGCGCGGGGTCGGGCGCCTCCATGGCGGTTTCCGCCGCCCGCTCCACCTGTGCCACCACCTCTTCCTCGATGTCGTCCAGGTCTTCCTGGGTCAGCACGCCCTCGGCCAGCAGCTTCTTCTCGAAGCGGCCGATGGGCTCCTTCGCCGTGGCCTTCTCCCTCTCCTCATCGGGCTGGTAGTTGCACGGGTCGCGGCGGGAGTGGCCGGTGATGCGATATGTCAGCGCCTCCACGAGGGTCGGCCCCTCGCCGGAGCGGGCGCGCTCAACCGCTTCGCGGGCGGTTTCGTAGACCTCCAGCGGGTCGTTGCCATCAATGGTCACGCCCGGCATACCGTAGCCGCAGGACCGGTCGGAGAGCTTCTCGACGTTCACCATCTCCTCGATGGGTGTGGAGGCGGAGTAGCGGTTGTTCTCGATCACGTAGACCACGGGCAGCGACCAGACGGAGCCCATGTTTACGGCCTCGTGGAACGCGCCTTCATTGATGGCGCCGTCGCCCATGAAGCAGACCGCCACGTTGGGTTTGCCCTGCATCTTGAAGCCCAGGGCGATGCCCGTGGCGATGGGCACGCCGCCGCCCACGATGGCGATGGCGGGCACCATGCCCTTCTCCAGGTCGCCCACGTGCATCGAGCCGCCCTTGCCGCGGCAGCACCCGCTGGTCTTGCCGAAAAGCTCGTGCATGATGGACCGGGGGCTCAGCCCGCGGGCGATGGCGTGGCCGTGCGGCCGGTGCGTGCTGGTGATCAGGTCGTCGTCCTCCAGCGCCGCGCAGACGCCGACGGCGATGGCCTCCTCGCCGTTGTACTGGTGGATGGTGCCCGGCATGATGCCCTCCAGGAACAGGTATTTCACCCGCTCCTCAAAGCGTCGGATCAGCAGCATCTTCCGGTAGATCGAGACAAGGAACTCCGGGTCGTAATCCATGGGTATCTCTCTTGACTACTTCAGGTTTCCTTCTTCCAGGCACTTCTTGAGGCGGGCCAGGTATTCGGCGCACTGCCGCCCGTTGACCAGCCGGTGGTCGGCCGCCAGCCGCAACGTGGCCATCGGCCGGACCTCGACGCCGTTCTCCGCCGGAACCACGCGCCGCTCAACCGCCCCCACGGACAGTATGGCGCCCTGGCCGGGGAATATGAGTGCGTCGAACGCCTCGATGGGATACATCCCCAGGTTGCTCAGCGCCATGCCGCCGCCTGCCATCTCTTCGGTCTTCAGCCTGCCGCCTCGGGCCCGCTCGGCCACGTCGGCGATCTGCTCGGTCAGGGTGGCCAGGTCCTTCGTGTCCACATCCCGGATCACGGGCAGGAAAAGCTCCTCCTCCGCGCCCACGGCGACCGAGATGTGCGTGCCCTCAGGCCGTACGGGGCGTTCGTTCTCCATGTGTGCCGCCAGGGCCGGCGCCGGGGGCAGGGCGGTGGCCATGGCTTTCAGCAGGACCGCATCGTAGCTCGGTTTGACGTCCCCGGCCTCGCCCTCGGCGCGCAGGCGCTCGACGGCCGTTATGTCCACAGATGCTTGCAGTCGCAGGTGAGGTATCTCTCTCGCGCTCTCGCTCACGGCGCGTGCGACGGCTCGCTGTCGGCGGGAGAGTCCGGGGGCCTTCTCATCGTGCTCACCGCCCGCTTCGGCGGTGCCTGTGACGTCCTCCCGGGTGATCATGCCGCCGCGGCCGGTGCCCTCTACGGCATCCAGGTCCACGCCCAGCTTGCGGGCCAGGTTCTTGACCACGGGAGCCGCGCGGGGGCGCTTTCTGGCCTTCGGCTCGGGTATGCTCTCGCCGGCCTCGCCGACGTAGGCGATAACGGTGCCCTCGCCCACCTCGGTGTCCTCCGCGACCATCTGCTTCAGCAGCACGCCTTCGGCAGCGGACTCGAGTTCCGTGGACGCTTTGTCGGTCTCGACCTCGGCGATGGGCTGGCCGCGGCGGACGGGCTGCCCCTCGTCCACCAGCCAGAAGACCAGCCGCACCTCGTCCACGTTCGTGCCCAGGTCGGGGATCTTGATGGGTGTCGCCATGGGCAGATTGCCTCGGGTTCAGACGTTCAGGGCTTCGCGCACCAGGGCCACCGCCTCCGTGGCCTCGCCGCGCCGGACGACTTCGGCAATGGCGTCCATGCCCGCGCGGTCAACGGCCCGGAAGAGCGCCTCGACCCACTCGCCGCATTGTGTGGCGGCCGCGACGCCCTCCTCGCGGTAGGGGAACACGTCCAGCGTCAGCCAGCCGTCGTAGTCCAGGCGCCGGATCCAGTAGATGAACTCCAGCGCCTCCACCAGGTGCACGGAGCCGAACATCATGTCGTCGTCCCAGCTCCGGTAGTTGTCGTTCAGGTGGACGTAATCCAGCTTGTCATACTCGGCCAGCAGGGCGGCCGCTTCGGCCATGTTCTCGCCGGCGGCCAGGGCGTGGCCGACGTCCAGCAGCACGCCGACGCTGTCCATGTCCCGGATGAGCAGCAGCACTTTGGCGGCGCTGTTGACGAAGCAGTGCCTGCGCGGCTCCTTGAGCTTGTATTCCACCAGCAGCTGCACGTCGGGGTTGTGGTCGGCGCAGGTCTCCAGGCCCTTGCGCAGCCAGTCCCACGCGGCGGTGTAGTCGGCCTGGAAAGAGTAATCGTAACCGTCCTGCCCCGGCCAGACGTCAATGTAAGGGCAGTCCAGCTCCGCGGCCCAGTCCATGACCTTTTTGATCTCATCCACGGCCGCCTGCCGGGTGTCGGCGTCCGGCGCGGCCAGGCTGCCCATGCCCCATTTGGCCTGGGTCCAGAGGTCGGGCACGAGCATGGATATCTTCAGCCCGCGGTCGTCGAACATGGCGGCCACGTCGCGGATGTTGTCATCGTTGACGTGCCAGTTGCCGACCAGCTCCAGCCCGTCCAGGCCGTCAACCTCGGTGGCCAGGTCCAGCATCTGCTCCATGGTCTCGCCGCCGCGCCCGTAGCCGCTCAGGCAGTAGCGGTCCGCGCAGCTTCCGAAGGTGGGCAGGCAGGCGCCAAACGGGTGATTCGCCAGCATGGTGTATCCTCCGTTCAGGGTCTATGTCCGGTAGCCGTCGCCCCTGTTTCTCAGTCGTCGAAAGACATTCGTTTGGGATGGAACTTCGGCGCCACGCGCAGCCACGGGGTCTCGGGCCGCTCGATGTAGCCCCATTTCTCCAGGGCGCGCCGCAGCGGCTTGTGGTCGGGCTGCTTCGCGTAGCTCTCCAGGTCCTGGTCGCTCATGCCGGCGGCTATGGCCTGCTGCCATGCCTGGGCGCCCGCGGTGTAGCCGTCCGGATGTCCCAGCATGCCGCCGCCCGCGGGAATGATGATGTCCCGTCCGTACTCGCCCATCAGGAGGGGCGCCAGTCCGGGGTACACGCCCGCGCACGGCATGGGCCACATGGGCTTGATATGCCCCAGCGGGGCCAGCTTGACGTGCGCGGTCCGCAGGCCTTCCTCCAGGCTGACCATGGGGATGCTGGACCAGTAGGTGGGCGTCAGCATCAGGTCGCCGCCACAGAGGCGGGCCAGCTTTGCGAAAACGGGCCACGAGATGCGCGGCTGCGCGGCGATCATGTGAGAGCCGTGCACCAGGATGGGCACGTCAATCTCCGGGTCCTCGGCGATCTGCCGAAGCACCGGCAGGCCGGCGGAGTAGCAGATGAGCAGGCCGGTGGCGCCCAGTTCGACGGCGCGGTGGGCCTTCTCGAAGATGAGCGGAGGCTCGTCCGTGATGCTCAGGAAGTAGATGGGCATCTTGCCCGTCTCGGCCTCGGCCTTCGCCAGTGAGTCCAGGACGGCCTTCAGCCGGTCCTCGTAGGTGCTGTTATAGACGTCGCTGGTCATCTCGTCGTCCTTCATCGCGTCCACGCCGCCGATCGCGGTCTGGTAGCACTGATTGGCCACCTGCTGCGGCGTCATGCCCATCTTGGGCTTGATGATGTGGAGCGAGAGCGGCCGCTCGGGAACACCGAGCTTCTCCCGGATGCCGGGCACGCCGAACTTGGGGCCCTTGAAGTTCTTCAGGAGGTTCTCCGGGATGAAGACATCCTGCAGGCGCAACCGGTCGCTGTAGGCGAAGCAGTTGCCGGAGATGCTCAGCAGCATCATGGCCACGTTGTCCGACCAGGCGTCAATGGGGAAGGCGAGCTGCACGACGGCTTCCCGCACGTGCGGGTCGTCGTTGGGCACTTCGTAGTAGCCTACCATCTTGCCGCTCAGCTTCCGGCGCACCTCCTCGGTGTCCTCCGCCACCTTCTCCCAGGTGCCCGTGGAGCCTTCCAGCACCATGGATTCGATGAGCGAGAAATAGTCAATGAAGTCCTGCTCGGGCATCGCGTCGCGCATGTAGTAGGTGGCGACGATGTGGTTGGCCCGGTCAATGCCATCGAACGTGTGATGGAAGATCACGGGATCGTGGTAGCGCTCAGACATCTGTCCCTCTCCCTTCTGCTGGAGCAATTACGTCGGGTTGTGGTGGGATGGCGACCGTGTGGCCGCTTGAAAATGTGTTGCAGGCTACTTCCCTATAAGGTACATACTTTTCCAGCCCTGTCAAGTGGAGACTCCCGTTGGCGGGCGGCTTGCCCGAGGGCCGGGAAATCCTTACCATCATACCGAAGCGTCAGTCCGCAACAGAGCACAGGGCTCATCCGGAATCGCTGAGCACATCGGACAGATCATACAGCAGGTCCGGACGCCCCCGTCGCACCGCGCGCCGGTCAGACGGAAACTTGAACAACGGGCGGACTCACTGTCGGCCCACACTGCCGGGAAAGAGAGAATCAAATGAGTGAACAGACCGCCGACAAGGACGGCATACGCGTTCCGCAACCTTCCGGTCGGCCGTATTTCCGGCCGCTTCAGACCGTTGAGGTGCAACTCGACGAGGACCTGGCCGACGGGGGCCCCACCGTGCACGTGCTGGATGGGGAAGGGCGGGAATACCACTGCGCGCCGGCCGAGCGGACGATGCGTTTTCAGATCGGCGGTTCACTGGGGTGGCACGCCGTGATGGTGCGCTCCGGCGACCGCCTTCTGGGGCAGGCGCGGTTCAAGGTGGACTGCCGGACGAGCCTTGACGACGGCGGCGACTGGCCCTCCCACCTGCTGCAGATACTGCGCTACTCCGTGAGCAGGAGCAACCGCTGGGGCAAGGGGGATGTGGCGCGCTACAACGGCAGGCTCTACACCAAATACGCCGGCTGGCTCTACGACCACGTTGCCGCGGCAATGGGCGCGCAGTACTACCGGGATGATTTCCGCGAGGCCATAGACCTCTTCGCCGCGGGGCAGCGCGAGGACGGCATGATCTACAGCAACTACAAGCACCCCTACTCGCACACCAGTGAGTGGGAATGGCGCTTCGGCCCCGATTTCGTGAAGGTTCCCGAGGAGGAGGATTCCAGCTACATCTTTGTGCGCGTCCCGCTGGAGAACAGCGAGGAATATATGTTCATCGAGGGCGTGTACCGTTGCTGGAAAGCCACCGGCGACACCGAATGGATGAAGGGCAAGCTCGATAACTGCCTGAAGGCCGTCGAGTATGCCACCACGGACCCGTACCGCTGGTCCGAGAAATACCAGATGATGAGGAAGGGCTACAGCATAGACATGTGGGACTTCCAGTCGAAGTTCGACTCGGCGCTCGTCGGCGGCGACATCATGCTCGTGACCCTGGAGGACACCCACTTCAACATCTTCTATGGGGACAACGGCCACATGGCACAGAGCTGCCACTACCTCGCCGAGATGCTGACATATGTCGGGCGCAACGAGGAGGCCAGGGAGATACAGGAGGTGGGCGGTGCGCTGAAAGAGCGCATTGATGAGCTTTCGTGGACCGGCACGCATTACATCCACATGGTGCCCGAGGAGCCGGACGCCATTGACCGGGATTTCGGCGTGGACACGGACCGGCAGGTCTCCCTGCACAACGCCTGGCTGCTGAACCGCGGTATGACCCAGGAGCAGTGCCGGGCGGTGATCGAGACTTACCGGCGCATCCGCCGGGAGATGCCCCGGACCTCTCCCGGGGAATGGTACACCATATATCCGCCGTTCGAGAGGGGCTGGAACGGCCCCAAGTGGGAATACATGAATGGCAGCGTCACGGGGATCTGCGCCGGCGAACTCGCGCGTGGGGCCCTGGAGCACGGATTCGAGACGTACGGCGTGGACATCCTGCGGCGTGTCCACGACCTGGCCGGCAAAACGGGCAACCTGCTCGACGGCGGCTATAACGGGGCTATCGTGGAAGAGCCCGACAGGAGCTTCACGACGGTGTCCCTGGGTGCAGCGGCGAACACCGACTTCCGGGGCACCGCCGAGAGCGATGCCATCGGATGGAGCCAGGAGGGTGAGAACGATCTGCGCAACATGCCCACCGGCGAACAGAGCTTCCACGGCGTGCCTTTCGATGTCATTGACCCCGAAAAGAACGACGGCCGGGCGTGCATCGGCATAGCCGGGCGGCCGCCATATGCTTCAGAGGCGGAGCTTCCGGTCGGCCGGAAAGCGGCCTCGCTGTATCTGCTGCACACCAAGGCCGGGCCCGGTCTGGTCGGGCGGCTGGAAGTGCTGTACGAGGACGGCAGCGAATATCTGCACCGCATTGCGGCGCAGGAGATCAACGGCGATGGGCCTGCGATCGGAGACTGGTGGCACCCGAGCGCGCCGGAACAGAAACGGGGGATCCCCACGTTGAAGGTTGCCTGGCGGGGGCATAACCCGCGCGCCAACGATGTCGGTGTTTACGTCTATGGCCTCAACAACCCGCATCCCGAGAAGACCATCGAGAAGGTCCGCCTCCGCGTGCCCGAAGGCGAGACGCGGGCTATCTGGTGGGTCCTGGGCCTGACGCTCTCGGATACGGAAGTGTACTTCCGTCCGAGCATAAGCTGCGGAATGCCGCGCAACTGGTCCTCCGGCGAGATGATGTACGGCCTGTTCGAGGGCCTTATCGGGGTGCAGGACACGGGTGTGGGCTTCGACCGCGTGCGGCTGGTGCCGCGCTGGGAGGCGGCGGACAAGGACGAGGTGGAAGTCGTCGTTCGATACGCCGCCTGCGACGGGTATGTGTCCTATCGCTACCGCCGGGAGACAAATCCCGATGGCCGCGCCACATATCGCCTGACGTTCTCGGGCAACGCGCGGGAGATGCTCGTCGAGCTGCTTCTGCCGGAGGGCGGCCAGGTACAGCAACTGACGCTGAACGGGAAGCCGACCCGCGCGGAGGTCAGGACGGTGGAAGAATCCCGCTACGCCGTGGTGCGTGTCGGAGGCAGCGGCGTGCACTCGGTAGTCCTTCGCACGTAGCGGCCGACTCATCTCTGACCGAGCCGGACCGCGAAGTCGCCGCGGCCCGCGAACTCCACGTAGTGCCAGCCGTTGGCCCGGGTGTCCTCGGTCTGCAGCGGCCGGCCGTCGGCGTCCGCCACCCCGCACTCGCCGGGCATGTTCCGGAAGGCCAGGACGTTCTTTCCGTAACCGCGCACGCGGAAGGCCGGCCCATCCTCAACATCCAGCAGCCTGACCGTGGAATACATCAGGGTCGGTCCGCGCGCTCCGTCCTCCCCAAGTTTCACCACGATCTTGGTCTCCGGCTCCAGCCATTCCTCCGGTAGCTGCAGGGAGTCTTGCAGTTCCCGCCCGTTCACATGGATGCTCTGCAGGTCGCCCGAACCCACGAAGCGCACGTCCAGATGATTTCCGCGATAGCCGTAGTTACCGATGTTCCGGATCAGATCGTTGGCACGCAACGCAAGGCCAAAGGGCAGCCGCAGCAGGCCACGGCTGAGCATGGCGGCCTGCATGAGACCGGTGCTGAAGGGCTGAGGGCGGTTGTCGTGATAGCTGCCGTCGGGACAGTTGACGTCCTCCACCAGGGCGCCCGGCATCTGCAGGTAGCGGCCCGCCGCCCGGCACTGGGGCAGATAGACGTCCATGAACCGCTCCAGGTTCTCGGAGCCGAACAGCGCCTGATCCTGCGCCACGATCGTGCGGAAGCACTGGTGGACGAAACGCTCCTTGCCCTGCTCGACCGGCGCGAGGTCGAACCGGTCATCGCCGCGCAGCAGCTCCGGTATCTCGCCCATGTCCGGCACAAAGTACGTCCCAGGCGGCCAGTGGGGCGGATCGGTTTTGTGGGCTTCGCTGCCATCCTCCAGCAGCAGGACGGCCGAGAACTGCGGCTTCTGCCGACACCGCCTCAGGAAGCACTCCAGTCCGACGGTTTTCCCCAGAAAGCGGTCTCCGTCCTCGACCATCGTGCCCGGCATGAGGTAGGTGTTATACATCATCAGGTTGAACGGGAAGTCGTAGCTGCGGGTGATGGCCTTGCCCTCGTGAGACGGCGTGCTGCCGGTCCGGGGGCAGCCGACGGCCTCGTCCCAGCCGTAGTCGTAGCTGCCCTTGTAGGGGTTTTTTCCCCGGTAGTAGGTGCCGAAGGCGCCGCGCTTCGAGTCGTAGCAGAGGCGCTCCAGCCAATCCAGCGACGCCAGCATCGCCTCCAGGTATTCGCCCTCCAGGAACTCGCGTGAGCCCGTTTGTGTCCAGTGGGTGAAGGCGCTCCAGACGGCCCAGTAGGTGCCCCATTCCTCCTGTTTCGATATCCGGCCGTTGACGAGCTGGCCGAAATACCACCCCGGCACGGGTGCATCGGTCCAGGTGGGGTTGCCGAGTTGGAAGCGCGTCCAGCGCTCCAGATACTCGGGCCAGCCGCAGTGGGCGGCATAGACGGCCGTCATGGCGCCGTCCATGTGCCAGATCAGGTAGTAGAGGGATCGAAACGCCGCCGGCAGCGCGCCGCCGTGGTCCTGCGCGCTGAGCATGCCCCGCTTGTTCAGGGCGTACTGGGCGTCCCATTGCGGCCGGTCTCGGAAGGTAACGCTGCCCCTGTCCGTGGCGCGCGCGATGGCGCGCTCGTTGCGGTTCAGCAGTGCCTCGGGCGCTTCCCGGGCCAGCCGCGATGCTGTCTGCGCGGGGGTTTCCCAGTCCAGTTCGCCGGCGATCACCAGCGGCTGGCCGGCACTCAGCCGGATGCGGGCGTAGGTGCTGCGCCCACGGTCCGTCGAGCGCTGGTGGCGAAAGGTCCCCTCACCCGTGCCCGCAACGGCCGCGAACTCCAGCGTCAGCCCGCGGTCCGGGTGCAGCACGGCGAAGCAGGAATCGTCCCGCTGTCCGGACCTGTCCTGCTTGTTGGACTTGAAGTCCACCACCTCCGGCTCCTCGAACCACAGCAGCACTGCCGGATCGTCCACAAGCGGCACCACGTGCAACCGCTGTCCCTCGTAGTGGAGCACGGAGTGGAACGGATCGTAGTCGCAGGAGACGTAGCCCGCCGCATTGCCGTCCGGTTTTCTGGGGCCGCTATCACGACGTGGCACAAGTCGTTACGTGATCGACAGCCTCGGGAAGAGGGTCTTTTTGCCGTTTTCGTTTGACGGGGAGGGATGGCACGGGTAGAATGTTGGACTACTCCAAGTTTACGGAGGTGAGATTCACGATGACTGGTAGCCACGGCCTGACGGCGAGCCTGGAGGACTATCTGGAAGCGATAGGCTGGCTGGTGGTGCGCAAGGGAGAGGCCCGCTCCAAGGACATCGCCGAGGCCGTCTCCGTACACATCTCGACGGTCACCACGGCCCTGCGCAAACTGTCCGAGAAGCGCCTGATCAACTACAGCCCTTACCAGCCCGCGACGCTGACGGAGGAGGGCCGCCGGGTGGCAAACCGGATCGTCGGCCGTCACGAGGATATCAGGAGTTTTCTCACGGAGATCCTGTTGGTGGACAAGGAAGTGGCCGAGGAAAACGCATGCCGGATGGAGCACGTGCTGGACGAGCAGGTGATGGAGCATCTGGCTTTGTTTGCAGAATTCGTAAAGGAATGTCCCCGGGCCGGCGATGATTGGCTGAACAGGTTCGAATACTTCCTGGAGCATGGGGGCAGGCCGCCCGAGGATGGGCAGGCCATGAAGCAGTGGTTACGAGAGTTTCGACAGAAGGTGGATGAGCGGGACAAAGGAGGGAAAGGAGAACAGGACCGGATGGTCACCCTCGATGAATTGAAAAGCGGTCAAAGAGCGAAGATCGTTAAGGTAGGAGGCGGTGGCCCCGTGCGCCGCCGCATTGTGGACATGGGGGCCGTGAAGGGCACGCCCGTGGAGGTGGTCAAGGTGGCACCCCTCGGCGACCCCATAGAGATCAAAATAAAGGGCTATAGCCTCACTCTTCGAAAAGAGGAGGCAGCCCGCATCACCGTCAAGCCCCAGTAGAGAAGATGAAACCGACGACAAAGCCGGCGATGCCGCTGCTGATGCTGGAGCCTGGACACCGCGCGACGGTGACCAAAGTGCGCGGTGGCCGCGGCTTCATCCACCGCCTGGCCTCGATGGGCATTCTGCCCGGCGCCGCCGTTTCACTTGTCAGGGGCGGGCCGGGCGGACCGGTCATTGTCCAAGTTTGTGGCAGCCGGGTGATCATTGGGCGCGGCATGGCTCACCGGATAATGGTGCAGCCGTCGGACTGACAGGGTGTTTTTTTGCGCAGGAAGTTGGAGTACTCAAAGTTCATAGAGGAGAACTGTCGCCATGCGTGCGACCGATGCACAAGCCGTGGAGCGAAAACCGATCAAGGTGGCACTTGCGGGCAACCCCAACTCGGGCAAGACCACCGTGTTCAACGCGCTGGCCGGGGGGCGCCAGCACGTGGGCAACTACCCCGGTGTGACGGTGGAGAAGAAGGAAGCGCAGATCACATACGAGGGCCAACGGCTCCATCTCGTGGACCTGCCGGGCACCTACAGCCTCACCGCCTACAGCATCGAAGAACTGGTGGCTCGTGACTTCGTCATAGATGAAAAACCTGACGTGGTGGTGGACATCATTGATGCCTCCAACCTCGAGCGCAACCTCTACCTGGCGGTGCAGTTCATGGAGCTGGGTATCCCCCTGGTGCTCGTTCTGAACATGAGTGACGTGGCCGAGGCGCGCGGTTTCGACATTGACACCGATCTGCTCTCCAGGCTTCTGGGTGTGACCATCGTACGCACCGTGGGCCACAAGGGCGCCGGCATGGAGCGGCTGAAAGAAGCCATCGTCGAGGTCGGCGCCGGAAGGGCCGACAGCCCCGTGCGCGTCACCTATGGGGAGGAGTTAGAGCGTGAACTGGCAAAGCTGGTCGCCCTTGTTGAAGGCGAGGGGACCCTGCGCAGACGCTATGAGCCGCGCTGGCTGGCCATCAAGCTGCTGGAGGGCGACGAACAAGCGGGCGCCGATGTGCGGCAGGCGGCCGGGGACGTTTCGGCTATCCTGTCGGCGGTGCGAGGGGCCGCGCGCCGGATAGAGAGGCGCTTCGGCGAGGACCCGGAGGTTGTCATTGCGGACCATCGCTACGGGTTCATCTCCGGCGCCTGCCAGGAGGCGGTAAGGCAGACGGTCGAATCGCGGCACACGATGAGCGACCGCATAGACCAGGTGGTCACCAGCCGTCTGCTGGGCATTCCCATCTTCCTGGGCCTCATGTACCTGGTTTTCAACCTTACGTTCACCCTCAGCGTGCCGCTGATGGATTGGACGGAGGCCTTTTTCGGCTGGCTGGGCGCACGTGCGGCTGCTCTGTGGCCCGCCGGTTCTGAGAGCGCCCTGAAGTCGCTCACCGTGGACGGCCTTATCGGCGGCGTCGGCGGGGTGCTGGTCTTCTTTCCCGTCATTCTGCTGCTGTTTCTTGCCATTTCCATACTCGAGGACTCCGGCTACATGGCGCGCGCGGCGTTCATCGTGGACCGGTTGATGCACAAGATCGGTCTCCACGGCCGGAGTTTCATCCCGATGCTGCTGGGTTTCGGATGCACGGTGCCGGCCATCATGGCCACCCGCACCATGGAGAGCCGCCGGGACAGGTTGACGACCATGCAGGTGTTGCCGCTGATGAGTTGTGGCGCCCGGCTCCCCATCTACGCTCTGTTCATTCCGGCATTCTTCCCCGCAGGCTGGCACACCCCGATGCTGTGGGGCATCTACCTGATCGGCATAGTGCTGGCAATCCTGCTGGCCAAACTGCTGCGCTCCACGCTTTTCAAGGGCGAGGTGGCGCCGTTCGTAATGGAACTTCCCCCTTACCGCATGCCCACGCTGCGCGGGACGCTCATCCACATGTGGGAGAGGGGCTGGCTGTTCCTTCGGAAGGCGGGGACGGTTATCGTGGGCATATCCGTCCTGCTCTGGGCGATGAACAGCTACCCGAAGCCTCCCGAGGGCAGGTTGGACGGACTGACCGCGGAACAGGTGCAGCAGGTCGAGATGTCTTACTCGGTGTCCGGACGTATCGGGCACGCCCTGGAACCCGTGATGGCTCCGATCGGGTTCGACTGGAAGACCTCCACGGCGATGGTCGGGGCGTTCGCGGCCAAAGAGGTGTTCGTCGCCCAGCTTGGCATCGTGAACGCGGTGGGTGAGGTAGACGAGGAGTCTAAGCCCCTTCGTGAGTCACTCCAGGAGGAGTATACCCCGCTTCAGGCGTTCTGCATTATCCTGTTCTGCCTGATCAGCGTTCCCTGCATGGCGACCGTTGCCGTCACGTGGCGGGAAAGCGGCTCCTGGAAGTGGCCGGCGCTGCAGGTCGGCGGGCTTACGGCGCTGGCCTACGTGACAACGCTGGCGGTCTACCAGTTGGGAAGTGCCTTCGCATGAAAGGAACACAAAATGCCCGGCATTGAGACCTTGCTCGTGGTGCTGGTCGTGGGCCTTGCGGCCTTCATGACCGCTCGGAGTGTCTTTAAACCTCTCGTCAGTGGCGAAACGCACTGCCAGTGTGACGCTGCATGCCCTTTCGCAGGGACAAACCAGTGCGAACACAGCAGGAAGGAGGAGGACGGCCGGAAAAGCTGACCTTTGAGGAAAGCGCAGTAAAAGGCGGCCCGTCCGGCTGGAACCTGGCAGGGCTCACCGGACGGACCGCGGGGACAAACAGAGCCTGCTTCTTCGCACAGCTCGCGTCGTCCCTCTTGTACATCAAGTGTAACACGAGAATGATGCCAGGTAAACAACCCAGCCAGGCCCTGAAGGAGAATACATAGTGTCACCGAAAAAGCGTGCCCAAAAACTGTCCCTGTACCCCACCTGCGTGCTGGCGGCGCTTGCTGCCCTCGCCCTTCTCTGCACGCCGGCACATGCCGGGGAGCCGCCCGAGTCGCATGAAGAGCGCCTCCGGAGGCTGGAGACGCTGCTGGAAGCCGAGCGGCAGCAGATCGCTGCTCTGAGGACGGAACTCCGCCGGACACAGGAGCGCCTGCAGGAGGATACCTCGGGCCACCCGCTGCCCGACTGGTTCGAGAATATCGCACTCAGCGGCGTGATCGAGGTTGAGGCCGGCTATGCAAGCGCCTCCTCCGACGCCTCCGACACCCCCGATGGGTCCGACCTGGCGTTGGCCACATTCGAACTCGGCGTGGCGGCCGACATCACCGACTGGCTCCAGGGCGAGGCCGTGCTGCTCTGGGAGGAGGACGAGACCGAGTCGGTGGACCTTGACGTGGGCATCATACGCCTGGGTGGCACCGAGCGGTGGCCGGTTTACCTGGAGGCGGGCAAGATGTACCCGCCTTTCGGGCGGTTCGACTCCTTTTTCATCACAGACCCGGTGGTCCTCGAACTGGGTGAGATGCGCGAGACCGCCCTCACTGCCGGCGGCGTCCTCGGTCCCGTCGAGTTGAGCCTCTCGGTATTCAACGGCGAGGTGGAGGAAGCCGGCGACACGGACGATCACCTGGAGAAGCTCGTCGCTGCAGCCGCCTTCGCCCGGGAGTCCGAAGACGGCGCACTTGCCTTCAATGCCGGGGTCGCATGGGTGAGTGATCTCACCGAATCGGACGGCCTCCAGGAACTGGTCTCCGACGGTGCGGGCGCTGTGGAGGACTACGTGCCGGCCGTCAATTTCTGGGCCGGCCTGCGCTGGCGCCGTTTCAGCCTGGTTGCCGAGTATCTGGGCGCGCTGGATCACTTCGAACCGAATGAGTTGAGTCTCGACGGTGGAGGCACGCTGCTGGCAGAAGCGGCCGAACCGAAGGCGTGGAATCTCGAAGCTGCCCTGGCAGTGTCTGAGAAACTCACTTTCGCCGCGAAATACGAGCGGGCGCGCGACGCCTTCTCGTGGCAACACGAGCGACGCTGGGGTGGGTGCGCCAGCTATACGCTGTGCGAGACCGAGCAGACCTCTGCCACGCTATCGCTGGAGTATCTGCACGGCCGGTTCGACGATGTGGACGACAGCAGCGAGGACCTGGCCACCCTCCAACTGGGCATCGAATTCTGACGGTAGGCGGTTGCTTTCATTCCCGGTCCCCAACGCCAGCACGCCGGCCGGACGGGGAAAGACGCTGCCGAACTACCGCACGCGCTCCACGTCCTTCTGCAGGGCTCGGCCGAGTTTTTTCATCACCGAGCCGACGTGGCCGACGCAGAGCGACATGTGGTGCGGCACGCCGCGCATGGCCCAGTCGCGCAGGAATGACGCGATGTCGCGGCCGAAGTAGCCGCGGGTGATGGAGTTGCCTATCTGAGGCAGCGGGCCGGGGACGGATTGGCCCTCGGCGACGACGAATTTGAACGTGCCGTTGGCGTCCGAGCCCAGGGAGACCATGGTCATGTCGCCCTTGCGGATGCTGAACTCCACGGACAGCCCGTGACCACGCTTGCCGTGATAGAGGCCCAGGCCGCGTATCACCGGCCGGGCGTCGGTGATGCGCAGGTCGTGCGGCCCGTCGTGGCCCACCATGACCTGGTCCTTCTCGAAGTCCGCCATGTTGAACTCGGCGAAGGAACCGCCCGCCCCGAGCGCGCTGGTGGTCTTCATGGCGATGCACGTCTTCATGTCGGCTTCCCCGGCCAGGGACAATCCCCGCCGCGTCAGCAGCGTGTTGCCGACGATCAGGTTCGAGCCCACGCGCTCGTAGACGTTGTTCAGCCCGGCGTAGTAGTAGGTCAGGCCGGCCAGGTTGTTCTCCTCGACCAGCCGGTCCAGTCCCACGGCGCACCTGGCCGCCCATTCGATGTCCTCCGGCCGGGCCGGTTTGGTGACCGGATCGGGAGAGTCGTCCAGGAACTCGAAGACCTCCCGCATCTCGGCGATCTTGGCCTTGACCTCGGCCCCCGTCGCGGATTCTACGTACTCGACCAGCTCGCACATCTCCAGCATCTTCACGTAGATGCCGAACCGGCGCGTGATCGCCGTGGGGTCGAAGTTCATGTCCAACATGCCGTCGTAGGAGTGCCCCAGGTAGCCGATCACGCAGTCGCGGTAGCCGCGCAGAACGTTGGCCACGCGGCACCACTCGGCGATTTGCTCCTGCACTCTCGGGTCGCCCGAGACATCGCCGAAGATGACGTCGGCCGCTTCCTTGCCTGCCCTGAGCAGGGCGCTGTATGCCTCGGGCAACTGGCAGGCCGACCCCTTCCGGATGCCCGTGCCGGTCATGTATTCGTCAAGGTGGTCGAAATCCAGCGCTTCCTGGAACGTTACGATGACCACGGGCACGTTGAGGTGCTTGATGCCGGGCACCCAGCGGCCGGAGGCCACGTAGGAGTGCAGGTAGACGAAGAGCAGGTCAATGCCGCTCTCCTCGAAACGCCGGCCGGCCTCGAAGGAAAGCTCCACCGTGTCCACGAGGTCCGGCATCACCACGTCCACGCGGCTCTGCTCGACCACCTCCCGGAACCGCTTCGCGCCTTCGACGTGCGCCTCGCGGGTGCCGTCGAACTGGGTCCAGTATTCCTTGTGGCCGGCGTACATGATGCCAACAGTGGCCCTGCCGGCGGGGTTCAGGTCTTCCATGATTTACTCCAGGGAACCGAGGATCGAGAGGGCGGCTTCATCGTCCGTCTCCCGCGCCCAAATCCGCAGGCGGTCCCGGTGCTCCGTCAGAACGTCGTGCAGTTCGGGGTCGTCGGCTCGGTTGTTCATCTCGCCCGGGTCTTCTTGCAGGTCGAACAACTGCTCCTCGGTCCGGCCCGCCATGGAATATACGGTGTACTTGTAACGGTCGGTGCGCAGCATGCGCCCCTTGCGGTTGAAATCGGGCGCGCCGAGGGCGAGCTCGGTTACCACGAAATCGCGCCATTCGGGCTCTTCGCCATCGAAGACCGGCCGGAGGCTGTGCCCGCGGACGTCCTCAGGTGGCGTGACGTCGGCGTAGTCGCACATGGTGGGCAGGACGTCCACCAGGGAGACCAACCGATCGTCCACGGCGCCCTCCGGCACCTCTCCGGGGAAGCTGACGATGAGCGGCACCCGCGTAGGCTCCTCGTAGAGGACGCATTTGGCCACCCAGTGGTGGGCGGCACAGCCGTCGCCGTGGTCGCTGGTGAAGACGACCAGCGTGTTGTCCGCCCAGCCGCCTTCCTCCAGTGCGTCGAAGATCAGCCCCACGCAGCGGTCCACCTGCTGGGTCATGTGGTAGTAGGCGGCGATATAGGCGCGCCACTGGTCTTCGTCCCATCCCACCGTGCGCGGTATCTCCTGGTTGCCCGTGCCGGACTCGCGGATGAGGCCCAGATAGCCGGGTTCGTCGTCAGGGATGCCGAAGTTGTCGGGCAGGGGCGGGTAGCGGTGTATGTTGCGGTGCTCCCGCGGCTCCAGGGAGGTCCAGTGGCATATGTCGTGCGGGTTGTGCAGGCTGACGGTGTAGAGCCACGGCTGCCCGACCTTGTGCAGCTCCCAGCGGAGCATGAACTCCGCGTCCATGGTGAACAGGAAGTCCACCTGGTCGCCGAGCCCGTGCAGGCGGCGCATCTTGTCGTAAGGCGCCGGGATGTTGTCGAAGCCCGGTATGCCGTCCCGCTCCGCGACGTAGCTTTCGGGCAGGTGCCATTTGCCGGAGTAGGGCGTGACGTAGCCGGCGTCCCGGAATATCTGTCCCAGGTTGGGGATGTCGGGATCAATGCCGATGCCGTTGTAGATGACGCCCGTCTCGTGGGGCATGCGGCCGGTCATCAGGCTGCTGCGCGCCGGGCTGCAGGCCGGGTAGGTGGTGTAGGCGCGCGAGAAGCGCACGCCGCGCGCCGCCAGGGCGTCCATGTTCGGCGTGTCGCACCAGGCGTTGCCGGCGCAGCTCATGGCGTCGTGGGTCTGCTGGTCGGTGAAGACGAGCAGGATGTTGGGGCGCGGATCGTCGGCCCGTGCCTCGCGGGCGCGTTTCTCCTGTTGTTTCCAGGCGGCGCGCTCGGTGTCGGTCATCTCGTCCCGGTGCGGCCAGAGTTCGTACCAGGGCTTGCGCCAGTGAATGTGCGGGTGATGGTGGTCGTGGCCTTCCTTGTGCATCGCTGTCCTTTCAGTAGATGCCGATGCGCGGGGGCAGCGGGTCGGCGGTCCATGCCATGCGGTCGCAGAGCCGCTGCAGCATCTCGGTGCGCACTTCCGCGTAATCGGGATCGTTCCAGAGGTTAGTGTTCTCGCCGGGGTCGGCCTCCAGGTCGTAGAGTTCGCCGGTGCGGTGACCGTGAGCGGCGATAAGTTTGTAGCGTTCGGTCCTGACCATGGTCAGGAAGATTGGCTCCGGGTCGGGGTTGGAGTTGTAGTATTCGCAGTAGACGTCGTCACGGAACGTATCGGACTCCACCTCGCCGGTCAAGAGGGGCCAGAGCGATTTCGTCTGCATCCCGGGATGGCGGGGCAGGCCGGCGGCGTCGAGGACGGTCGGCGCCAGGTCGCCCAGTTCCACCAGCGCCGGCACCCGCACGCCCTCCGGCAGGCGGCCCGGCCGGGAGACGATCAGCGGCACCCGGATTGCAGGATCGTAGAGGAACGGTCCCTTCCGGTAGAGCCCGTGGTCCCCCAGCATCTCGCCGTGATCACTGGTGAAGATGACCAGCGTGTTCTCGCGCTGGCCGGTGCGCTCCAGGGCCTCCAGCACGCGGCCGACCTGGGCGTCTATGTGGTCGCACATGGCCCAGTAGGCGGCGCGGCACATGCGGTGCTCGTGCGGGTCACCGGCGTCCCGCTCGCCGGTGTAGGCGTAATGCGGCTTCTCATGGCGCTCCTGCTGCCAGGGCGGCTTATCCTCCAGTTCACCCTCCACGTAGTTCGGCAGCGGGATGCCGTCCAACCGGTCCAGGTAGGGCGCCAGGTAGTCCTCCGGCGGGTCGAAGGGAAAGTGCGGGTCGAAGCAGTTCAGCGAGAAGAGCCACGGGTGGCCGTAGCCCTCGTATGCCTCGATGAAGTGCTCCGCCTCTTCCGCGCACCATGTGACCTCGTGCAGCTCGGAGGGCATCCCCTTCAGCACGACGTCGCTGTCCTTGCGGTCGTGCTGCTCGATGGAGGCACCTTTCTTCTGTACCCATCGGCTGTATGCGCTGGAGCGGAACTTCGGGCTCGGCCCGTGGCTCCAGTGGAACTCCTGGTAGCCGTCGTCAATGCGCCGCTCCGTGCCCTGTACCACGCGCTCCGCGTCGGGCAATTCCCACCACTCGTCGCCGAGCGTGAAGCGCCGGTTGCAGGCGCTCAGGTGCAGCTTGCCCGACAGGCCGCAGATGTACTCGTGGTCGGCCAGGATACGCGTCACCAGCACCTCGCCCTCGGGGATGCACTGGCCGTTCTGGCGCAGCTTGTTCGTCACCGGGTATCGGCCGGTCAGGAAGCAGCTGCGGCTGGGCGTGCAGAGTGGGTTCTGGGCGTAGCAGTTCTCGAAAAGCGCCCCTTCGGACGCCAGGCGGTCAATGTTCGGGGTGCGGACGAACTCGTTGCCGTAACACCCCAGCGTGTCCCAGCGTTGCGAGTCGGTGCAGATCCACAGAACGTTGGGCTGTCGGTCAGTCATCTTCCACTCCCTCCACGAGCATGGCGGCCAGGTGGGCGGCGTCTATGCGCAGGCCCAGCCCCCCGAACATGTCGTCCACCGGGTCGTGCACGTCGGCCAGCGCCATGTCGGCCGCTCCCGCCGCGACCTCCTCACTGGTATCCTCGCACTTCAGCATCCACTCCTCGTCATTCGAGTCTATCACCCAGCGCAGGCCGGCCGCGAGGGCGCCGCGTCGGTAAGTGGCCCAGTCGAGTTCGGGGTCGAGTTCTGTACAGTCGAGTCCAAGCTGCAACGCCAGGTCGAAGAAGAGCAGTATCTGCCAGAGCACGCAGCGGTCGGTCCAGGCCATGTAGTGCCAGCCCGTGGTGCCCCAGAGCGGTTTGGTGTCGTAGAGGAGTCGCGTCCCCTTCGGCTCCCAGAGGTAGGTGAAGGGCAGCAGGGCGCGCAGGAAATGCCGGGCGCGCCGGAGGTAGGACTCCTCGCCGAACGCCTTCCAGCCCATGCAGTATGCGAGGCAGGCGTGCGCGGCGGTCAGCAGGTTGGGGGCATGCAGGGGCGTCTCCCACCAGTCGCCGCCCTCGGGTCGGTCCCACTGAGCGGCGAAGTCGAGGGTCGTGCGCGTTGCGTTGACGAACCGTCCCTCGCCGAGGGCCTCGCCGATGGAGATCAGCGCGCCGGCTGCCGTGACGCAGAGGTCGAGGGCCGAGTCCCCGGGCAGCCCGAGGGGGCGCCAGCGGTCGGCCATGCGCAGGTGGTTGGTCTGGTGCAGGCCCTGAGGGTCGAAGGGGAACTCGCCCCCGGATGTCTGGCGTTCCAGCATGAACTCGCCCATCTCGCGCAGTTCGTCGTCGGTGTACCAGCGCATCAGTTCCAGCACGCCGGGGACGCGCTCGGAGCGGTCCGGCCGCTCGATGAAGGCCCCCTGGGCGCGGCACCACTCCACCTTGGCCCGCAGGGCTTCGGCCACCTCCCGGTTCTTCCCGTTCTCGATATACCAGTCAACAAAGCGCGGGTACATGTAGGGTTTGCGCTGAGGCCTGGGAATGCAGGACTTCGCCAGCACCCAGTTGCGCACCCGGCCGCTGCCGTACGTCCAGCCCTTGCCCTCTTCCCAAAGGTTGGAATTGAAGGCGCGGGCGAGGCGTTCAATGGCCTCGGCCCACGGCCAGCGCGGCGCCCCGGGCTCGGGCATTCCGTGCTGCCCCACCCATGCGGTCACCGCGTCGAGGGCCCGGCCTTCATGCACACCTATCTCCGCGTCCATGGTCAGCGTTTGGCGCGCCAGCAGCATGGGGGGCTCCGCCCGGAGGGCGTTCTCGGCGAGGCCCCCGCCGCAGGTGGGCAGCATCAGACCCATCAGGTGTTCGGGGCGGCGGTCAACGAAATTCGGCGAGGCGAAGACGGGTTGCAGTTCACGCAGCCGGCTGAGCGTGCCAACGTTGCTCTGTTGCGGGGGCCAGGAGAGGGCCACGGTCAGCCCGTCCTGGCTCACGGCCATCGTGGGGATCGTCACCTTGTGGGGGTGCGGGGCCAGGCGCAGGGCATTGCAGTGGCAGTGGAAGTCGGTGCCACTGGACCACTCCCGGCCGATCAGCCACTCGAGGCCGGGGAAGATGGCGTCTGTGCGCTCGCTGCCCGCGCCGTAAGCGCCGATCCGCAGCCAGGGACCGCGCAAGTAGCGGTAGTCGAGGCGGAAGTTCGGCTTCACCTCCAGGCGGTAGCGGAGCGAAGGTTCATCGTCGGACAGGCTCAGACAGACCCGCCCCTCCAGCGCTTGAGCGCCGCCCCAGACCCAGCATGCCTCCTCGGGAGTCTGCAGGCCCACCTCGAACTGCAGCTCCCGCCCGTCTTCCGTTTCCATGAGTTCGTAGTCTTCCGCCTCCAGCCGCAGGGGATGGACATGGCCGACCACGTCCGCCTCGCCCAGATGTTCCAAGATGCCCAGGTAGCGCCGCTGTTTGCCATCGGCTGCGGGGCCATAAAGCTCTCCCCAGCCCCAGCCTCCCTGCCGCCGGTAGAGAACCAGTCGCAGGTGCGGGTTCTCCAGAACGACCGACTCTCCGCTCCAGAGCGCGTCACAATGTCTCGGTTCGGAAACGTCCATGTGTGCCTCCTGTCATGGTTGCGCCGCGGCCTCGGTATACTCCTTCAGCAGACGCAGGTAAACGTGGTACTCTTCCAGCGACACGCCCGGGGGCGTCTGGTGGTCCACACTCGGGATGAAGCCGCCGCCGCGCATCAGCGGCATCAGGCGCTCGAACTCCGCCCGCATGGCGTCCTCACCCTCCGTCATCGTCATCTTGTCGAAATGCCCGATCATGAGAAAATCCGGGTGATCCGCCCGGATCGCCGCCGCGTCCACCCCGGCCTGGCGCTCGAGCGGCAGCACGCCTTCGACGCCGACGTCCTCGAGCCAGGGTACCAGCTCGGTCACGTCTCCGTCGGTGTCCACGAACACGCGCATCCCCATCTCCCTCATCACCGGCACCACACGGCGGTAATAGGGCGCCAGGAATTCGTCGAACAGTTCCCTGGACAGCATCGGCCCGTGATTGTAGCTCATATCCTCGCCGATCGTGGCGAACACCGGTTCGGCCACTTCGCGCGTGTTCCGCAGGATTTCCACGGTGTGCTCGGCCACGTCGCGGTTCATCCGGTGCATCAGCTCCGGATGGTCGTAGAAGGCAAGGAAATGCCCGTGTATCCCGAAGAGCCGCCGTGGCCACCCGAAGAACCCGGGCAGCGTGATCCAGAGAAGCACCTCGTTGCGTTCCTGTTGCCGCTGGTAACGGGCCAGCCGTTCCCAGGTCCACTCATACCAGTCCATCGGCGGGTAGAGAGCGGGCTGCAGGGATTCGTAGCCAGCCCCGTCCTTCAGGAGCCCCGCCCCGTGGGAGGGCGGCGCCGGCATCTTTTCGTTCCAGGGACGGAACCAGTGCTGCTGGTAGACATCGAGCCCGAAACCGCGCGTGATCTCGGGCACGAGTTTCCGTCTGTTCTCCCAGCCCTCATACGGCTTCGACAGCGACAGGCCCTCTTCGGTCCAGCGGGCGATGGTCTCGTGCCACCACGTGGCCCACTCGACGCGCGGCAGCCGGTCCACCGGCTGGAAGTCCATGACGGCTCGAAATCTCTCGACATGATTCATAGGGGCAGTAGTCCCTTCGGTCGCCGATCAATCGGTCGCGTGTTGCCGTATCCATTCCCAGTCCAGCTCCACGGCCATGCCGGGCAGTTCGTAGTTCAGGCGTACGTAGCCCTCGGAGTCCACCGGGCGGGCCTGCATGCGTTTGATCCAGGGACGCCTCCGGGGCCCCGGCTCGCTGCCGTCGAACTCGGTGGCAACGGGGTACTGCAGCACCCAATGGTGTAGACCGATCCAGGGCAGGATTTCATCGTCGACGATCCCGTAGAGAGGGAATTGGTAGATGTCGTTGGGAAAACCGCCGTGCAAATCAAGCGGAACGCCCGCCTTCTGGCAGGCGCGGACGAGTTGCAGGCACGGCGTGAAGCCCGCATAGACGTCTATCTCATTCATATCAATCGCCTGCTTCCGCATCCATTGCACTCGGGTGTTCACGTCGCCTCCCGATATCGGTGCGCAGACGGGCGTGCGCACGGCCTGCTGCAGGGCAAGGTAATCCTGCAGGCTATCGCCACCCGGTGCCGGCATCGGATCATAAAACACGCTGTAACCCAATTCATCGAGGACCTCGCCGACGCGGAGCGCCTGCTCCAGGTTGTAGCTGCACCCGTTGTAGAACATCAGGTCCAGGGAGTCGCCTACAGCCTCGTGAACGGCCCGGGCGATGGCGATGTCCTGCCCGGCCCAGACCTCCGCCTCCTCAGCCTTCGACGGGTCTCGGTCCGGCACAAATCCCTTGAGGTAGGTGTATATCTTGTAACCTCCAATCCCCCGCTCTTTCGTCCGCCGTGCCGTCTCCACGTTCTCTTCCAGGCTCATTTGGGGGACTCCGGCGACGTAAAGTGCCACCCTGTCACGCCGGATCGGTCCGAGGAGTTCTCCGAGCGGTTTGCCGCTCGCGCGGCCGTACCGGTCCCACACGGCGATATCAACCGCCATTCGAATGCCATGCGGGAAGCCCAGTTCCGTCATCTTCTCCCACAGCACCTCCGGCTCCGAGGCGTCGCAACCTTCGAGCTGGTCAAGCATTTGCCGGACGGCTTCCCGCTCACGTCGCGGCAGGTAATCCCCGACCCACGAGCCTTGTGCGCCGTCTTCGGTAACCACTTTCAGTGCAGGAAGCTTCCTGTTTCTGTTTTCGTCGGTGTAAAAAACCGTCCACTCGCACCGCGCAATTCGCCCTCCGTTGCTTCCCGTATCCGTTCCGGTCGCGAGATTTCCGGCCACATACTGCAGCCCGTCGAGCATGGCTTCCGCGATACAGGGCACCGAGTAGACGGCCATGTTGTGTCCGAACTGCGTGTAAAAGACCCGGCCCTGGGCGTATTCTGTGATCCACGTCAATGCGTAGGCGAACTCGTCGGCGGTCTCCGGATAGACCTGGACCGCCTTGTCGCTGTCCACCTCGGCGACCACGTGGGGCGTGTGCTGCTGCCCCGGGGTGCGGATGAGGGCGTAGAGTTCGTCGGCCAGCGTTTTCGGCGGGTTGATGTTGACCTGATACTTCCGTCTCTCCTTGCCGGCCAGCCAGCGGTGGGTGACGGTGCGCGGCGCCCCTGCGCCTTTGAAGGCGGCAGCCAGGGGATGATCGGGGTCCGGCAGCCGCACGGGGAACGGTTTTCCACCTTTGGAAGGGTGGCCGTATTTCGTATTGACCGAGTCCACGTAACCGCCCAGGAGCTTGTTGTATTCCGCCTCCGGCTGATCCCTGTAGGGCAGCGCGGAGCCGTGAACGGCGAACAGGCCGCCGCCGTTCCTCACGTACTGCGGCAGCACCTCGTTGTAGAAGGTGTGGTTTCCGGCCTGGCTGAGGTTATTCAAGACCACGGCGTCGAAACCGGTCAGCGCTTCCGCGTCGAGGAACTCGTCGGTGTAGACCTCGGTCAGCTCGAAGGCGTCGTACTGCCCGGCCGCGCTGCGCAGCATGACCAGCAAACCCGCCGCGCCGGGGGTGTGCAGCGGCCCCATAGTCCCGCGTGTCAGCACCAGGACACGCCGTTTGGGCGTATCGGGCGCCGACAACTGTTCGGGCAGCGCCTCCTTGATCTTCGCGGTATACTCGCGGATGAACTCCTTGTCCTGATCCGGCCCTTCGGTGGGCGCGTAATCAGGATCGAGGTAGGGCCGAAGCAGGCCGCGCATCTTCCGGCTCTCCCCGTTATCCCGCCCGATATCGGCCGCGCGAAGCGACCCACACAGCAGCAGTCCCAGCACCGCACACGCAAGCATCATCATACCCATTCTCATCTCCTTGTCTTCCTGTCCGCGTTCACACTCAGAGTGACCGGTCGTGTCATCTCTCGATCAGGTAGTAGAGGATATCCCTTGCCAGTTCAATGTGAGGACCGCGCACCGCGTCTCCGCTGGCCCGGAAATCTGGACTCAACGGCGTAATTCGGCATCCGCCGGCGCCTTCAAAGAGCAACTCAACCGTGCCGTCCAGGTTTCTGACCATGTACGGTGAAGTGCCGGGTTGGAGTACCCGGAGCCATCCCTCGGGGTTCGGTTCGGAGAACCGCTCGCCGTGCTCCTTTTGCTCCGACATTACCTGCAACAGCATGCGGCCGGATCGGAACAGGGGCCGGCCGTCCAGGCTGATCAGGCAGACCGCACCGAAGGGCATGCCGGTCTCGATCTTCATGGACGAAAGCGTGATCAGGCTCTCCTCCCCCAGGAAGCCCACCGCCGCGTTGGCCTGCGCGGCGTCCACCGTGTAGATGCCGGTTCCGTAATCCCACCGGATCTGGCCGTTCGAGTGGCGGATCACCTGTTGGGACGGGTCCCACCATGGGTCGAGGGCCTCGATCTGATTCGAGGAAGGAAAGTCGCCCACATCCAGCCTGGCCCTGCCGGCCGACAGATAGACGCCCCGGTTCTCGATGACTTTGCCCTCCGTCGGGTCCTTCTTGATCTCCGCTTCCAGGTTGACGGCAGAGCGTTCCGTCTTGGTGACCACCTGCCGGGCCTCCAGATCGAGGGCCTCCTCCTTGTTGACACGCATGTGGGCCAGGAGCTTTCCCTGATCCAGCGCTTCCGTCCGGAAAAGGAGCGCTGCCGCCGGGTACTGGCCGAAGAAGGCGGGGCTCTGCAGGCTCCACGCGACCTCGTTCCCCGTCCAGCCGGGAACCGGCGCCGCCGCGAAGTTCACCATTGCGTCCATCCCCCCGCCGCGCGCCTGCGCCGCCACGAACAGGGGGAACTCCGCGTGCCAGCGGCTCTCGCCCCGCCAGCCGTACTCGGAGGTCATGGACGGTTTGCCGTCGCGGATCACGTCCAAAAAACCGCAGCAGACGGCTTTCTGGCCCACCTCGGGGCCTTCCCAGCGCAGCCCGGAGCGACTGTGGAAATGGGGAACCTTTCTTCCGTCCACCTCCAGCTTCTTGCTCGGGGCATGGAAGTAGTAATGGTGGTCGTGGAAGTCGGAGGGCGATTCGATCCAGGCCAGCGCCGGGCCGAGCACGACGTCCTGGATCGTCTCCCAGTTGCTGGCCAGCACGAGCCCCTCGAAGCCGATTTCGTCCTTGAGATACCGTTTCGTGTTCACGTAGAACGTCCGTTCGAGGTCGGCCAGGAAGTGAACCTGATCGGTCACCCGTCGGGAGCGTTTCGTCACCATGTCCCAGGGGGGAAGCATCAGGCGCTCGCGGTTGACGGAACCTGCGACGCCCCATGCTGTCAGCGCCCCGACGAGCGACCCGTATTCCCGCGTCAGCCATTCCCGGTAGCGTGCCTCGACCATGTCCCACATCTCGGGCGGGTACTTCTTCTCCTGAAACGCCCACCACAGGACGTTGGCTTCGTTCTGAAGCTCGATCCCCAGCAGCGCTGGCTCCCTGGCCAGCGGAACGCCTGACACGGGATTTTCAGCCGCCAGCAGGCCCTTCAGCCAGCCGCGGTATGCCTCCTCGAACTTCGGATGTATCAGGTGCATCAGCCACGGGTCCTCTCCGCTTTTGAACGCCTCGAATCCCGGCACCTGCTCCAGGTCGTAGACGCAGCGACCGGAGTAGATGGCGATGGTGGTGTAGATGCCGTGCCGCTTGAACACCTCGACCAGCCGCTGGAACCGGCGGACCTTCACGGGATCCACATCGAGCGTCTGGCTACCCACGTTGCGCCAGTGGAAGGGGAAAATGCGGATCAGATTGACGCCGTGTTCGGCGAAAAAGCGGGCCTGCTCTTCCAACAGGTCGGGCGGCATCTGGAGGCTGTGCACGTGGGTGCCCCAGAAACGCACGGGCTTGCCGGTCTCCGAGTGGACGAACGCTTCACCGTCCCGGCGGATAAAACCTTGGCTGCCGGCGTAGGGCTCGTTCAAAACCTCGCCCAGGTCCAGCATGGGTTCCGCAGTGCCGCCCGCATGCGGAGAGAAGGCCCACCAGCCTTTTTCTTCGGGCACCGGTTCGTCCGGCTTGAACTTGCCCCGTGGGTAGAACCTGCCCCGGGCGAGCACGAACGCATCGAACGCCCTCGGCCGGCCGGAATCGTCCAGCTCGACCCGCAGAACGTGACGCCCCGCGGCGAGGCGGACCCTGCCCAGCGCCACCCAGTTCAGGTAGTGAGGGCCGCCCATTGGTGTGTGGTCCATCTGGAGTGGCTGGGAGATGCGATTGCCGGCCTCGATCCAATCCTCGTCCGTCTCGAGCCACGGCACGGGCAGCCGGGCGCCCCTGAATTTGAACCGCAGGACGTACTGCCACGGTCCGTCGTCAAACCGCCAGCGCAGCGACCCGTGCCTCGCCCCGAACATGCGCGCGTGCAGCGTGCATTCCGCGGCTGCCGGCACTTCGACCTCGTATTCGGCAAAGGAACCTTCATTTGCGCCCAGCCATTTCCCGCCGGAGGCCACTTCCTTCACATCCCGGGGATCAGACGGGAGGGGGGCGAAATCGGTATTCTGTGGACTCTCGGCCTCCCACCAGACGTATTTGTTACCCGGTGCGGCGTCCGACCCGGCGAGGGGGGTGAGAAAGATCAGAGCCAGCAATATGTAGAGCACTGCCATCGCGTCGGTTCCCTGGATTCTGGAGGAGCGGACTCTCACTTGAAGACCCCCTCGTGCCGGGGTTCCCAGTCGAATTGCTGACGAATGCCGCAGATGTCCACCAGGCTTTCCATTTCCCCGGCGGGCACCTTCAGAGGCACGTCCGGGTAGAAGCCACGGATGACCTCCGGGATCGGCATTCGGAGGCGGTTGTCGCGGGTGCCCGGCAGAAGCTGCCGGTAGCCCGGGTCGGGCCTCCGCAGGAGAGCGAGGACCAGACGGGCCGCGTCCTCCACGTGGAGGTAGCTGAAGCCGGTGTCCAGCGTACCCGGCTGCTCGGGGTCCGTGCGGGGCCTCGGCCCGGCGGGCAAGGAGGGGAAGCGCACCGCCGTGCAGGTCAGGTCCGGCTCTATCCGCGCGAAGTACTGCAACTGCTGCTCTCCCGCCTGCTTGCTCAGTGCGTAGGCGTTGCCGGGCCGGGCGGGCACATCCCCGTCCAGCGGCAGGTAGGGCAGGCCGCTCGGCTGCCCTACGCCTTCCGGTCCCTCACGCGTCCCGGCGATCGCCTGCACGGAGCTGGAATAGAGGATCTGCTCCACACCGACCTCGGCGGCTGCCTGGAAAACATTCATGTTCATGGCAACGTTCTCGCCGTAGAGCACCTGGAGCGGGCGCCTGCTGCGCATGCGCAGGTGATTGGCCAGGTGCACGACGGCGCGGCAGCCCCCCAGCAGGGGGTAGAGGTCTGCAAAGTCCAGCAGGTCAACCACGTTCAACTCGACGGGCAGGTCCGTGCTGTGCATGCAGTCGGCCGCCACCACATCGAGGTCTGCCTGGAACAGAGCGCTGCACACGGCCAGCCCCAGGTTGCCCGCCGCTCCGGTGACCAGCACCTTCATGTCCGTATCTCCTTTCTCACTCCCGAATGAACTCCAGGCAGTCCACGCGGCCGTACTCCTTGCCGAACTTGTTGACGACGTCCAGGCGGACGGCTGGCTCTTTTGCCAGCGTGATGCCGGAAAACGTCTCGACGGTCTTGCTCTCCGGCTCCTTGCCCGGCCCGCCGTCTCTGCCGTCTCCGTCCCATTGGGCGACCGTTTTGCCATCCACGGAGAGGGTATAGGCGCAGAGGCCGTCCATTTCGTCGCAGTACGTGATGCTGACGGCGTAGTCTCCCGGTTCGACCTTCGCCCGGAACTCCAGGGAGCCTTTCTGCGTGGCGGCCCTTCCGGCGAAGACGGCCAGTCCGTCGTCCGAATAGCCGGGCGCCTTTTCGACGGCATAGCTGGTCAGCCGGCAGTCCTCGGCCTCCACCAGCAGCCGCCCATTTTCGGCGGTCATCGTGGGCGGCGGGGCTTCTTCCTTTGCGGCGTCCGTGGCCTCTGCGGCCGCCTGGAAGTCGAAGTCCTGCCCGTCCAGGTAGGCCGGGCCGTAGTGCGGGACGGGCCGGCCTACCTCATACGCGCCGAGGTCGGGGGCATGGCCCGTGAACTCTTCGTTCACGTTGGCGAGCGTCATTCCGGCGTCCACGGCGGCGCCGTCCGGGTCGAGCGCAAAGTTCAGCGATGACGGCGGATGCACGGCGGCGGGCGCGTTCCAGCGCGGACGCTCGGGAGGCTCAAGGTTCTGGAATACCCCGTAGTCAATTAGTATGCCGTGCTGCTCGTGGCCGGTCGCTTCCTGGAATGCTGACAGCGATTTGTAAACGGTGTTGGCCTCTCTGCCCGGGTATTTCTTCAGCGGCCAGTAGGGATCCTGCGACTTGTCCATGATCGGCGCGAACCCGTCTATCTCGGTGATCTTGAAGATGGTCTGGGACGTGTAGCCGTTGTAGTCGGCCGTGACCCCGTTGCCCTCGGAAGGGAAGGCCATGATGTTGTCGGTGCCCGCCGGGGAGAGAAACAGGTTGTTGCGGAAGTGTGCGTTGGTGTAGGTGCCGCGCGGTAGCGTCTTGCCGGCCGTCATTGTGTTGTGGTAGACCAGGAGGCCTGACGGCCACGCTTCATGGAACTTCAGCGACGTCCGACCGTTGTAGGCTACGTTGCGGACGAAGTAGGCCGGGCCGCCGTAGACCGGCTGGGCGCTGAGGGGCGAGCCGGCGTCCACGATGCGGTTCCGAAATACCCGCACGTTCCGCACGCAGCCGTCCACCTCCACGCCATCGTCGATCAGCATGTGCATGTCGTTGTTGTAGATGTCACAGGCGATGCCGCCCCGATCCCATCCCTGGAACGCGGTGCCCATGTGGTATGCCTGCCAGAAGTAGCCGATGGCGTTGCGGCAGACCACGTGCCCGGTGCCCTGCAGCGTGATGGCCGTGTTGCTCTTCAGACGTCCCTCTGCGGGGCCGCCCCAGCCGGTCAGACCCTCCCGGCTGTTCCGGCCGATGAAGACGTTGTCGGCGATGTAGAAATCTTCGGCCCCGTTCCAAAGGGTGTAGATGCCGTCGCGCACGTTCTCGAACCGGCAGTTGCGCACGGTCAGCCCCTTGCCGCCGGTTACATGCCGCTGGCCGGCGAAGATGGCGTAGCCGCAATTGCGGAAGGTGATGCCCTCGATGATGTGGTAGTCGGCGGCCATCATATTGAAGAGCACCTCCGCGCCCGCGCCGTCGAAGACAACCTCCCCGTCACCGGCGGCCTTGATGGTGATCGGCTTCTCCCTGGTGCCCCTGGCGGTCAGCCAGTAAGTGCCGTCGGGCACGAGGCCCAACTTGTCCACGTAGTAGTCGAGGTCGGCCTTGTAGACTCCGGCGTGTACGAGGATGGTGTCGCCCGGCTGAACGATGCGCTCCCACACCATGTTGAAATCGCCCAGGTTGCCCAGCCCGCCGTAGTATGCCTTGTAGAGGTTGCCGAACTCGTTCTGCGGCCATCGGGCGCGCGTTCCCGGCGGGAAGACGTGATAGACGTTGCCGCCTTCGGCCCGCTGCGGTTCGGCGCGTGTGCGGACGGTGGCGGTCCGAATGGGGTCACCTGCCACCCCGTCCGGGTCCCGCACGGTGATCCGGACTTCGTAAGCGGTGTCTTCCTCCAGGTCCAGGATGCTCCCGGCCAGCATTTCGCGGTTCCTGACGTCCAGCCAGTCCGAGGTGCGCCCGGAGCGATACCCGCCGACTCGGAGCAGCGGCTGCGCCTCGTGCCACTCCTCCAGCCCTTTCTCACGATATTCCACGTCCGCCGTCGAATTGCGGTTGTCATCGCCTTCGATCTCCCAGGCGAACCCCAGGCACCTCAGCGTCGGCGGGTCCACGACGAGCTTTCCCGGGTTCACCGAATCCGCGGCCTCTGCCGGGGATGCTGAGACGGACAGCGCGGCCAGGGCCACAAGCAACACAAGAGCGCATCTATCATCGGCACGCATCAGCCTTCTCCCACACAAATCAGACTTCCATCGCGCAGAGTGACGATGACGGAGCCGTCGGCGGCTATGGCGATGCCGTTGTAGAGCGGCTCCGAGGGCAGGCCAACGCTCCAGAGCTCCTTACCGCCGCCGCGCTCGAAAGCGGTGAGCGCCCATCCCTCGTATTGAATGAGTGGGGAGTGTTGTGCGAACTCCGCCGGGCTCCGATCCCAGAGATCGGTTACCCCCACCCCATGGGCGACCAGCACGGCGTCGGAGGCCAGCGCGATGGCGCTGACGTCCAGCTCGGGTTTCTGCCACAGCGCCTTGTCGTCGTCGCGCGGCCGCACGACATCTTTCCACACGACGTTCTCTTCCAGCGGGTTCTTCAGCTTCATGGCGCGACTTTCGGCGGTGAAATCCGGTGTCTTCCAAACACGCAGGCCGCGGGTGGCCAGGCTGGTGCGGCTCAGGAGCCGTCCCCTTTTATCACTTGCCGACGGCGCGGCGAAGGCGACCAGCTCGTCGTCACAGGCGGGGGCCACGCGCGCAACATTCAGAATGCGGGCGGGCGCCTGGCCGAGGTCCATCAGGCCCCGGTCATCGGCGAAATACATCTTGTAACCGATCCGCCTGTTCTTGCCTTCGCGTAACTGGTGGTTTTCCAGCAGCGCCCCGCCGCCTGCCAGCACGCAGTTTTCGTCCACGGCGACCAGATTCTGCCCCTGCATGTAGTAGATGCACCGGAAGTTCCAGTAATTGCCCTCCCGGCGGAATCTCTCGACGGCATCCGGCTGAGGCGCTACGGCGCCGTCCGTGCGACTGAGGCAGAGCGGCAGAGAGCCGTACCCGGCCGTCCATAGAGCGTCGCCGACGATGGCCATGTTCCCGCCGAATCCCACGGCAGCGCCCGAGGGCGGGTAATGGGAACCGGCAATGGTCGGTTCGATAGCGCGGCGCCACAGGACCTCCCCGGTCTCCGCATCGAGGGCGAGCGTCGTGCTGCCGCAGATGATGGACATGCCGGCCGACGCATAGACGGTGCCACCCTCGACGGCGAGGGAGAAGACCGGCCACGTGCTCATGAGATTCCCGAAAACCGAGATGCGGCGTTCCAGCGGCGCTATCCGTCGTTTCCAGATCACCTTTCCCGTGCCGGCATCGAGGGCGTTGACCCAGCCGTCGGCACCCGGCACAAACAGCCGACCGCCCTCGCACGCCGGTGAGGTGAAAACTGGCCCGTCGGCGTGATACGTCCAGACGATGTCGCCGTCGGAGAGGTCGTGGGCTCGGACGATGCCGTCGGTGCCGGCGCTGTAGACAAGTCCGCCGGTGCATATGGGCGGCACGGGGCGTTCGTCGAACTCGGCCACGCACTGGTTGTAGAGCTTGGTGTACTCAAAGGGGGCCTGAGGCACGGATGTCCACACGACTTCCGCTCTTCCGTTCACCCCGGCGGGGCTCGACCCGCGACGGCGGTTGTCCCCTCGATATGTCGGCCAGTCATCCTCCTGGGCAGGGGAGGGCAATGAGGAGGCCGTGCCGAAGGCTTCGCCCTTGACCAGCGGGTGCTCGGGGGATGATTCGATTCTCGCATAGATACCCCCGCCGCCTGCGTAGGCGCCCGCGCCCATGAAGTGATCGGAGCAGGTGCAGATGGTCGGTCCGTAGAGCAGTATGCCGCCCGCCACCCACGCGCCGACGCCGCAGGGTGCCTTGTAGCAGAGGGTGGAGTGGCCGATAACCCCGCTGCCGGGAGCGTATGTGGCGACGCCGCACCACGCCGTGCCGGCGGGCGAGGGGAGGGCGTCCCCACTGCCCCACCATCCCGTCTCCGGGTCCAGGGCGTTGGCGCCGAGATAGCATTTTCCGTCCAGGATCAGGCTTTTCTGTCCCGTGTATGTACGGCCCCTCGGGTGTTCGATGGTATGCAACAGCGCGCCGTCTTCTGCCCGGAACAGAAAGGCTTTGCTGCCTTCCATCAGGGCCAGGTGAACGAGACCGTCCGCCGCCTTCAGGGTGCTCGCGTATCGGATGTTGGTGTTCCGGATGCGGTCCGGTCTCCGGATGCTGCCGACCCAGTGTTCGTCGGCGTTTTCCCACAGAGGTCTGCCGCTCTGCGCGTCCAGACAGGCCAGGCGGCTCTTCTCCGCGTAAAAGTAGAGCTTCCTCCGGTGGACGGCCACGGCACGGAAATCAATCCCGGCGGGCTCGCGGTGTTTCCAGAGGACGTCTCCACCGTTCATGTCCCACGCAATGAGGACGGAGCCGAAAAGCGTCTGCTCGCGCTCTTGTTTCTCAAATACTTTCCCCTGGCTTAACCAGTTGAACGGTGTTCGCAGCACGCTCGGGCCGCCCAGCAGGGCGAAGAGGGTGCCGTCCTCGACGGCCAGCCACTTGATTCGAGTGTCTTCGCCGCCCAGCACAATGCCCGGCCGTTCCGCTCCCGTTTCCAGGTCGCGGCGCAAGACCTCGGCGCGCTCGCCCGAGGCCATCAGCAGATCGCCCCGGGCGATGGCGAAGAGGGGCATGTCGGGCTCAATGCCTGCGGGGACGGTTCCCTCCCAGAGAATCCGGCCGTTGTAGCTGTTGCGCGCGAAGATGCGGCCGCAGAGACTGGCGCGCTCGGGGTTGTGCCACACCCAGTCGTTGATCTCGACGTGGATGCCGTCGGCGGTCAGGGCCGAGCCGACGTAGCTGCTATAGGGCGGCATGGCGCGGTACTGGACGATCGGCGGGAACTCGAAGGCGGTGTCCTCCGAGACCTGGTTGTTGTCCGGGCCGTGCAGTTTGTGCGTCCACCAGTCGGAGCCCGGCAGTTCCGGCTTCTGGATGGTCGTATCGGCCAGGACGGCGCGGCCCCGGATGGGCGTCAGCACGCGCATGATCTCCGCGCGCACCTCGTTCGTGAGGTCCAGTTCGTCCACGTCCGGCATCACCAGCAGATCAACGTAATTGTCGGCGAACGGAATGGCCTCCGGGCTGCCCTGCTCGACATAGAGACGTCGTCCCAGCAGGCCCGCGTCGGCCGCCTTTTCCTTCGCAGCGCGGACGTTTGCCAGGTTGTCATCCATGGCGAGGACTAGCATCTCCGTCTCCCTGGCAAGCTTCAGCGCTGCTTGCCCATCGTTGCAGTCCGGCACGCAGGCGACGCCCCGTGGTGTGCCGAGGGCCTCGATGGCTTCTCCGAGCCGGTCGGCGTGGACGGGGAAGGCCATCAGGGCGGCTGCGACGCCAAACGCGAGAACGATTCTGATGTGGCGCATCATTCCGTTTCCTCCTCTTTGTGGGGGCGCTGCAGTTCGTGGAGGCGTTCCAGGTAGGGACCGGTGCGCGGGCCGTAGGTGGGCACGGGTCCGTTCACCTCCAGTGCGCCGATGTCCGGTGCGTTGCCGGTGTAGTCGTCGTTGATGCCGGGGATGACGGCGCCGGCGTCCACGACGGACGCGTCGGGGTTCGGGCGCACGTCCACGTCGGCGCCGCTCATCAGCGGCTTGTCCCCGGCGGTGTGGGGCGGCTCGGGCGCGTCGCTGAACACGCCGTAGCCGTCAACGAAGAGGGTGTCGGTCTCGAACCCCGTGGCCTCGCGCAGGGCCTCCAGCGAGGCGAACGTCTTCTTTTTCCCGAGCTGGCACGGCAGGTCGCGCGCGGCGGCGTTGTAGGCGTTGTGGCTGACCACATGGGTGGGGCCGGCGTCGCCGGCGCAGTACTGCCCGAGCAGGAACTTCTCGTTCGGTGGCCCGATCTGCAGATTGTTCTGCACGATCCAGGTGGAGATGCCGGGGCCGTAGGCCGATCTGTAAGGCATGCTCATATGGCCGGACGCCGTGTTGTGGAGCCAGAGGTAGACCTGGGCGGCGCCGTAGGTCTTCATGGCGCCGCGGCCGCGGTTGGCGTTCCAGATGATGTTGCGAATCCAGTAGACCGGTCCGGCGGGCATGTTCTGAACCGAGACGGACTGGCTGGGGCAGTTGACCAACCGGTTGCGCAGCAGGCGGATGTTGCCATAGCCGCCGTCGGCCTCGATGAACTGGTCGGCGCAGTTGCTGATCTCGTTGTTGTAGAAGTCTATCGCACGGCTCTGCTGGCCCCATTGGGGATCGGAGTGGGAGCCGGTGAAGACGTTGATGCCGTCCCAGAACCCGGCGGCGTAGTTGTAGCCCACCGCGTGGCCCTGACCCGCCAGGTTGACGGCGTAGCCCACCTCGGAGCGCGGCCAGCCCCTCAGCTCGTCCTGCGGCCCGCGGCCCAGGATGATGTTGTCCAGGATGTTGAAGTCTTCGCTGCGGCCGTCCTGCGCCAGGACGCCGTAGACGACGTCCTGGATCAGGCAGTTCTTGACCGTCAGGCCCTTCATACCGCCCCCGCGCAGGCCCTGCCAGCCGCAGTGGAAGGCGATGTCCGTGTTGCGGATGGTCAGGCCCTCGAAGTGCAGGTAATCGGTTGAGCGCAGGTTGAACAGCGTGGCCGCGCCGTCGCCGTCAATCACCACCTCACCGTCCCCGGCGGGCACGATGTGGATGGGCTTCTCCGGGGTGCCTTTGGCCACGAGCGTGATGGTGCCGTGCTGCCAGTAGGTCGGATTCGGCCGGCCGTTTTTCCAGTAGAGATGTCTGTCGTAGCGATGCACGCCGCCGTGCATCTTGATGACGGTGCCGGGCTTCGCGGCCAGGGGCGGGCGGACGGTCAGGTAAACGTCGCAGATCGGGCTGTAGCCGTTGACGGCCTCCATGATATCGCGGAAGTTCGGCTCTTCCTTTGGCCCGTCCCAGTCCGGCGGATAGACGTGGCGGACCGGGGCGTCCGCCGGCGCCTCGGGCTGGGGCCGGGTCGTGAGTGTCAGGTTCCGGACCGCTTCACCCTCGACCCCGTCGGGGTCCTGCAGATCCAGGCGCACTTCGTATTCGGTGCCCGGCTCCAGGTCCATGATGCTGCCGCAGACGGCGTCCGGGATGACGTACTGCGGCCAACCGCATCCCAGTGTCAGGTGGACTTTCAGGCCGAGGCCGATCCGGTAGAGGGGCAGGTATTGCTGCCATTCGGCCTCGCCCGCCTTCCGGTACTGCACCCGGGCGGTGGCGTCGCCGTTTTCATCGCCCTCGACCCGCCACTCGAAGCCCAGGCTGATGAGGGTGGGGCGTTCGACGATCAGTTCTCCGCCGCTCACGGCGTCCTGAGCGACCACCGCGGGGAGTAACGACAATGCCAGCAAAACGGCCAATCTGACTGTCAGTTTCATGCTGCTCCTCTGGTTCAGGAATCTGTTCAGCTCGATCGAAAACACACCAGTCTGCCGTCGCGCAGGGCCACGATGACCGACCCATCGGCCGCGATGCAGATGCCGTTGGGCAACGGCTCCGCCGGCAGAGGCGCGCTCCAGCGTTCCTCTCCGCTCTCGCGGTCGAATGCGCTGAGCTGCCAGCCTTTGTAGATGATGCGGGCTGTGCGGGCCTGATCGGCCGGGGGGTTCCAGCCCAGCGGCTCCTCGAAGCCGGTGGCGTGGCCCACGAGCACGGCATCTCCGGACAAAGCCACCGCGCTGACCTCGAGGTCGGGTTTCTGCCAGGCCGCCCTGGGGTAGTCGAAGTCGCGGAATACGTTCCCCCAGCGGGTGTAGCCGACGCGCCCGGGCTGGCTGCTCTCTTCGTCAATGAGCGGGTTCTTCTGCATCTGCCGGCCTTCCTGAAGGAAGTCCTGCTTTTTCCAGACGTTCAGGCCGACGGTGGACATGGACATCTTGTAGTTGTTTTTCACCTGCCCTCTGTTGTTTTTTGTCGTGGGCGGTGGCGCGGCGAAGACGACCAGTTCGTCGTCGCACGCCGGTGCGACGCGGGAAACCTTCAGGATGCGCGGCGGCGGCACGCTCATGTTCACGGCGCCGTCATCCGTCAGTGTGAACATCTTGTAGTCAATACGGACACGTTTTCCCTCGCGCAGGTGCTGGTTCTCCAGCAGGTGGCCGCCGCCGGCCAGAACAGTCTTATCGTCCATGACCACCAGGTCCCGGCCCTGGGTCTCGTAGAGTCTTGTGAACCCCCCGGCACGCCGCATAGCTTCGAACTTTTCGCTGAGTTCCGGCAGGGCGCCGGTCTTCCGGTCCAGCGTGAGCGGCATGGAGCGGTAGCCCGAGATCCAGACGTAGTCGCCCACCACGGCCGTGTGACCGTTGAACCCGAAAGAGCGCTCCTTCGATTCCAGGTGGGTGCCGGCGATACCCGGCGGCGTATAGTGGCTCCACATGATCTCCCCGGTCTCGGCGTCGAGGCCGAAAGCCTTGCTCGCGTCCATCTTGAGCATGCCGGCCGCGGCGTAGACGACGCCATCTTGTACCGCGAGCGAGAGCACGGGCCAGGTGCTCATCAGTTGATCGAAGACGTGAATGCGCCGCTCCATCGGGGCAAGGCGGCGCTTCCAGGCCAGCTGTCCGCTCCGTGCATCCAGCGCATAAACCCAACCGTCCATGCACGGGACGAACAGCCGCCCGTCCGCGAAGGCCGGCGAGGTGAAGACGGGTCCATCCGCGGAGTATGTCCAGACCGGCCGGCCGTCGCTGAGGCGATCCGCGCGCACGACGCCGTCACTGCCGGCGCTGAAGACGAGGTCCCTCGCAACGGTCGGCGGCGTGGGCCGTTCGTCGAACTCGTCCACGAACTGGTTGTACTTCGTTGTGTAGGCAAACGGACTGGCGGGTTCTGCGGTCCAGGCGGTGGTGAGCGCTGCGCCCAACTCGATTGGGCTGGACCCACGATGTCGGCTGTCGCCGCGGTAGGCGGTCCAATCTTGCGGTCTGGCTTTGGGTGCGGAGGTGTCAACGGCACTAAAGGCCGGTCCTTTGACCAGGGGGGCTTCCGGGGCGGACTCGATGCGGGACAGGACCTGCCCGCCGCTGGTGAAGCCGGCTGCGCCCGGAATGGTGCCGCAGCCGCAGACCGTGGGGGAGTATAGCAGCACTCCGCCGGCGACCCATGAGCCGATGCCGCAGGGCGATTTGTAGCCCAGCGTGCTGTGGCCGATGGCGCCGGTGCCGGGCGCGTAGGTCGCGATGCCGCACCAGGCCAGGCCGGCGGGGGAAGGGACGGAATGCTCGCTTCCCTTTTCGCCGGTTTCCGGGTCGAGCGGCGCCGTGCCCCGGTAGCACCTGCCGTCCAGGATGAACGTCTTGTTGCCGACGTACCGCCCCGACCACCCGGGGGCTTCGATTGGGCTGAGCAGCTTTCCGTCCTCTTCCCGGAACAGAAAACCCTGGTTGGCCTCCATCAGGGCCAGGTGAATCAATCCGTCCGCCACCTTCAGCGTGCTCATATGGCGGATATTGTGGTTTCTGATCTTTGCGGGCCTGCGGAGGGAACCAATCCACGACCGGTCGGCGTTCTGCCACAGCGACTTGCCGTCGGCGGCGTCCATGCAGGCCAGGCGCTGGTTTTCGCTGTAGAAGTAGAGCTTCCCTTCGTGCAAGGCCACCGCGCGGAAATCAATGGGCTTCGGCTCGGTGTGCGCCCAGAGGACCTTTCCCTTGCGCAGGTCCCAGGCAAGCAACTGATCCCCGAAGAGCGTGTGTTCCGCCTCCTGCTTCTGGAAGACGGGCGGTTGCAGGGCAAAAGCGAACGGCCTGCGCACCTTCGCGGGGTCTCCCAGTAGCGCGAAGAGGACGCCATCGTTGACGGCCAGCCATTTTATGCGCCGGTCTTCGCCGCCCAGCGAGATGGGGGATTGCTCCTCGCCGGTGAACAGCTCGCGCACCGCCACCTCCGCCCGCGTGCCGGACCCGAGAAAAAGTTTCCCATCGGCAATAGCGTAGAGGGGTGCGTTGGATTCCACGTTCTCGGGAATCACGGCGTCCCAGAGCAGCCGACCGTTGTACACGTTCCGGGCGAACACGCGCCCACACAGATTGCTCCGTTCGGGATTCTTCAGCGCCCAATCATGTATCTCCACGTGGACCCCTGAATCGGTCAGGGACGTCCCCGAGTGGGCCATGTAGAAGGGCATGGCGCGGAACTGAAGCACCGGCGGCCACTCGAAAGCGGTGTCCCGCGAGACCTGATTGTTGTTCGGCGCGTGGAGCTTGTGCATCCACCAGTCGCTGCCCGGCAGTTCCGGCTTTGAGATCGTCGCATCGGCCAGGACGGCCCGGCCGTTTATCGGCGTCAGCACGCGCATAATCTCGGCCCGCAGGGCCTCCGAGATATCCGCTTCCCGCACGTCCGAGAGCACCAGCAGGTCAACGTAGTTTTCGGCGAAAGGAATTGTGTCCGGTGAGCCTTGCTCCACGTAGAGCCGCCGTCCCAACAGCCCGGCCTCGGCCGCTTTCTCCTTGGCCGCGGCCACGTTCGCGGGGTCCTCGTCCATGGCCAGGATCAGGAACTCGCTCTCCCGCGCAAGCTTCAGAGCCAGTTCGCCATCCCCGCAGTCCGGCACGCAGGCCACGCCGGCCTTCGTGCTGCAGGTGCCCAGCAGTCTTCGGGCCTCGCTTTCGGCCCGCGCGTTGCCGCCGGCCCAACAGATGCCGGTGCTCAGAAAACCTGCCACAAGTGAGACAAACAACTGTTTTCGGAAACTCATCATTCACCTCTCACACAGAGAATACTTCCGTCGCGCAGGGCCACGACAACGGATCCGTCGGCGGCGATGGCGATGCCGTTATAAAGCGGTTCGGACGGCAGGTCCACCTCCCACAAGGTCTCTTTGCCGTCCCGGCTGAAGGCGGAGATGCGCCAGCCGTCGTAACGCGTCAACGCTTGGCGTGCCTCGGCTTCCGTAAGCTTTATCAGGTGCTCATTGAACTCGCGTCCCGTGGCATGGGCTACCAGGACCGTGTTTTTCGTCAGGGCAAGGGCGTTCACGTCAAGGTCCGGTTTCTGCCAGGCCGCACCGTCATATTTGAAGAAGTCGAAATCGGCCTTGAGCCCCACCCTCCGGTTGTTTTCGCCCCTGACCACGAAGGGACTCTTCTGCATGGCGTCCGCTGCCTCACGGAAATCCGGCATCGGCCAGACGCTCAATCCCAACGTGGCCCAGCGGGCATTTCCGCGCCCCCTGATCTCGCCCCTCCTTTCCTCGTACGTCGGCGGACCGGCACAGACCAGCAACTCCCCATCGCAGGCCGGCGCGATCCGGGAGAGGAGAACCTGACGGGGTGCGGGTTCCAACTGCCAGTCGCCGTCGTCATTGCAGTAGTACAGCCGGTAGATGATGCGATTACGTGGTTCTTCCTTTCCCCGTATATGGTGGTTTTCGAAGAGGTCACCACCGCCGGCGAGCACCATCGTATCATCGATACGTACGACATCCCGCCCGCGCTGGTATAGATACAGCCGCATCCCCACGCAGGTTCTCCGGCTGGTGATGTACTTGTCTTTCAGCTCGGCCAGGTGATCTTTGCCGTTCGCCTTGTCCAGCGTCAACGGCGGCGAATAGTAGCCGGCTGCCCACACGCGGTCCCCCACAAGGCACATGCTGCCGCCGATCCCCTGTACCGGCCGGTCGGGTGGCTGAGGGAAACTCTGGAATCGGTCCTCGGCCGGCTCATCGAGGTGACTCCAGACCACCCCGCCCGTGCGCGCATCCAGGGCGAAGGTCTTGACTCCTTCTGTCGCGTTGTGTCCCGCCGCTGCGTAGACGGTTTCTCCGTCCACCACCAACGATAGCACAGGCCAGGTGCTGACGAGCTGATCGAACATGAGGATACGTCGTTCGAACGGCGCCAGGCGTCGCTTCCAGGCCAGCCGACCCGATGGCGCATCCAGCGCATAAACCCAGCCGTCAGCACCCGGGACAAAGAGCATGTCCCCCGACCAGGCCGGGGAACACATCACCGGCCCGTCGGCGCAGAAGCGCCACAGTTCCTTGCCGGTCGCAAGAGAACGGGCCGTTACGATACCGTCGCTGCCCGCGCTGAATACTCGCTCGCCTACGCAGACAGGCGGCGCCGGCCGATCGTCGAAGGCGCTCACGAACTTGTTATAGAGCGTGCTGTAGGAAAACGGCGCGGGCGGCTCCGACTTCCACGCGATTGCGGCCTCACGCCCGACCGCGGCGCGGGAGGCGCCGCGATGCCCAGCATCGCCTCGATAGGCGACCCAGTCACCCGGTGCCGCACGGACCGGATGGGGCCCGTTCGCCGCGGCTTCGGCGAAAGCCGGACCTTTGACAAGGGGATGCTCCGGATGCTTCATGGCCCGCTCGATGAGCTCAGCGCCGCTCACAAAGCCGGCGGCTCCCGGACTAGGAGACCCGTCGCCGATGCACGGGAAGTATGTGAGAACGCCGCCCGCCACCCACGCCCCGACCGAGCAGGGGGATTTGAAATTCAAGCTCGAATGCCCCAGGGCACCCGTCCCCGGCGCATAAGTCACTCTGCCGCACCAGAACGTGCCTGCGGGACTGGGCACCTCGCCCGTCGTCTTGCCGGTTGCCGGATCATGTGCCACGTTCCCGGTAAGGAGCGAGCCATCAAGGATCATGTACTTCGTTGGCTTATTGGGGTTATTCCTGGCGCCCCGGAGTTGCGGCATGCCGAGCAGCCCCCCGTCATCGGCATCAAAGACACAGTCATTCCCAACTCCCCCCTGTATGGCCAGATAGACCAGCCCATCAGCCACGATCATGCTGTTGGTTCGGGCATTGAATGCATGGTGACGCATGATCCCCGCCGCTTTGGGTCGCGTCTGTTTGTCGAGCCAGGTCTTGTCGCGGTTCTCCCACAGCAGTCTGCCGTCCGCCGCCTTGAAGCAGGCGAGCCTGTGCTGCTCGCTGTAGAAGAAGAGCCGCCCCTCATGGAGCGCCACGGTGCGGTAATCAATGATGGTGGGTTCCTCGTGGCGCCAGAGGATCTTCCCCCCCCCCAGGTCCCAGGCCACCAGCTCCTTGCCGAACAGGGTCTGCTTCTCCCATTGGCTCCTGGGCAACGGCAGGTACCAGTGGAAAGGCTCTTTGAGTTCGGCCGGCCTGCCCAGCAGCAGGTAGAGAACGCCCGCCTCATGCGCCAGCCAGCGGATGCGCACATCCTCGCCGCCGATGTCAATGGGCGGCAGTTCCTCTCCGGTCAGCGGGTCGAGGCGCACGACCCGGCCGCGTTCTCCCGATCCCATGAAGAGTTCGTTGTCCGTCAACGCCACCACTGTCAGGTTCGGCTGCATCTTGGAGGGGATCATGGACTGCCAAAGGATGCGCCCGTTGTATACGCTGCGGGCGAAGATGCGGCCGCAGAGATTGGCCCGATAGTACTCGCGCCAGTTCCAGGGATTGAACTCGTAATGGATGCCGTTACCCGTAAGTGAGGCGCCAAAGCCGGCTGAGTACATGGGCATCGCCCGGTACTGCAGGATGGGCGGAAACCTAAAGACCGTATCGTTCGAGACCGGGTTGTTGTTCGGGCCGTGCAGCTTGTGCGGCCACCAGTCGCTGCCCGGCAGTTCCGGCTTTGAGATCGTCGCATCGGCCAGGACGGCCCGGCCGTTTATCGGCGTCAGCACGCGCATAATCTCGGCCCGCAGGGCCTCCGAGATATCCGCTTCCCGCACGTCCGAGAGCACCAGCAGGTCAACGTAGTTTTCGGCGAAAGGAATTGTGTCCGGTGAGCCTTGCTCCACGTAGAGCCGCCGTCCCAACAGCCCGGCCTCGGCCGCTTTCTCCTTGGCCGCGGCCACGTTCGCGGGGTCCTCGTCCATGGCCAGGATCAGGAACTCGCTCTCCCGCGCAAGCTTCAGAGCCAGTTCGCCATCCCCGCAGTCCGGCACGCAGGCCACGCCGCGGGTGAACGTTGCTTCCTTCAGGATTGCGTCCGCATCGATCGCGAACACCGGCGGAACGCACGCCAGCAAAGCCAGGACAGCCGTCAGTCCGGTCAGTCTCTTCAGCATCACGTTCATCGCTCCTGCAGGGATTTCAATTCGGTTCACACGTGCTTCGGCGCACCACCAGCTCCGCCGGCACCTTCACCTCGACTTCGTACGGGTGCTCCCGGCCCTCTTCCATGATCTCCAGGGCCAACTCGACCGCGCGCGCGCCGATCTGGGGCAGCATGTGGCTGACGGTGGTCATGGCGGGCACGGCGAAGGAGGCCAGCAGGTCGTCGAACCCGATCACGGAGACGTCCCGCGGCACCTGGAGGTCGCGTTCCCTCAGGACGGCGTACAGGGCGAGGGCCACGGTGTCGTTGCAGCACATGACGGCGGTGGTCTCCCGGAGCGGTGGCAGGTCGTTGCGCAGTTCATTCACGGCGCGTTCTATCTGATCCTCTATCTTGCCGTAGAAAACTTCGGGATTCTTGATGTTGTAGTGGGTGCTCGCCACGCCGAACCCGGACGCTGCCTCACGAAAAGCCGAAAGCCTGCTGAGGGCCCAGGACTCTTCGGGCGCCCTCGCGCCGAGCCAGAGGACTCGGTGGTGACCCAGGTCGGCCAGGTGCTCGACGGCTGCCCGTATGCCGGGTTCCGCGTCCAGGTTGACGGCGGGATAGCCGTTCCCCGGCTCGGATTGGATAAGTACCATAGGCCAGCGCCTGGCGTGGTCATGTTTTATCAGGCGCCCGTGGAAGTAGGGCAGCAGCAGGGCGTCCACCCTCTTCTCGACCAGGCCCTCGACCCCACGAGTCAGGTGCATGTCACCCTCGCCGCTCCCGAACAACAGCAGGTCGTATCCAAGCTCCCGTGCGCGTCGCTCGACGCCGCTGGACAGCGTATGTCCGAACAGGTGGCCGTAACCGTCGCCCGCCCGGTTCACGAAGCCCAGCGTGGTGGCTTTGCCGCGGGCCAGGGCGCGCGCGTGATAGTTGGATCGGTAGCCGAGCTTCCGGGCCGTGTCGAGCACGCGCCGTGCGCACTCCGGGCTGATGTTCAACTCATCGGCCCGGCCGTTGAGCACAAGGCTCACGGTGGTCGGGCTCACCCCGGCCTGCCCGGCGATCTCCTGCTGGGTCACTCCCATATCTTTCCGCCTCTCAGGTTCAAACAGCATACTAAGGCGCATTAGTGTGACGGTCAAGGTAATCGGCGGGAAGGCCGTTCAGGGGGGTAACCGCTACTGTTCGCGGCGGAAGCCGACGGATTGGAACCACAGGTTGCGGTCCTGCCCGTCGCGGTAAACGTCGTTGGTGAAGGCTGCCGAGACGCGGTGCTCGCCCTCGCTCAGATGCACCGCGCCGACGCGGAACCGGCCGGTCGTCGAGGAGCGCGTCTCGACCTCGCCGACCCGCGTCCCGTCCACCTCCACGGCGACCTTTGCGTATTCCCCGAACGCCTCGTTTGATCGCGCGCGGACGAACACGGCGTAGGTGCCCGTACGGCTGCAACGGAAGGCCCCGCGAACGGTACTCGAGGTCACCAGCGTGATCTCCCGCTGGTTCCGCGAGAAGTGGGGAACGCGGCCTACGGGCTGGAAGGCGGC